>NZ_BAAHYN010000014.1:0-160536 GCF_054657535.1 Desulfosporosinus burensis
AGTTGACCAAGTCGGTCCCCAATCTATCGACTCATCGTCACCGGCTATCGTAGTGCGTATGGATGCCATAAGCCTGGAAATTCATAACACCGCATCGATAGAATTAATCGAGAATACTCTGAGGGCACTCCATCATGCTCGGTGATCTCTCTAAGGCCGATAAAATCTACATCGCCTGCGGGTATACCGACATGCGTAAGTCTATCGACGGACTGACAGCCTTGGTTCAGCAAAACTTCCAGCTCAACCCGTTCCAGAACAGTTTGTTTCTCTTTTGCGGCCGTCGGCATGATCGACTGAAGGTACTCTATTGGGAAGGGGATGGCTTTGTTCTTCTGTATAAGCGACTGGAAAAGAGTAAATTCCAATGGCCGAAGAGTGCTGAAGCGGTCCGCGGAATTACCCGCCAGGAATTCCGCTGGCTTATGGAAGGGCTGTCAATCGATCAACCCAAGGCCGTAAAAAAGTGGGATTCTACAGGCTGTTTTTCGGTGTGAAAAACGAGCGAAACCCGCATGGTTACTGGACTTTACAGCGTTTCTATGCTATACTGAATGTAGTAAAAAACGCAAAGGATTTAGGGCTGATGAGTGAAGTGCAATCGATAAAAACACTTGAACATCGCATCACCGAACTGGAGAAGGAAAACAACCTTCTTCATGAAACCATTCATCATCTGACCCGTAAACTCTTTGGTCGAAGCTCTGAGAAGACATCCGTCCTTTCCTTGGGACAGATGTCTCTTTTTGATGAAGTAGAAACACAAGCAAACTCCAAGGCTGTAGAACCGGACCTCAAGCAAGTCGAGGGCTACCAGCGAAAGAAATTCAACGGTCAACGTAAGGAACTTTTGAAAGACCTTCCCCATGAGAAACGGCTCTGTACTCTATTAGAAGATGACCGGTTCTGCGAAGAATGTCAGACGACGCTGGTCTCAGTGGGAGAAGAGTTCGTGCGCACCGAAATTGAGTTCATCCCTGCAAAAGTCAGGGTAATCGATCTTTACCGCGAAACCTTCGAGTGCCGCAGCTGTCGTAAGAATGACTTGCCCTATATGGAGAAAGCGCCCGTACCTTCGCCGGTCATTCAGCACTCTATGGCATCTCCCTCCACAGTAGCCTGGGTGATGCATCAGAAGTTTGTCAACGCCCTCCCTCTTTACCGTCAGGAAAAGGAGTGGAAGATGCTGGGCGTTGAATTAAGTCGTGCCACAATGGCCAATTGGATTATGGCCGCAGCCCGGGATTGGTTGACCCCGCTTTTGCAGCGGATGCATCAGAAGCTCTTGTCGGAGAACTATCTGCACGCTGACGAGACGCCAGTACAAGTCCTCAACGAAGAGGGACGAAAGAATACTACAGATTCCTATATGTGGGTCTACAGTACGGGCAAACACGGTGAGCATCCCATCAGGATCTTTGAATACCAACCGGGCCGGGGTGGTAAATACCCTCAGAAATTCCTGAAAGGGTTTAAGGGGTACCTCCACACGGATGCCTACCTAGGTTACCAAAAGGTAGAGGGAATCACGCGATGCCTGTGTTGGGCCCATGTTCGAAGGAACTTCGTCGATGCCCTGCCGAAGGATATCCACAGCCCGGAAGCCACCTTGGCAAGCGATGGGATTCGATTCTGCAATGAACTCTTTGAGAAGGAGAAAGCTCTCGAAGGGTGTTCTAAAGAAACCCGGCAAACCGAGCGTCTGAAGCAGGAGCAACCTGTTTTGGAGGCCTTTTGGGCATGGGTGGATTTCCACAAAAACAAGGTTCTCCCTAAATCTAAACTGGGGGAAGCTCTGAAATACGCGGTAAACCATAGGCAGGAATTGACGAATTATCTGAAGGATGGAAACTGCTCCCTCTCCAATAACTTGGCGGAAAACAGTATCCGCCCCTTCACGATCGGACGCAATTATGTGCCGAGTTTGGTTATGTGCTGAATCAGGTTTAAGGAGTCTTTTCTGGTAGGTTTTGTTCAGATATTCGGCACATAACATCTATCATCCTTTTTTGCTACTATATAAAGCAAAAAGGAGTAGATATTATGTGCCGCAAAAAGTATGACACATCAAGTTTGTCAGACTTTGAGAATCACCTGATGACAAACAATTATACCAAACGGGTTGTTGAAGTCTATACAAGTCGGGTATCCTGCTTTCTTAACTCCTTCAACTTAACACACCTTCTTTCCGATGAAGAGCAACTCAGAAAGTTAATTGTAGGATATACGGCGGGCTTACCTCTAACTTCAACTTTTGGGACAATACAAGCTGCACTTCATGCATACTATCACTTTACAACTGGAAAGCACTTCAACAAACGCATAATACCCAGGATTTATGAAGCCAATGAACTTATTGAGGCCGAACTCACGAGATTCCATACATATCTTAAAGAAGTGGCCTCTTTAAGCGAAACAACCCTAATTAGTCACTACAATACGGTCCGCCAATTTTTATGTTTTTGCTCAATAGAGAATGCAATTGCGAATGGGAATAAAATCTCACCGGATCAAGTCAGAAATTTTCTTATGAAAGAGCTAAGGCACTTAAGTCCGGCAAGTCGTAAGACAATATTGGTAAGGATCAGAAACTACCTCCGGTTTCTCGAATTCGAGGACGGATTCAATGCTGATGAAATATTGAAATTACCCATGACGCCGCCAGTGTGGAAAAGAATGCAAGTTCCAAAGTATTTGTCCGCGGAAGATAAGGAAACATTTCTATCGACATACAACCTAAATTCAGAGATTGGCCTACGCGATTACGCAATTGCACGATGTTTTTCCGATCTCGGTTTAAGATGTGTGGAGGTTGCCAACCTTAGCCTAGATGATTTCGACTGGCAGAATGGTACAGTATGTGTGCACAAAACAAAAAATCACTCAGAAAGAAAGCTCCCACTAAGTCTGAAAGCTGGCCAGTCAATAGTAAACTATCTGCTTAAAGCAAGACCAAATACTAAAGAACGTACTCTATTTGTGAGATTTAAGAAATCAGCTGGATTCCCAATGGGTACTTCACAGGTTCGGGATACGATGCGGCGCGCGGCTGTTCGGGCTGGATTACGGCATTTTACCGGGACTCATATGTTTCGGCATACTGTTGCCAAAGACATGATTTCATCGGGTACCGATATCAAGACAATTGCAGATATCCTTGGACATGAAACAATTGAAACAACCATGATTTATACGAAGATAAATTTTCCCGAGCTTTCTTTTGTGGCAGGAAAATGGCCGGAGGTGATTGTATGAGCAACCTCATCTCCGCGCAAGTCGAAGACTATATCAACTACAAGCAAGCTCTTGGCTATAAAATCAAGATTGAATCCGAAGAACTGCGGCGATTTGCAGCATATACGGTAGCAATAGGGCACAACGGATCTTTAACAGCAGACGTTGCCTTCAAATGGGTTACGCTAAAACCGAATTACACCCTGTGGTATATGTCAAGGCGCTTGGAAACCGTGCGCACCTTTGCCAAGTACATCAGCATATTTGATCCTAATGCACAAGTCCCACCGAAAGGGCTTTTGAAAAAGTGTCACGGACGAATTAATCCTTATATATTCACTGAAGAAGAAATCTCGATCATTATGGATGAGTCTGCACGCCTCCATTCCCCTGACGGGTTGAGACGCCTTACAATCCCGACCGCAATCGGTCTGATGTGGGCTACGGGAATAAGACCCTCAGAAGCCTGTAATCTTTTAGATTCAGATGTTGATCTTGATCTTGGCTTAATTCATGTTCGGGAAACCAAGTTTTACAAGCACCGATGTCTTCCGATTCACGATACGGTGATAGCTAAATTGCGCGATTACCAGAATAAGCGCGATGCTTTGCGAAACAACTATACCAATAGCCACTTTTTTATTATGACAAGTGGCAAACCCCTTGTCCTTAGGAACTTTGAATACTCATTACAGCTAACAAGGAATAGTCTCTTGCCTGAACATGGGCATTGGAACCGCAGACCACCCAGATTATACGATATTCGCCATTCGTTTGTTTGTCAGACGCTGCATCGATGGTACAAGGAAGGCGTTAATGTTAATAATCGGTTAGCGTACCTATCCACTTATATGGGTCATGTCAAAATCGCAGATACCTACTGGTATCTGACCGGCACGCCAGAACTGCTGCAATATGCCTCTAATGCTTTTGAAGAATTCTTTAATGAGCTAGGAGGCGCTGCAGATGAAACACTGTGAAGACTTTCAGGTGTTGCTACAGAAGTATTTTCTTGTTCGATTAATGGGGCAGCAAAAGGTATCCCCCAATACCGTTCAGGCCTATAAAGACACGTTCAGACTGTATCTACGTTATTTGAACGATGACATTAGCATCTCCCCCAATTCTGTGAACATGTCGCATTTTACAACCGATACTATAATAGGATTTATGAAGTACCTTGAAACCAAAAGAAATAACACTGCAAAAACCATTAACAATCGGCTGGCTGCCATAAAGTCTTTCCTTGAATTCGTTTCTTATGAGAGTCCTGAATATCTTGGCAACATAAGAAAAATCAAGGCAATACCGTTCCGGAAAACCGATAAAAAAGAAGTTGCCTACTTGACTAAAAATGAAATAGATGCGCTTCTTGGTGCCTGCGATCAATCGGATGTAGAGGGGCGGAGAGATCACATGATGCTTCTTCTGTTGTATAATACTGGCATGCGTGTCTCGGAATTGGTATCCCTAAAAGGGAAAGATATCTTTAGTTTGGATAACCTCAAAGGGTACATAAGGATTTATGGAAAAGGACGAAAAGAACGTTCTGTGCCGCTTTGGAAATCAACAGCCGAGTATTTAAGAAACTACATGAAAGCTCATGGAATTTCCTGTGACGACTATTTATTGTCTGGCAGGAATGTCCCACATCTGACACGGTCAGGAATCAGATACCGTATTGAATGTATCGTGTTAAGAGCATCCGACAATTGTTCTTCGCTGAGAACTAAAAAAGTTACCGCCCATGTATTCCGGCATTCAACTGCCATGAGTATGCTTCAATCCGGGGTAGATATTTCAACAATCGCTATCTGGCTTGGGCACGAGAGCATAGAAACGACGCACAAATATATGATTGCTGATTTAAAACTTAAAGAACACGCTCTGAGCAAAGTACAAGAACCCAATATGGATCGAGAATCGCATAGGTATTTGATAGATAATGATATCTTGCAGTTTTTGGCGTCGCTGTAAATCTCTTTGTTATGTGCTGAAGCCAGGAAGCTCCGCCATAAAAGTAGTTAATTAAACCTGATTCAGCACATAACCAAACTCGGCACATAATTGCGTTTATGCTCTTAAACACATAAACGCAAGAACTGGTTATTCAGCGGAAGCCCGAAAGGAGCAACCGCCAGTGCCGCCGTTTACAGCATGATTGAAAGTGCTAAGGCCAATGGCCTGAATCCCTATAAATATCTTTGTTTCATCTTCAAAGAGTTGCCCGGTGTGCAGTTCGGTCAGCATCCAGAATTTCTTGAAGATTATCTGCCGTGGAGTCCAGAAGTCCAGGCTGTCTGCAAATAGGGCAAGAACTTAGTTTACACTGGTTCTTGCTCTTTTTCTATACACCGACTTATTTGACGCTTACGGTCAACATGCTCGTAAGTGCTTAATCTTCAGGTGCATAGTCAACCCAATTCATTCATGAGACAATATCCCCATAAAAACCTTACATGGAGGTATTGTTGTAGTGGATAAGAGTGAAAAAAAGCACTGGTTGCCGAATGCCGTGCTAGTGGTATTACGGCAAAGGAATGGTGTGAAGCCAAGGGAATTAAGTATCGTAGCTACATTGACTGGGCATCCAAAATTAATAAGAAAAAACGCCAAAGTCCAGCAGGGGTTTTGCAGTGGGCTGATGTAACGATGGCAAAAGAGGAACGCTTCATAAGCGAAATCATGTCGGGCTCGGCTCTCTTCCAGTCTAAAGACAGGCTACCGAACGTTGTGCACCTCATTTTCGTGTTACTAGCCGCAAGTGCTCGGGTCGGAAAAGGCCTCCGAAGTCAGAAGGTTTTTTCGAGCCGCTATTATCCACCGTTTAAGTAGTTTAGCAGCATTAGTCGTAGTATAATATTTAAAAGGGATAGGTAATACTCATTGGAGGCAGGGATCAGCGGGTATAATACGATATTATCATGAAGGCCACTGCGGAGATGTTTAGGAACAAGATCCTTGGGGCATTCGAGCTTAGGACGGCTAAAATTGTGGACATCATGCCCACGGTCTTGCCTGTAGTCGAAGCCAAAGAGAAGAGAGTCGATTTTGTCTTCCTCCTAGAAGACGATACCCTACTCCACTTGGAATTCCAGACCACAGTTGCTAAAGACTTCGAGTGCTCGGGTCGAAAAAGTACTCCGAAGTTAGTTTTCGGGTACTTCCCGGATATTGTCAATCTATAGGCTTCAAAAAGACAATAAAAGGTCTTCCTTTCTCACGTGATAAAGTAAACCCAATAGCAAAAGTATAAGCTAAAAAAGGATTGATTTCTGGAGAGAAATAATATATAAATAGAAGGTGACCGAACGGTCAGTTTTTGCTTACCAAAGCCTCCTAATAGACTATAGATTGTTATTGTCCGTGGGTTATTATGAATTATTAAAAATCTAGGGGGAGAAATTATGAAAAAACTTTGGTCCTCGGTTCTCGTAAGCCTCATGATTATTTCTTCAGTTCCAGTTAACGCAATGGCTGATACAAGTGATGTTAATATAAACAGACTTAGTTACATAAATATTGAAGAGAAAATTGAGGCTTTTAACCCGACCGTAAGAGCTAATAATAAGAAACTGTCAGATGCACGGGATATTAACGACAGCTTAAAACTAATCGAGGGAACAGAATCGAAATTAAAGGCAACAATAGGGGAGTTAAGTGGCTATTTCACAGATGAAGAATTGTTAAAAGGTGTTTCCAAACCGATTAATCCAGTTCTATCAAATCCACAGGATCTGTCAGATACGCTTAAGTATGTTAACTACAATCTATATATGCTTTATCAAGCTCAACTTGGTAATCTTACGGCCCAAAAGGCTTCTTTGAGCGCCCGGAAGGACGATATGTGGAAATCTTATCTCCAAATTAGTATGGGTAATAAACAGGTCGTATGGGGAACCCAGCAAATGTTCTTGAGTTATCAGGAGCTGGGGCTTCAAACGGAAGCGCTGAGAGCTAATAGGGCTAACGTTGAAAACCAAGTCAAAATCATGAAGCTTCAGGAAGAATTAGGGATAATAACTCCGACAGATTACAAGGACGTTGAACTCCAATTACGTGAACTTGATGTAACGATAAAATCGTTAAAAGATACACAGGATACCTTGAAGGGATCCCTCAACTTGTTTTTTGGCCAAGAGTTTGACACGAATTTAATTATCGAGGAAGTTCCGGCGCCCGATTTTGAACTAATTAATAAAATGGACTACGATGAAGACATAGAGACTGCGATAGCTAATAGCTATATGGTACGGGTACAAGAAGAAGCGGAAGATAGAGATTCGCAAACCCGCCAGGTGAAAATGGACTTTGATTTAGCGTTTAAAGATGTTAAGACAAAGCAAGAATCCCTTGAAAGAGAGAAAATAAAGTTCAAAACAGAAAGAGTAAAATGGGACCATCAGCAACTGAGGTATAACCTAGGGATGATACCGCTTGTAGCGTTCAATGTTAGTAAAACTAACTATGATGCCCTAGTAAGGAAGGTAATAACCGCAGAAACTGATCTAGTGAAATCTTTGACCGCCTATGACTGGTTACTGGAGGGAATCTCCGTTATAACGAACACTTCCAAAAAGAATAGTTAATACCGCTTATACAAATTTGGGCGGAACATTGATTTGCACAATCAGGACCTCCGGAAGCGGGGGTCCTTTATTATTTAAGGAGAGTTCAGGAGAATCCCTTAAAGCACCCATCCCTAAAGCAGAACTTTACAAGTTAATGAATTTGAATAGGAGTTACCTAGAATTGTCGCCAAGAATTTTTTAATTTCTGGCAAGGCTTCGGGGGTAAAAGCTATAAGTGTTAGTAAAAGTGATTTAGTATCTGCACCCACCAGTATACCGATCAATCGGAATAAATTACCCGAAACAGGTTATATGCAGTTTCTCAAGATGGTATTATGAAGTATGTACGAAACTTTGCCAAAGATAATAACGAACGGGGGATTTATACAGGGTACTAATCTTACCTAATCTACGGGTTTAACTGGAAGTATCTAAGTTCTAAAAGGAGATTTAACAAGAATTCTCGTACATAATCGAATGTTCTTGTAAAGGGTGCTCTTTGCGTAGGAAATCGATTCGGCTTGACATTAAGAAAGTTTAGTGCTAATTTTATTTTGTAAGTCATAAGGTCCTTGAACCATTGACTTGCGCAATTGGGATCTCCGGACGCGGAGGTCCTTTTATATATGTCTCAAATTAGAAGTGACAAGGTAAAGTAAGTATAAGATAAGTAGAAGATAAGCAAGAGATAAGCAAGAGATAAACCGAAAAATTGCATACAACGACTATCCATGCATGGATAAGTATGGTACAATATATAATTGGTGCCGTAAGCGTCTTTCCTTCGTTGGCGAAACTCACGCGCTATCGCGGATGTTCTGTTTCGGCGGTTATTTATAAATTAAGATTTTTTTAGCGCAGTTATAGATAGGGACGCATTTGGAAAACTTAAAGAGTATAACAAATAAAAAGGAGAATGAAAGCATTGGCGACATTTACAGACCTAGGATTAAGCGAACCAATTATTCGATCGATTATTAACATGGGGTTTGAAGAAACAACCCCTATCCAAGAGAAAACGATCCCTGTAGCTTTACTGGGCAAGGATCTGATCGGGCAGGCCCAAACTGGAACCGGAAAAACGGCTGCCTATGGAATTCCTTTAATTGAGAGGATTATGGAGCAGAGCGAACTTATTCAAGGTATAATATTGGCTCCAACACGGGAGTTAGCAGTTCAGGTTGCAGAGGAATTGAATAAGATCGGACAGTATAAACGCATACATTCCTTGCCTATTTACGGTGGACAAGGGATCGACTGGCAGATCAGGGCTCTAAAGAAGAAACCTCACATCATTGTGGCAACTCCCGGACGCTTAATGGATCATATGAGAAGGAGGACCATCCGCCTTAGTGATATTAAAATTGTTATTCTGGACGAAGCTGATGAGATGTTGAATATGGGCTTTTTAGAAGACATTGAGACAATCTTGAAGGAGGTTCCAGAGGAGCGTCAGACCCTACTCTTTTCAGCTACCATGCCTCGTCAGATACAAAATATTGCCCAGCGCTTTATGAAAGAACCTGAGCTGATTAGTATTAAGGCGACAGGGGTAACAGTTGCTGATGTAGAGCAACATTATGTAGAAGTAACCGAACGACTTAAATTCGATGTCTTATCAAGGATTTTAGATATTCAATCTCCAGATTTGTCGATTGTCTTCGCCCGAACTAAGCGACGAGTCGATGAACTTTCGGAGGCTTTAGGGAAGCGGGGATACTCTGCGGAGGGAATTCACGGTGACTTGACTCAGAGCAAGAGAGATAGTGTCTTGAGGCAGTTTAAAGACGGAACCATCGAAGTATTGGTCGCGACAGATGTTGCAGCTCGGGGGCTTGATATTAGCGGAGTGACTCACGTCTTTAACTTTGATATTCCACAAGATCCGGAAAGTTATGTTCATCGAGTTGGGCGTACTGGAAGAGCAGGGAAATCAGGGTTAGCGATTTCGTTAGTCACTCCTCGAGAGATCGGAATGCTGAGACTGATTGAGCAGGTTATTAAACGCAGGATTGTTCGTAAACCGATACCGACCATTGTTGAGGCGGTACAAGGTCAGCAGCGCTTAACGATGACCGAGATCCTCAGAGTGATTGCTGAAGAAGATATCGAGAAATATAAAGGGGTAGCTGAAGAGCTGCTTGCCGAGAACGACTCAGTGACTCTTTTATGCGCAGCATTGAAAATCATTACTAAGGAACCTGAAGCTGTCGAAGTTCGTCTGACGGAAGCAGCCCCTATGAGGGGAAGAAGCATGGGAAATGCCAGACCTCAGGGGAATTTCAACCGTGATGGCTACGGACAAAAGACGGATACTTGGTCAAGGAGAAAAGGTAACGATGTTCGTGGTGGCGCTGCCGGAGCTCAAAGGGGTAGGGATAATAAGAGAAACGGATAAACTCTTTGTATTTAGGAAAAGGTCGTTGGTGGCCTTTTCCTTTTTTATCGACGTCCCACTTCTATAAGTGGGTGTTCCTTAGTATACTTTGGTGGAGGTAGAGTCCTCCTTCGCCGCGAAGTATTCCTTTTGGGATATGCGGCTCGGCGAAACCATCCACTGGAAGCTTTCGTCACCGAAGTCTCGATGTTCAGCATTAGCTAAACGAGTTCACTGTTTATTTATCTTGCTGGGGCTGCTCTGGGATGGTATAATTTTGCAAGAAAGGTGTTGAGACGATGGAGAAAGAGATCAAAGAGATGCTCGGGCACATACTCAATAAACTCGATGGGTTAGAGTCAAAGATGGAATCAAGAATGGATAGCTTAGAGTCGAGACAAGATGAGATATATTTGGTTGTTAAGGCTATAGAACATAACAACCAAGTGCATAGGGCAGAGATCGATAATCTAAAGTATACGGTAAGCTATGTGGAAGGTACGATAAATGCTATAGGAGACGTAATCACAACACAGAAGGCGATATAAATGAAGCATTCTTTGAATATAACGATTCATTATATAAAAATGCCCTCTTTAGTCGAGATAACTATAGAGGGTATTTTTATTGGCTTAGAAAGAACTTTAAACATGGCCGAAGGTAAATCCAGTAATGCGTCGAATCTATAATTCGTAGGGTTTGAAATCCTGGAGGGGAGATTATACAAAAGATGCTTGCAAGATTTTTACGGACAAAAGTAGTCGGCCACATTTTTTTAAACGTTATGCTCGTCCTGATCCTAATACTAAATAATTCAGCGCTGGTTTTGGCCTCTGACGTTGGAGTTTTGAAAGAAATCCGCTTGCTACTTAAAGATCAATATGTGGATCCGGTGTCAGCCTACGTCTTGAATGCTCCGACCATAGATGAGACGCTGAAACGACTAGGAGATCCACACACGATGTATTTAACGCCGGAGGAGTACCAGAGTTTTATAGAAAGCATCGATATGCGCTTTTCTGGAATTGGAGTTCAAGTTGAAATGGTTTCTGAAGGAGTCAAGGTATTATCTGTTATTCCTGGTTCACCGGCAGAAGAGGCTGGATTAAAGTCGGGAAGTATCATGATACGTGCAGATGGACAATCCTTGGTGGGGCTATCTTTCGAAAAGGCTGTGAGCCTACTTCGTGGACTAGAAGGAACTACCGTTATTATTCAGGTGATTCAGGGAGAGGAAACTAGGGAGTTAACCGTTATACGCCGAGTTATTATTAGCCCTACCGTGACAGGAGAAGTCTTAAGTGGGCATATAGGCTATCTAGATCTAAATTCCTTCGGTAGTGATACGACTAAAGAATTTGAAAGGATCGTCAATCAGTTAAGAAGTGAAAAGGTCAACGGATGGATTGTGGATTTAAGAGATAATGGGGGAGGATACTTAAGTTCAGCCCTTGACCTTGCGGGCTATTTTATAGGCTCAGAAGTCTCAGTGCAAATTAAAGACCGAACAGGGGAATTTTCTCAGTTTAAGGTATCAGATCCTGGTTTGCGGTTTACTCAACCCGTCATTTTCCTGACAAATGAGAACAGTGCCAGCGCCTCCGAAATCCTCGCTGCTGCGGTCAAAGACCATCAAAAGGCGTCACTCGTAGGGACAACGACCTATGGGAAAGGGACGGTTCAGAGCATGTTCCATCTTGAGAGTGGTGGAGTGCTTAAAATGACCGTCGATCGCTTTTTCTCGCCTCTGGGACATGATATCAACATCGTAGGAGTTAGCCCCGATGTAGAGATCCAGCAGGCAGATTCACTTAAGGTAGCAGAATTAATGTTAAACGATACGGCTGTTGCTCTTGAATTGGGTAGAACGGACGATTATTGGGAAGCTTGGCAAGAACTAATGGGAGTTGCTTCACCGAGTGCCTTACCATCGGGTTTTAATTATCCATATTATTATCCAAGTTACCGCATGGTCAGCGAATTATGGGAGATTCCGCTCGACAAGAAGTTTACAGTACACTTTTCTGGGTTGGTCGATTGGCAGAGCGTGGACAATACAAGCATAGAACTGATTAACAGCAAGACAGGTGAGAGGACACTTTCAACGTTGGAACCCTTGGGTCCTTCCGATGTGAAAGTCGTTCCAAAAGGTGCATTAAACCCGGATACGACCTATTGGCTAATCATTCATCCCACTATTTTGGGTGTGACAGGCCAAGCACTGCAAGCGGGAGCCTTGGCAGTTGCGCATACAATTCAAGAGGAACCTGCAAAGGGTGCAGCGAAGATTCAGTCGCTTAGGACTAAAAACCGGGTAAGTGAAGGGTACTTGACGAGTCCTCGTGATCCGGACTATGGTATAGCAATAAAGGATTTAGGGAAAAGGCGATAGGCATCAGAGTGGGGGATTTGATTTGTGATTTATGAAGTGTGTGCCCTTGTTGCTACCATCATTTTAGGGGTAATCGGTATCGAAGTGATGCTTTGGGTTCGCTCTGCCCGGAAACTCACGGATGAGGCAAAGCAAACTGTGAAGGATATAAATACTCATTTGCCGTATTTGCTTGCTGATGTGCAAGCCGTTACCAGCCTTGTCAGACAAACAAGTGAGCAAGTAGGTGGAACGGTGAATGAGGTTGCCGTCAGTCTAGAAGAACTGAGGAAGAATCCACTGCGTTTTGTTACGGTCTTATTGTTGGCAGCAAAACAAGTGATCGAGCTATGGAATGACATTCGTAGTCGAAAAAAGGAAGCCCCGGACAGCTAAATATGCAGTCCGGGGTTTCCGTTTTCTTAGCAACAAATTCGTTAGGGTTTGGGGGCTTATAGAGCAACTAAAGTTGACTTTCTCCATTGAGTCGGGCTCTTTATTTTTTTGTATAATGTATAAGCAAAAGGATTGATTTCCAGTAAAATATCATATATAACTAATAGGTGACCGAACGGTCGGTTTTGGGCTGTCTAGAAGTAAGAGATAAAGTGGAGGAGAATACGTTGGAAATGAAAATTGGGAAAACAGGAAAAAGAATTCTAATTTTATCCGGGGTACTCTTAGTGCTGGTTTTTGTGGGCAGTAGGTTCATGAGTAAGCCTACTGCAGAGGTTGTGGTAGAAGAAAAATACATACCGGTCCAAGTAGAAGTTGTAGGAAAGAAAACCCTTACTAATACTGCAATATTGAGTGGAAAAGTCACGTCTGATACAGAAGTTTCTGTAATTCCGAAGGTGCCGGGTAAAGTGGAGTCTGTCTTAGTGAAAGTGGGGGACCCCGTCAAGAAGGGAGACGTTCTATTCACCTTGGATGCTACGGATTTGAGGCATGCATTTCAGCTAGCGGATGCCAGATATCAAAATAGCAAAGAACTCTGGAGTGCTGCTAGAGCATCTCTTGAACGTACGAAGACGCTTGCTTCGGCCAAGATCGCCGATGCTCATCAGAACTTAGTGAAAACGAAGGCCCTTTTTGAGGCTGGAGCAGTCTCGAAGGTGCAATTAGATCAGACCGAGCTAGGGGTCAAGGAATTAGAAGCCCTCTATGCCAGTCAGATCGAACAGCTGCAAGTGCAAGCTTCGGACAGCAGCCTCCAATTAGCTATAGTTCAACTCGCCCAAGCACGCGAGGCTTTGGACAATGCCACCGTGACTGCACCCGTGGATGGAACCGTTTCCCAGGTTAGTGTTCAGGTGGGAAATATAGCTACGAGTGCCCAAGCGGCGGTAGGTCTCACGAATACGAGTAGTGTCTACAGCACTTTCAGTGTTGCGGAGAATATAGTGAACCGTCTCATAAAGGAGAAAGCGGTCAAGGTCATGGTTCCTTCAGTGTCTGAAAATAGTCTCGTCGGAAAAATCGAGTATATTAGCCCTTCGTCCGATCTCAGAACTCAACTCTATCCTGTTAAAATTACCTTTGAGAATCCCGATGGATTATCAATAATACCCGGCATGTTTGTTAAAGTCGAACTGACGACCGACGAGAAGGCAGATGTTATGGCGGTTAAAAGTGAGGGCGTCGTCCTGAAGAATGAAAAGACAATCGTATATGTCGTTGAAGAGGGTAAAGCCGTTGCTAAAGAGGTGGTCGCGGGCCTGGATACAGGGATAGATATAGAAATCCTTAAAGGCGTAGACGAGGGCGATCAGGTGATCATTAAAGGACAAACGTTAGTTGATGTAGGCCACAAGGTGAAGATTGTGGGAGGGGAAAAGTCTTGAAGCTAGCGGAAGTTTCGGTTAAGCGCCCAGTCACAATCATCATGACGATGCTTATAATCATTCTTTTGGGTGGTATTTCTTTGACCCGACTCCCGATCGATCTTATGCCGAACATTGAAATTCCTGTTTCGATCGTAGTGACCCAGTATTCTGGGGTAGGTCCCCAAGAAATTGAGAAACTTATCACCAACCCCTTGGAAGGAGTCATTTCTACTGTAGGAAATATTGATACGGTTACTTCGACAACCTCCGAGGGGAGCTCAGTTGTCATTGCGCAGTTTAAGTCTGGGACGGACATGGACTTTGCGACCCTCCAAATGCGGGAGAAGGTTGATCAGATCAAGAGCCGTTTGCCATCTGAAGCTGGAGCTCCGATGGTCATGAAGCTGGACTTAGGGGCCATGCCTGTTGTTATATTGACTCTGAGTGGACATGACGCAGACCTCGCTAAACTGCAGTCTGTTGCAGAGGATAAGCTTAAACCTCAGCTTGAGCGCGTGTCTGGAGCGGCTTCTGTTACGGTTATCGGAGGGTATGAAGACCAGATTGAAATCAAAACCCATCTGGAGAAAATGAATGGGTATGGGCTGACTATAAATTCCTTAGCCCAACTGATACGTGCCGAAAATCTTAACGCCCCAGGGGGACAGGTTCAAAAGGGTACTCAGGAACTTACGATCCGGACAACCGGCGAGTTTGAATCCGTGGATGAAATCAAAGAACTAATGATTCCTTTACCTACTGGAGGGCAGATTAGATTAAAGGATATTGCTGAGGTAGGAATAGGGCATAAGGACGTCAACGCGATTACCAAAGCGGATGGAGAAAAAAGTGTAAGTATTGCTGTTCAAAAACAATCGGGGACGAATACAGTAAAAGTGGCAGATGGGGTCAAAGCATCCATCGAAGAATTTACAAAAGAATATCCAGAATTGCAAATTAAGACAGTAATGGATCAGTCTGATGCCATTAATCAATCTATAGAAACTGTCAAAAACGAAGCTATTATGGGTGGAATCTTAGCAGTCTTCGTGGTCTTCCTTTTCTTCCATAATATTCGTACAACCTTTATCACGGCGACGGCAATTCCGATTGCCATGATGGCGACCTTTGCAGTCCTTTATTTTGCAGGGATCACGATCAATATGATGACCCTTGGGGGACTGACTCTAGCGATGGGTCGCTTGGTGGATGATAATATCGTGGCCTTGGAAAACATTCATCGTCATCGCAAGGAAGGATACTCTAAAATTGATGCTGCTATCAAAGGAGTGTCCGAGGTCGGGATGGCAGTTTTCGCCTCCACGTTAACTACGGTTGCAGTTTTTCTCCCAATCGTCTTTGTTCAAGGAATTGTGGCTACAATTTTTAGAGAATTAGCGATGACGTTCGCCATTTCTCTCCTGGCCTCGCTGCTTGTTTCCCTAACCTTAGTTCCGACGCTTTCTGCCAAGCTTATGAAGACGGAAGTTATCCCAGAAGGTCGGACCGGGGTCAAAGGGCTTGTGGACCGCTTTAGTCGCGGGTTTGATAGAATCTTTGGGTGGGTTGAGGCGACTTATAAAAGGTTTTTACACTATGCATTGCATCATCGCAAGACCGTAATGGCGATTGCGACGGCGGTTTTTATTCTCTCCAGTGCATCCGCTTTCAGCTTAGGGGCAGAATTCATGCCCGCGTCAGATGTTGGTCAATTAACGATTAACACGACTCTGCCGGATGGGGCAAAACTTCAGGACACCGAAGCCACGGTTAATCAAATTGAGGAGAAGCTAGAGGCGATCCCAGAGATCGAAACGGTCTTCACCCAAATTGGGACCAATGGGGGATTTTCACTCGGAGGGGATACCGCTAATACCAGCTCAGTCAGTGTCCAACTCGTGGATTTGGCTGCCCGACAACGAAGTGTTGAAGAAGTGGGCGATGAGATTCGTTCTTTGACGAAAGATATTCCCGGCGCCGAAATTAAGGTTACAATTACGGATAATATGCAAATGGGTGGCTCACAAACTCCGATTGACATTGCTATCAAAGGAGAAGAGCTTGATGAACTTAAGAAGATCGGAATGGAGATCCAGAAGATTGTTGAGTCAGTGGATGGAACCCGTGAAGTCAAATCGAGCATGACAGAAGGGGTCCCCGAAGTCGTAGTGAAAGTCAATCGTCAGAATGCTTCCCAATATGGTTTATCAGCTGCACAGATTTCTCAGGCCGTCAAGGGTACCATTTCCGGAACAACCGCGACAACCTATCGATATGAAGGGTCAGAAATCGATGTCGTACTGAGTGGGGATGAGACGTTTAAAACGAGTCTTGAGAATTTAGGGCAGACTCCGGTTCCCACACTTTCTGGGATCACCGTTCCCCTTAGTCAAGTGGCCAAAATTGAAATGGGACGAGGTCCGGTGAAGATTGAGCGCACTGGACAGACCCGTGTAGTCCATGTCACGAGTCAGATCATCAACCGGGATTTACGGAGTATTACGACGGATATTGAAACTAAGATAAAAGACTATCAGATCCCTGATGGGTATACGTATGAAGTGTTAGGGGAGAATAAAGAACTGATGGAGTCGTTTGCGGATTTGGGTCTCGCCTTAATACTAGCGATTTTGCTCGTATACATGATTCTGGCAGCCCAATTCGAATCCTTGTTACACCCGTTTACGATTATTTTATCTTTACCGATGGGATTTTCGGGGGGAATGCTGGGCTTATTTATTACCCGAACAACCTTAAGCGTACCTTCGTTTATCGGCTTAATTCTCTTAGTAGGTATTGCCGTAAGTAATGCGATTGTCTTGGTAGATTATATTATTAAACGCAGAGAACGGGGAGAGGAACGGGAAGAGGCTATCGAAAATGCCGGGCCGATTCGTTTACGACCCATACTGATGACCACGCTGGCAACCATTCTTGGTCTTATGCCGATGGCCTTAGGAATTGGAGAAGGCTCAGAATCTATGGCACCGATGGCAGTGGTCGTTATTTTTGGACTTGCGCTCTCTACAATGTCAACCCTGTTGCTTGTACCTGTTATCTATACGATTTTTGAAGATATTCGAGATTCTAGGAAGCAAAAAAAGGAAAAGAAGTTAACTACACCGAGTATAACCCATTCAGTATAAAGGTGAGCTTTGAAGTTCGAACTTCGAGGTTTGAAAGAGCGTTGAATCCAACGCGCACAGTATAAGGAGATGATTTCGACTGGCGTCGCGAGAAGAAAAACAGACAGATATAATAAAAGCAGCAGTTCGGGTTTTTTCTGAATATGGCTTCGACGGCGCAAAAATGGAATATATCGCCAAAGAGGCGGGTATAGGTAAAGGCACAATTTACGAGTACTTTGAAAGTAAGGAACGTTTATTTGAAGAGATACTCAAATTCAGCATTCAAGAGTTTCGGATTGGGTTGAAGGAGAATATGGAACAGGGTGAAACCATCGAAGAAAGGCTTCAAAACTGCTCTCGTTATCATTACGAATTTCTGAACAGCCATATGGATATCGTGCAAATCGTTATGCAGGTTAATACCCTTTCCAAAGAAATCCGTGGTCAACTCTTTGCAGAACACATGGCCATCCTAAAGCAATACACAGAGATGGTTCAGGCAGCAAAATTAAACGGAGAGATTCGTGCGGATCTCGATGAAGAACTAGCTACCTACTGTATTGTTGGAGCCCTGGATTTGTTCTCCAAGAAAAGAGTTTTGATGGATCATCGACCTCAAGATGAATTTGACCATCATGCCATTGTGGATGTGGTGTTGAAGGGGCTCCAATAAGAAGGACCTTTTAAAGAATGTCACCCTTAATAGGTTAGGTTGAGCAAAAAGCAGTCGGTAAGATCCGGCTGCTTTTTGCATATTCTTGACAAGATATAGGTTTAATATGAAGATAGCAAATAGATGCTGTGGTAAATCGTGGTAAATCGTCGAACACTTTAGGTTCTAAAGCTTGTAGTTCATAGTATAATAATAAAGTATGGAATATTATGTAAATGTACAAATGTGAGAATGCCTAGTGGGGTTTTATGGTAAAAGGAAAGGGGACGGCTATGAACATGAGAATTTGCCCTGATTGTAGAGGGAGATCCTATTCCTCTTACAGTGGGAAAAACTGGGAGTGCCCATATTGCGGGGCAGACCTTGGTCACGTATCAAACGAGCGATGTGATGCTCCAAAGGATTCGCTGAAAGATAAAGCCCCTCCGAAAAAGCTATATTCAATTAAAGGTGGGAGGATATTATCATAGTGAATGCGGTTGGCTTTTTGCCAATAATAGTAAGTTCGGTTTTGTAATAACATTAATAGCTCCGTCAAAACTGACAGAGCTATTTTTAATTTTGACGTAGTATCTTTATCTGCAGTCTCGATGATCAGAATACTAAACGAGTGTACTAGGATTGATATGGATTTTGTGCTACTAATTGAGGAGTCATCGAATCAAATGAGGGCGTTTCGGTAGTAGGATTAGAAAGAGACCCATAAAACGCATGGTTTTGACGCCTGCTAGCCATAGAATAAGATAATGCTTTTACTGCAGATGGCAAATAGAATGGAGATTCTCCTTTAACACCAAGTAATAAGCGATAGCGTTTATTAAGAAGCCCATATTGTGTTTCAACTATTAGAAGTTCAAGCACGGCAATTTCGACGTATTCCGGTGCTGCGTAGTCAAAGCGGTTCCAAGCATGGTTTATTTTTTCTTTCGTTGCTTCGATTTCTGCAAGTAGGCGTTCTGCCTCGCTTAGCGGGGGTTCTTCGGGGGGGCAAAACGACAAGAATATGCTTCTACATAATTCTCTCATATTAATTAGCCTCACCTCACTTACTAGGCTTGACAAAGCAAAAGATGAGACTAATTTTATCTTTGCTTAGTCTGTACCATCATATGTGTTATTTAGTAGAATATGACAAAATAGGCTCAGCATGGACCTCTATTTTGCATTTAATGCCGTGTTGTTATAAAACTCACCTCAATTGGGAAAGACTAGAAATAGTCTAAAATTTAAGAGGTGATTTATATTTTATTACCACACCGGCGATGTCGGAAATCCACGGCGATATTCCTATGTGGGGTAATGTGCTTGTTTCTGTGGCAAGCCAGTATTTATCCTGTTTTGGGATTAGGAAGCGAAACAAATAACAGCTCAAGTAAGAGCGGACTCAATAGTAATTTAGTAATCACTAAAAAGATCGTAGTTCAGCGGGGAGATACCCTTTGGCATTTGGCCCAAAAGTATCAAACGACAGTCGACGAACTCGTAAAACTTAACCAAGTCAAAAGCCCCGATCAAATCGGTGAAGGACAACTTTTATGGGTTCCGAACCGAGAAACTGTAGACAAATCTAAAGATCCCGCGAGAATGGATGTCAAGGACTCTACGGAGAATGTCGTGGCAATTTTAGCAAAAGAAAGGATAGCGGAGAAAGTAATCAATACGCCGTGGTGGGTGACTGTTTTGCGGAATATTCCAACGGTTGCCACTGTGTATAAACAAGGTTACAAAACGGCTAGTTTGAGGGAATCTCCTTCAGTACTGATTGAGTCAGAAATTCAAACCTACGAAATAATTGTAAACCAAGACACAGAATCAATCGATGAGACCCAGAAGAGCACGCTCCATGATGTTGTGGATAACCGCACAAACTTTATGACCAATTCAGTTTCTAAGCTGGCGACCGATAATCAGATTCACTCTCGAGGCTTGGGACGCTTTGTCACTAAAGAGGAAGTTGAACTATTATCGCGTGTCATCTATGGGGAAGCTCGGGGAGAAGATTTTTTGGGACAAGTAGCAGTCGGGGCTGTTGTACTTAACCGCTTAAAAGATCCTCGCTTTCCAAAAACTATACCAAGTATTGTTTACCAGTCTGGGGCATTCACAGCAGTCGACGATCGGCAGATTCATTTAGACCCTGACGATCAGGCTTACAAAGCAGCAGAAGCGGCACTATCTGGACTGGATCCTACCAACGGGGCAATATTTTACTACAATCCACGCCTCGCCACAGATCAATGGATTAAGAACCGTACAGTTATCAAACGCATCGGCAACCATACGTTTAGTATTTAACTGGGGGACTTGAGGGACTTGAGGGACTTGTGTCACACAGCGCTCGGTACTTACGACGCAGAGCAAACTAACCGTTCAAGCTCCTACTCAGGGGAGCGGGGTTCATCCTTCGGCGATATGATATATGAAAGAACCCGCCTACGGCGATAATCTCCACTGGAGACTATCGTGCCAAACTCGCCATCCTGCAAGAAGGCCTAATTCGTGCGAAGACAGTGTCTTCGGGCTCGGTTGGCGGCAGTGCACATCCGCTGGCCAAGGATGGCCGAGTGTCCCTGTAGCCAGGGATGGCGAGAAGGGACCTTGTGCACTGCCCCGTATTTGGGGTCGGTCGCTTGAACGGAAGTTTGCTTTTCTGCTTACGTAAAGACGTCGCGCTCGTGTGACACTGCGTCCCTGGCTTGTGGGTCCGAGAACGAAGAGACGGAATTTACGTGCAAGTTGGGGACGGTTCCTGACTTGCATGGGTGATAACGGCTTAAGAGACGGCACATTTCATGTGCACCGTCTTGTATGTAGGTAAAAGGAAACGGAAAGGTCTAGCAACCAGATCAAAACTAATGGTTGAGGACCCTTTTTCATGCAAGTCGTGCAAGTCGGGGACAGTTCCTGACTTGCATGGGTGGTAACAGCTTGGGAGACGGTACATTCCACGTGCGCCGTCTTGGATATAGCAAACGGAAAAAGTCCCGCAACCAGATAACTGAAATGGTTGTAGGACTTTTTCCGTGAAAGACATCCTAGCTTTTCTGTTGTCTTGGCGGGGCGTCCCCTCGGTGTAAGGTGAAGAAGGTAATTTCAGGGGGGACGTTCAGGCGAATAGGAAGTAGGCTTTCACCAATCCCGGGGTTGATGTAAAGAGGAACGCCGTTAATGACATGGTATCCTTCGTAGAATCCGAGGTCACCTAGATAAGTATTGGTGATAAGAGGCTTGAATCCTGGTAAGCGGATTTGTCCTCCGTGGGTATGCCCGGTCAGAAAAAGTTCTGCTCCGTACTTTGCCACACCATCGAGGCAATCTGTGGAATGGGCTAAGACCAGGCGAAAGGGTGGGTTCGATTGGGTCATTGGGGAAGATAGTAACGTTTGATAGGCCAAATCTACATCGTCGTGAGCGGTAGCTGGATCGTCGACCCCTATAATCCATAGATTAAGGTTTGGCAAGTAAGAGGCTTCATTGAGCAAGGGAGTCCATTGCAGAGTTTTATATTGCTGTAGGTATCGCTTGAAAAGGGTTCGGGAAAGGTGGCTGTAATCGTTATTTCCCATGACCACAAATTTTCCAAAGGGAGCAGTAAGTCCGCTCAAATACGGATTAAGCTTATCTAAATCCGTGCGAGAAGAGATTATATCCCCGGTGATCACTATAAGATCGGGTTCCTGCGCCATTACACCCTCATGAAGGTGTTCGGGGGAAATCCGCAGGCTCTCTAGATGAAGATCACTGAGTTGGCAGATCGTTTTTCCCTCTAAGGTATCTGGCAGGTTGGGGTAAAACAGATCGAAGTATTGACGGGTTAAGGTTAGGGTATCGTGACCAGCCCAGCCGAGGACCCCCGCACCAGCCAAGGGTATTGATGTAAGTAACCAATGACTAGCAATAAAACCGCCGATTCTTTGAAAAAAGTTACGGCGTGTAATAGGTTCAGAGAGTGGGGCTGTGAGCTTTTTAGGCATTATGTCCCTCCTAATTAATCGTTTCCCAGGAGTTGTCTTCAGAACTCTTCTATTCTCAATATCATATCATGTTATTAAGTGACATTGAAAGTTGAAAAAGGAGGGGAGCATGGTGAAGTTCGGTGGAGATACACCTAATAATACTAATAATCCTAATAATCCTTATGATCCCATCGGACCGCAGGGGTTCCCTAGATCACCTAATGGTCAATTAGGTCCGGGTTACTCTCCCGGTTCGATCCGTAATACACTTGGTTCAGGCCTTAAAGCAAGTGGCTTTTTCCAAAAAGACGGACAAATCCAAAACTTAAGAGGGGGCTTTATAGGAGCAAAACAACCGAATTATCAAGGTACACAGTGGCAGGGTCCTCCGCCTGCACAGGGTATGGGCCTAGGTTTTTCCCAACAAAGTGGGGGATATCCTCAAGATCAAGGATATAAGCAAGGTATGGCAAATTATCAGGGGCAAACCCGTCAACTAGTATTGCAGGCGGCACAAGAGGGGATTAATGGCAACGGTGTAGCTACGATCTCTCAGGACAATAGCTTTCTGCTGATCGCTAATTTACCTTCCCCACAAATGTTTCTCAGGCAAGGGCAAACAGGGGTATATGCTGCCTATTTGGTGGATGACAAAGGGAAGACTGGGTTTTTGGTAGGGGGTTTGCGTCAGGTCGGAAATGGAGTTTATCGGGCGCATTTTCAGAGTCCAGTTCCGCTCCATCATTACAGTCGTGTCGTGGTTTCGTTGGAAAATCCAGCTCAGCTTGGGCAAGCTCCACAAGGTCCTATTCTTTTGAAGGTCAAGGAACCCATGGGAGTGATGAGTTTTCTCGGTCCAATGAAGACGACGGTCACCTCAGTTTGGGAGAAAGTTACTGGACTGTTCAGTGGTGGTAAAAAAGCACCATTAAGTCCGGAAGTAGCCCCACTCAGTCCGGAGTTTCTTCAATATTTGAACCAAGTGGGCCTTTCACCTGATACTGTTCCAGAGATCCCACCAGTCCCGCCAACAACTCCGCCGATGGGACAAAATTAGTGCAACAAGGATTTCAAGTATGTTCAGGGTTTAGTATTGATAGAATCATCAAATGGGCAGGTAATTCATGATGTATGAATTACCTGCCTACTTTTTCAAGCTAGTAGATACCAGTTTTTCTATGTTCTCAAAGTTATTTTATGGAGCTTAGCATCAGCTAAGCCTTTATATTTATAACAGAAAAAGAATAAGAACGATCAAAGCAATTAGCCCTAATGTACCTAAAGTAACGACTATGCCAAGGGTCACTGGGGTAACTAGTTCTAAGAGTCCATTTGAGAAAAAAATAATGAAGAAAAAAAAGGTAATTGCTAAAATGCCTGCTCCAGGGGCTGGGGACTGCCAAAAGGTTATGGCGCGTGCAAAGCCATAATCCCAAACCTCAGGATTCTTGGGATCCGGGGACGGATTGGGACAAGGGAAAGAACTGGAGGGGCATGCACCGGTTAGATTTGAGGAGTATCCTTGTAAAAACGGCGAAGGAGAGGGGAAATTATTTGATGAGATTTGGGTTGACACTCGAGAACCCTCCCTTCGAATCTGTTATTCTAAAGAAGACTGGAGTTTGGTGCAATCACTCCATTGGTACCTACTCCAGCACGTTCGACAAAGAACTGAGCGATGATGGCGCCAAGCGCTATAATTAGGTTACCAGGTACTCCCGGAACCTCAAGCAATGGGACGTTGAATGAAGTATCTGGACTACCGTCAAAAGGGGCAAAGGGAGCGGAGATAATCAGCGAAACACTTAAATTATCGGGGAATAGCGGTTCGTCAGCTCCAACGGGGCCTAAACCTTGTCCGGGAACGGATTGTAAAGGTGAAGGCAGGGGTACTTGACCCATGAGGGTGGCTTGCATAAGTTGGGTCAGTTGAGGCATGGTCAGAGTCACAGGGTAAACATCTGAGGGCGGACGGGAGAGGTTGGGAGGATGTGCTAAGGATCGTTTAAAGAGAAACGCCATTAGGACATCTAAGCCAGCAACAATCATGGCTGCAAAATGAAGGTTTGTTTTAGCCAAAGGAAATATGAGTGCACTGACGGGACTAAAGAGTAAATTACGTCGAATGGGAGTTGAGACTAAGATGGAAAAAGAGAAAGGAGTTGCCGGCAACGGGGGTGCACAGTCGTGTCGGTTGATCACGGCGGTCCTCCTTTCAGATCCACAAAACTAATTTCAAAAACGATTAAAACCATGTGCAAATAGTGACCCAGGCGCCTAATAAAATGACAATCAAGAACGCGATTAGGGTTACGGGATGCGTGATATCGTTTATAATATAGGGCCTATGGTAGCCTTGCGGTGGCACTCTGTATCACACTTCCTTTTAAGATTTGAAGCCTGGAGGGAGTTTAATTCCTTGTAACATTTCAGGCGAGATTTGCATCTTTTCCAAAGGATTTCCACCACTGATTTTATCAAGGATTTGTTGTGCCATGCCTTTTAACTCTTCCGGAATGGGAAGGTCATTGGCGGACGGCATACCATGCATTGCAGTCGTTAACGTTAGATTTACCATTGCCATAAGCTTTTCATAATTTTGTTGTTGAACAAAATACGCTTTGATGAGAGGATATTTATTCATAAGACGGATCTTAAGATCAAGAAGCGCTAACGATTCTTTTTCAGGAACGACCTTGCTGATCATTTGTGTAGTTACAATTCCGCGTTCTTTTTCCTGGTACTGGCTAAAGGCCTCCCGGCTTTGAGTATCGGCCATAATCGACGCTTCGGCTGCTTTTAAAGCCTGAATCTCAGGCGTCTGTGACAGGGCCTCCCCTAATTCCCGAGCCTTGTTAATGTAATTCATAAGGCTACCTCCTTTTATCCTTATACAAAATATGCGTTGCAAGGCATACTGGTGTATAATGTCTAGCTTTTGACAAGTGAGAATAAGTTGTATTTTGGCATTTTGGTATGTTAGAAGGAAAGAGACGAATGATGTAGAATATTTTATGGAAGGAGGTAGGAGAATATATGCGGACGTATCGATTGGAAATACGCTTAATTCAAGTGGCGGTTGCGCTAGCTCTAATTGTATTGACCACAGGATATTTTGGATTTTGGGGTCCAAGCAGCAAAGTTCCTGTGGGAGAAACGGTAGCAGGGGGAACGGTAACTAATACTGTACCAACGCTGAGCAATTCAAAGATAGTTGCTTTAGGAGATTCATTTACCTTAGGATATCCCTTGGATCCAGCAAATTCCTGGACTCAACGTGTAGAGGAGGTCCTAAAGGTATCTGTGGTCAATAAGGGAAAAGCACGACAAACAGCGAAAGACTTACTTGATCGGTTTGACACTGACGTTGTGGCAGAGAAGCCCGGTAGGGTCATTATCTTCGCAGGAATTGGAGATGCCCTTCAGGAAGTGCCCCTCAAAGACGTCCAAAGGAATATAACTGGAATCGTCGAAAAGGCCAAATCAAATCATATCATCCCTGTACTGGCCCTTCCGATCGGGTATCCCGGGGTTCAAAAAAGTATTCAAGAAACAAGAGAATGGGAAATGACTTATGCACAGGAGCAAAAAATTCTGATGTTAGATTTTTCAACTGTGTTGTTTGACTCAGAGGGAAAATACTTAGATGGTTTAACCATTGATGGGAAGTATCCTAATGCCAAAGGCTACAAAGCCATGGGTGACTATGCAGCACGAATTCTAAAGTAAGAATTACCAATACTTGCATGAGAAAGCGCGCCCAAGTCGAGAGTGCAAGCCGAGAACCGTCCCCAACTTGCACAACTTGCATGCTCGCATACCGCCCCCTAAAGAGAAAGCTTATCGTTTTACCCCTCGTGGACCCAAGCCCAGAGGAAGTTTCTTGGCTTAGAGAGCACGATTAGTGGAATTGCGTCAATGAGCGCAGTCGATAAGGCGTTAAGAAACTCAACGGTTCACTTGCATAAAGCCCAGAGGTTTTGAGTTTTAGCCTGAGCGACAAGCGAATAGCAATGAAACGTTGTGCGAACGGGCCAAGACACTTCCTCCCACTTCCTCCCACTTCCTCCCTTATGTCGGCAGCAACACGCTAATCAACGCAAATAAAATAAATCCCACGGTCCCACCCAACAGTGCATAATGGGGGTGCCGTTCGCGGGAGAGGGGCAAGAGTTCAGAAAAAACAAGAAACAGCATCGCACCTGCAGCAAAGGAAAGAAAGAACGTGAGAGAGTTTTTCACACCAGCGAGGGCGAAGAGTCCGAGCAAGGCGCCGAGCGGGGTGAAAAAGGCAATCCCAATGTTGAGGAGGAGAATTTTCCACCAACGGATTCGGGCCATGATTAACGGTGCGGTCGTGGCCATTCCCTCCGGAAGATTGTGCAGCGTAATACCTATAGAGATGAGGAAGCCTAGGCCTGGTGCAGCTTCTTGGCTGACAGCAATAGCCATGCCTTCAGGGATATCGTGAAGCGCGATTCCCGTCGCGATAAGGAGACCGATCCTTTTCAACCGTTGACGTCGAGATAAAGGGAGCCTGTTATCTGAAGTATTGAGACGCTTGTCAGCAAGGTACATGAAGAGGATACCTAGTGAAATTCCGAAACCAACTTGAAGTGGGGGTCCGATCTTCCAAGCATTCGGTAGCAAATCGACGAACACCACCGCCAGCATTACCCCTCCAGCCCCGGCTAAGAGGGAGGCTAGGATGCGCTCTTTTGGCTTGCCAAAAACGAGAACAAGTAGACTTCCAAACGTGGTTGCCAGCCCAGCAATCATACTTATCCAGAGAATTTCAGACATCTCATGCATCAGGAGGAGCTCCTTTCTACAACATCACGATATCCATATTTATGGCTCACAGCCATGCAATATACAACGATAGGATTGTCTTCACTCAATATAATTTTATTAAGTAAATGAGGATGAAGCTGTTAAGGCATTTAGGCCCTAACGGCTTCTCTTTAGTTCACTGTAAGTAAGAACTTGTACTATATTTTCAAACAAAGCATAAGTTAATTTAAGGGAGTGATATTACTAAACTATCCTAATAATCCGTCTGGGGAAGGGGCAGGAAAAATGAGACTAAGGGTCCGTGATCGTTTACTGATTGGGGTTGTTTTCCTCAGCATAATTCTTGTGACAGGCTGTGGAACGCTAGAAAAGTTAGTCCAAAAGGAGGGAAACTCAAGTTCTATTGCAGATTGGATCGGTGTGAGTGGGGATAAAAACGCAAGCCTTCCTGCAACAACAATCCCTAGTGAGGGAAAAACGGTAGCGCTTTATTTTGCGGATTTGACTGGGAAATTTCTGGTAAAAGAAGAGCGAATGTTGCCTAAAACGGTAAGCTTAGCGAGAGAGACGGTTAATCAGTGGTTGAAAGGACCAACTGCGAAAGGGACAATTCAGAATTCTGTTTCTACAGCCACAACTCTTTTGGATATTGCGATCAAGGACAGTGTCGTAATTGTTGATTTAAGTAAAGAGTTTCTTATCTCAAATTCTAAAGTTTCCCCAGAAGTGGCACTATACGGACTTGTCAACACCTTGACCCAGTTTTCGACGATCAGCCAAGTCCAGATTCGTATCGAGGGAAAACCAATTACCAAGTATGGGATAATCGATGCGTCACAGTTAAAATACAAAGCGAGCCTAGTTAAAGGGGCTGTTTCTGATAACACGACTGTCCCCAGTTTAGGAACTGGCAACGCCCCTGGTTTAGGGGTAGTTGTACCAAGTAGCAGTAGCCTCAGTAACGGAGCACTTCCTGATTCCCCCAGTTCAATCAACCTCTTTAATTTCCCCCCTAGCTCCACCTAAAACCCAGCAGGGAGACGGTTCCTTTGCCTGATCTTCGGTCAGAAAGGAAAAACGTCTCCCTTTCTGCCCTATCTAGCCGTTTTTTCCCCTATGGTATATAATTGAGATGTACAAGCTGCTAATTTATGGTCAACTACCCCCACTTAACTCCTAGGGTCGTTTGAAGTGGGGGCTTGGGGAAACGTATAAGCTTATCTTACACGTCCTTAAGCCCGGTTGATTATGCCTCAGTGGTCGGGATCGGAAACGAGCGAATCACTACGTTCTACCGGAATATATAGGCGCACCCTTGTGCTTCCCAAGCATGGATGTGTGCGGTTGACTTCTAAACATGGCTTAAGGGTAGGCCAGGTGAAGCAACGTCAAAACCCGGTAGAACATTGGCGATGGGAACCGATGGTTCGTAAGGACCGCATTATCTCCGAAAGGGGTTCACTGATTATGGTGTATGTCTTAGACATATACAGAAATCCCTTAATGCCGACTGAGCGTCATGGTAAAGTGCGGCACATGATCAAGGATGGTAGAGCTAAAGTTATTAAGGTAAAGCCGTTTACCATCCAACTCACCTACGAGACAACCGACTATGTTCAACTTGGAGCGCTGGGTATTGATTCTGGCTATCTGAATATTGGTTTTTCCGTAGTTAATGATAAAAAAGAACTTGTATCTGGCGAGGTAAGTTTGCTCAAAGGCATGAAAGAACGGATCAAGGAACGAGCTATGTATCGTAGGCAGCGGCGAAGCCGATTGCGGTATCGTCGTAATAAGGGACTCGACAACCATAATCCGGAAGGTTGGTTAGCTCCTAGTATTCTGCATAAGCTAGATTCGCACGTTCGTTTAATCGGTCAGATAAGGAAACTCGTTCCTGTTGATAAAATTGTTATTGAAGTCGCCAACTTCGATATCCAGAAAATTACGAATCCTAATATATCGGGGAAGGGTTATCAAGAGGGCGAACAATCTGGTTTTTGGAATTTACGAGAATACATCCTTCACAGGGATGGGCACGCTTGCCAAAACCCTGACTGTAAGAACAAGTCCAATACGCCGGGGTTATTTAGCGCGTGAGCAGGAACTCGCAATTCATCCCCAGGCTTCGCCTTTCGAGGTTTGAGGGTGGGGGGAATTCTTGCTAATGTTAAAATGAATTAAATTAAATGGCTAATGGGGGGACATGAAAGATGGCACCTACCGAAGAATTGACAAAACAGTTAGAGGAAACCTTAAGACAGGCCAATACTATTTTGTTCAAGCGCGGTCGATCGATTCTAATGGACATGGAGATTTCTGCACTTCAGTTCAATGCACTCTTAACCATTCGAGAATTTGGGTCCTTAACGATGGGCGATTTGTGTAAGCACTTATTTGTAGCTTGCAGCACAGCGACTGACTTAGCAGACCGGATGGAACGGTCTGAACTTGTTGAACGGGTGCGGGATGACAAAGATCGAAGAGTGGTCAAGCTGCACTTATTGGCGAGAGGGAATCAAGTTCTTGAAGCAGTGATCGCAGAGCGTCAGAACTTTCTCGGGGAAGTGCTTAGGGATTATACAGATGAGGAATACGAAGAATTGTTACATGGTTTGCATCTCCTGACCCGGCGGATGGAGTTGAAATAGTCGTAAAATTGCCCTCGTTTAAGATAGCTTAAGCGAGGGTATTCTTCTTATATAATAGATTCTTGAAATCTCCATAAAATCTTGAGAACTTCCTTAACTACATTTGAAAGTTTACCGATATACTTGTTACAATGTACAAAATTACAACAGTAAGGAGAGAAGGCGATGACTACCCGCTGAAGACGATAGGGGGTATCCTCGCCGAACGCTTATGAAACTAGTTTTAGTGGATGATGAACCAGAAATATTAACCCTCGTTAAAGATTACCTTTCCCGGGAAGGATTTATAGTCTTAACGGCGGTCAACGGTCTTGATGGCATGCAGCTCATTGAACGGGAAAAACCAAATCTCGTGCTGTTGGATTGGATGCTTCCTGGAATGAGTGGACTGGAAATGTGCAAACGCTTGCGTGAGACAAGTACGATCCCGATCATAATGCTTACGGCAAAATCTGAAGAAATCGATCGCGTCTTGGGCTTAGAATTCGGTGCGGACGATTATATTGTCAAGCCTTTTAGCCTGCGAGAATTGGCGGCTAGGATCAAAACTGTGCTACGGCGTTCCTCGGGGTCTTCACAGGAAACAACCTCTTCCCTCTTAATCCGAGGCGAGCTGAGTCTGGATGTCTCAAGCCATAAAGTACAGAAAAAGGGGCAGGAGATATTTTTAACCCCTACGGAATTCAACATTCTCCATTTGCTTGCTTCACGTCCTGGTACGGTTTATAGCCGTTTGCAACTCTTACGTCAGGCGATGGGGGAGGAATATCTCTATTATGAGCGCTCGATTGATACGCATGTCTCGAATTTGCGCAAGAAAATAGAAGATAATCCAAGCGACCCCAAATATGTGGAAACAGTGTTTGGGGTAGGGTATCGGTTTGGTGAAGGCCTGTGACCCTGCGGCGCAAGTTTATTATTGCCCTTATAAGTATGGTTTTCTTCATGGCGATTGTTTTTACTACAATTGCCTTACTGTCGACCCAAGCTTTACTCGGGCATGCTGAAACCTATGTACAGCAAGCCTATGGAGAGAGCTGGAATCGGCTTTTGGGTGGTTATTATGAGGCTCATGGTGGCTGGGATGGAGTTCAGGGCTACGTCACGAAGATCATTGAGGAGCCAGAACGGAGATTTGGGCCTATTATGGAGCCAAATCCCGCGGTACGAATTTTGACAGAGCCGGATCTAAATTTTAGTCGACCTCACCGCGATGGCCCACGCTTCTGGGTATTCGATCTAGAACATAAAGTCGTGAGCGACTCACTCAATAAAGATCTTGGGAAACATCTTTCTCAATTTCCCTTAGACAATAAAATCACAAAACAATGGGATGAGATCAAAGTCAAAAACCAGACGGTGGGATATTACTGGCAAGATAACCGCCTAATCACTAGTAATACTAAACTTGCCAAGACCATTGGAACCTCGATCGTTCATGCAATGATCATCGGGTTGGTCATCACGTCTCTAGTGGCACTTCTTTTGGGTATGCTACTGACCCGGCATTTTACAAAGCCATTAAACCATTTGATGGAAGCCGTCCGGAACGTAGGAAAAGGAGATCTTTCCTCACGGGTTAACGTGAAGGGGAACGGAGATATAGCAATCTTGGCCCGGGACTTCAACCGGATGACGGAACAATTGACCCGCAATGAGGAAGTAAGGCGCAACATGGTGGCAGATATTGCTCATGAATTGCGAACTCCTCTGGCGGTTATCCTCGGGAAATTAGAATCGATTCAGGAAGGGGTTCTCCCCTCGACACCAGAAACTATTCTTCCCATTCAGGATGAGACTCTGAGACTGATTCGCTTGGTTCGGGATCTTCAGCAGTTAAGCCTAGCGGAAGCGGGTAAACTACCGATGGCTTTTAAAACAGTCGATCTTAGACTACTATTAGAACGAATAACTGAACAATTTGCCATTGAATTCGAAGAGCGGCAGTTGACCGTTAAAATCTTGGGGTATGCGCCAGAAATTATTGGCGACCCAGATCGTTTAACCCAGGTCTTGGTAAACTTAATTGGGAATGCTCTTTTGCATACGCCACCCGGTGGATCTCTCCGTTTGTTACTGGAGGAGGCTGAAAGACCCGCAGAAGACGGAACACTCATCACTGAGAACAAGCATCGTTTGCGGGATGTTTTCCGACGAACGGATCAGGATAAACTAAGTCGCCAAAGATATTCTCACGGAGAAATTTGCACAGATGATTTCAGTTCCAGTGGTTGGGTACAAGTCATCGTTGAAGATTCCGGAGCAGGTATTCCGGATGAAGAACTCGAGTATATCTTTAACCGTTTTTACCGTGTGGATAAAGCTCGAGAGCGGGAAAGCGGAGGAACAGGCCTGGGACTTGCAATCGCCAAGGAGTTTATTCAAGCACACGGTGGCTTAATTCAAGTTGAAAGCAAATCAGGTGTCGGAAGTCGTTTTAAGATTTTATTGCCTGTAAAACCAAGGGCGCTACAGGAGTGAACCTCTTAACAACATCTTAAGATGTTCTTCGTTGTTTGACCATTATACTGTGTTATTCTTAGCAAGAATTATCCAATGGCATGGCTAACCTTCACTAAGACTACTATTCTTAAGTGAGATAAAGTGGCCTTACGCCCCAAGCGTGAAGATCGTATGATTGTTTCATTTAAGAGCAAGTTGGGAGAAAAGGGGAAAGAGTATGAATAAAAAATGGGTGACTATTGGGGTTATAGGTGTCTTGGTCATGGGAGGCGGATATTGGGGTTATACAAAGTTTACTGCTAAACCTGCCGTTTCTTCAAACATTACGGCAAAAGCAAAAATGGGAAATGTGAGCAAAGTGATTACTGCAACTGGAACGGTTAGCTTTCCCCACTCGATTCCCTTAACGTTTCCAAATACAGGACGGATCGTGGAACTCAATGTCCAGCCTGGTGATTCTGTAAAAGCTGGGCAAGTTCTTGCGAAGATGGATGATACGAAGCTTCAGACGGCCGTGTTGCAACAAGAGGCAAACTTAACAGCCGCTCAATCTAAACTTCAAATCCTACAAGATGGGTTCAATGCCCAAACGAAAGCCCAAGCCGAGGCAGCTCTAGCCAAAGCACAACAAAGTTTAACCACCGCTCAGCAAAATGCGGATCCTAGTTATTTAGCGAACCAGGTCTTACTGGCCAATCAGAACGTTAAACTGACTAGTGATGCTTTGGCCAAGGCGCAGCAGAGTGGAAATACGTCATCCCTACAATCTGCTCAAAGCTCCTTGAACCAAGCATTAGCTGCTTTAACCACTGCTCAAAATGCGCAAAATGGAGGAGCTGCTCTCGCCTTAGCCTCTGCTCAGGCGGAAGTAACGGCGGCTCAATATCAAGTAGATAAACAAGCGGATGGCCCAAAATCGGGAGATCTTCAATCTGCACAAGCCAGTATCGCCATAGCACAGGCCCAGCTTGCCAGTGCGCAAACAGATTTAAAAAATGCCACAATAATAGCACCAACGGACGCCATAGTTGTCAGTTCACCACTTCAACTGTACGAATATACCAACGCTAACTCAATCATTACGCTTACTCCTACCGGGAGCAATTTCCAGGTGGAAGCGATGATTGATCAGGCAGATATTGCGCAGGTCGAAGTAGGTCAGAAGGTGGATATTACCCTTGACGCGTACCCAGATGAACATAGCAGTGGGAGTGTGAGCTTAGTGGCGCTTCAAGGGACAACTGCTTCCAATGTTACAACGTTTAAAGTCACAGTATCAGTAGAACAGGCCAGCGATAAACTTCGTTCAGGGATGAATGCTAATCTTGACATTGTCGTGGCAGAAGCCAAGGATGTTCTGACTGTTCCTAGTGAAGCGATCAAAACCAGAGGGACTAAGAAAGGCGTCATGGTTCCCGCGACTTCTACTCAACCGAGTACAAATTCCAAGAGCGCGACAAACCCCGGTAGTGGACAGAGCGGAGCAAATCTACAATTTATACCGGTGGAATGTGGCTTGGATGATGGAACAAATGTAGAAATCAAAAGCGGTATAAAAGAGGGGCAAGAAGTCGTCACCGCGGTTAGTTCGTCGGCAACAGCTAAAGCTTCAACAGGAGGATTTAGTTTAGGTGGCGGAAATAAAACTATGGGTGGTCCTCCCAGAAATTAAGTAGGGAATAGGAGGAGTGTTATTTGATAAATCTCAAAGGAATCAGGAAAATCTACGCCAACGGTGATATTCAAGTTGCGGCTTTAGGTGGGGTGGACCTTCACGTAGGAGCCGGTGAGTTTGTAGCCATTATGGGACCCTCCGGTTCGGGCAAGTCGACGATGATGAATATTTTAGGATGCTTGGATACACCGACAGAAGGAGAGTATTATCTCGACGGAACCGATGTCGCGAAGGCCAGTGGAGATGAATTATCTGTAATTCGTAACCGCAAGATTGGGTTTGTCTTTCAAGGATTTAATCTACTTCCTCGGACGATGGCTGTAGAAAATGTAGAACTTCCCATGCTCTATGCAGGGATGGGAGGTAAAGAAAGACGATCTCGTGCCATTGCTGCGTTAGAATCCGTGGGCCTTGGCGATCGGATTCATCACCGTCCCAAAGAACTATCTGGTGGGCAGCAACAAAGGGTAGCCATTGCACGTGCGCTCGTTACCAACCCTTCGATCATATTGGCAGATGAGCCCACCGGGAACTTGGACAGTCGGTCTAGTGAAGAGGTAATGGCGATCTTTCAGCGATTGCACGCCTCGGGAAATACGATTATCATTGTGACGCACGAACCAGATATTGCAGAATTTACCGAGCGGATTGTTCGCTTCCGTGACGGTCATATTGAAGGGGACGAAAAAGTAAAAAACCCACGTAAGGCCCAAGCGCAGGTCCTCGAGGAAGGAGTGGCAGAGTGAACTTTTTAGAAAGTATCCGGGTCTCTCTCAGGGCTTTGCGAGCGAATAAACTACGGTCAGCGTTGACCATGCTTGGGATTATTATCGGAGTGGCGGCTGTCATTGCTATGGTTGGAATTGGGAATGGAGCAACCGCTTCGATCACTTCGCAGATTCAGGGCATGGGCTCCAACCTTCTTACTATTAGCCCCGGCCAGTCAAATTCTGGAGGGGTAAACGGGGGGGCAGGTAGCTCAACCAGCCTAAGTATAACTGATGTTTCCAAGATCGAAATTGGAACAGCTGTTAAAGCAGTTGCTCCAATTTCGAGTACCAATGCGCAGGTGGTCTTAGGTTCCGGAAATACCTCCACGAGCATTAATGGAACCACAGAGGGTTATGAAATCATTAAGAATGTCAGTATGGCGCGTGGCCGCTATATTACGAAAGAGGACGTGAATAGCAGTGCTAGAGTCGCTGTACTCGGCCCGACCGTTGTGGAAAACCTTATGGGGGACGCGAATGCTTCCATCATCGGGAAAATCATTAAAATAAACAACGTTCCTTTTCAAGTCATTGGTGTGACAACTGCTACAGGGTCAACCGGATTTCAGAGTAGTGACGATATGATTACCGCACCTATCACCACCGTTCAAGCACGTTTAATCGGGAGAAAGAATTTACGGAGTATCCTAGTATCGGCTTCTTCAGAGGACCTTATGCAAACGGCACAAGATGAGATTACGGCTGCTTTACGAAAAGCTCATAAAATCCAGGACGGCAAAGATAACGACTTCAGAGTACAGAATCAGGCCGATATGTTGGCAACCATGCAAAGTGTAACTCAAACTCTGACCATGCTTCTGGGCGGAATTGCGGGCATTTCCCTGTTGGTCGGGGGAATTGGAATCATGAATATCATGCTCGTTTCGGTCACTGAACGAACCCGGGAGATCGGGATCCGGAAAGCGATCGGGGCAAAAGGTATGGATATTCTAATGCAGTTCCTCATCGAGGCGGTCGTGCTCAGTATTTTGGGTGGAGGAATTGGTATCGCACTTGGTTATGGAGGATCTAACCTGGCAGGGAAGGCCTTAACACTGAACACCAGTATCTCTCTGACCTCAGTGTTGATGGCTTTCGGCTTCTCTGCCGCAATCGGCATTATTTTCGGGGTCTTCCCAGCGCGCAAGGCCGCTGCCATGGATCCTATTGATGCTTTAAGGTATGAGTAATCTGTTAATTGAATAGGGGTGTCGGAACTATTTAGTAAAGGGATTCTTATTCCTATGAAGTTAGAGATAAAGGTAACATGAAACAAACCTACAAGATGATTTTGTAATATCGTAAAGAAGAGGGGAGAAGTATACGTGGGGAAAAAGACACTGACGCAAATGGTTGTGGCTGTGCTAATGACGGTTTTTTTGTTAATCGGGATGATCCCGGGGGTGGCGTCGGCTGCTGATTCGTTGGATTTAGGATGGCTCGAATTTAAGTCCAGTACAGACTCAACATTGATTACAGGGGAAACTAGTACCATTAATTTTAAACTTTTTCAGTCGTATAAGAATCCTTTTACTGGATCCGTGAATGCTACCATTACAGACCCACAGGGGAATGAGACGTATTATTCCGTGTCTGGGTCTCAAGGAAATTACAGCATTTCTAATGTTACGATAGATACTGCCGGAGATTATACACTTATAATCATTCCAGTCTCTCCTTATACAGGCTCAGCTGGGGGAACCATTAAAGTGGTCAACGCTGTGACAACTGTCACGGGTTCTCTTATTGTTAATACGAATAATACGATGAGTGTTAAGGTCACGGATACCGATGGAAATCCATTAGCACGCAAAACGGTCACTGTAGACGGAACGAAAGTAGGAACAACTTCTCAATCTGCTACGACGCTTAGCGACGGAACGTTCACGTTTCTAATGTCACCCGCTACATTAGGAACAGTCAACATTATCCTTGCTGGACATGTGATAGGTTCGATCCCAGTGGTTCCAGCGTATACTCAAAATCCCCGAATTGGTGGAACTTCAGTGGATAATATTTCCCTATCCATTGCCATTGCAAGAAGTGGATGGGCACAAGGAACTCGTACTGTGATCTTGGCACGAGATGATCAATTTTCCGATGCCATGGCTGCGGTTCCACTTTCTAAAAAGTTCAATGCCCCGATACTTATGACTAATTCTTCAACATTAGATGAGAGGACCTTAGCAGAGATGCGTAATTTGGGCGTTTCAAGCGTATACATTGTCGGAGGAACTGTAGCTATTTCTCAAGGCATTCAAGATAGTTTAAAGGAGTTTGCAGTTACACGGATCGCTGGGCAGCAAGGATTTGACACGGCGGCTTTGATCTCTTCCTATGTGGGGATTGATGCAAGCCGCACAGTATTTCTAGCTAATGGTCATGCCATACCAGATGCTATCGCTGCTAGTGCTTTTGCGGCTGAGCAAGGTAGTTCAATTTTGCTTACGGACAGAGAGCAATTGCCTCAAGCTACAAGAAAGGCATTGGACGATCTGAATGCGAGTAACGTAGTTTTGCTAGGAGGGACAGCCGTTATTAGCGCTCAACTGGAACAGGAATTGCGCACTAAATATGCAGTGAAACGCTGGGGTGGTTACGATCGCTATGACACTCAAACGATTATCTTCCAAAATCTCCTTAACACACAAACTCCCCAGTCCCCACTCTATTTTACTTCTGGACTGTCTCGACAAGATGATGTTAGTTTGGGAAAACCCTATGCAGATGCTCTTTTAACAGCTGCTTTGGCCGCTAAAAACGGGGGCTTTGTTGCAATGCTACCGCCGAATACCTTGCCATCAAGTTTGAATTATTACTTGCTTTTCAATAAAGGGTATATTTCAAAGTCAGCAGTAGTTGGCAATAACAGTGGGGTCTCGTATGATCTTGAGCAGCAACTCCAACAAAAATTGAATCACTAAAACGCTTAAGCTTACTAAGCGGGGAATTCCCCGCTTTTCCAAAGTTACAGTAACAGTCGAGGATAGGAACAGGGACGGTTCTTCTGTCAAATTTAGTAGACAGAAGAACCGTCCCTGCTTCTATGATCTTGGCATATAGATAAAGATGATCTCGCTGCTATCAAAGAAAGAACTTCCGCTTGCGTTCTCAGAATATTTATTGATAGGACCGACCCAAAGAAGGAATACCTAAAAGGACGGAGAAATATAATAATTATTGGACTAATTAACCAGACCAAGAAAGGATTGCGCCAAATATAATAGAATTGACTAAAACTATGCATAAATTTTCATAACAAGAATTACAGGATAAGAGAAGAGGGATTTTGATGGATTTGGATCGAAAGAGCGGGGTACCTTATTACATCCAGCTTAAGGAGCAGATCCGACGGCGAATTACTCAAGGGATTTGGACAGCAGGGATGAAACTTCCACCAGAACGGGAGTTGGCAGAAAGCTTAGCTGTCAGCCGAAATACTGTCAGCCAAGCTTATAAGGAACTGGAGAGTGAAGGGATCTTAAGTTCCGCAAGGGGTAAAGGGACCTTTGTTGAGGATACTTCGCAAATCTTGCAGCAGGAGGGTCGGAAGGAGAAGGTCCTTCGGATCGTTGATTTGGCCATGGAAGAGGCAGTTGGACTTGGGTTTTCGATCGATGACTTTGTGTCGTTTGTACATGTGCGGGGAATGCAAAAGAAAGAGCTTCTTTCACGGCTAAAAGTGGCTTTCCTCGTTACGAACCCTGAGCAACTTGCCGAAGTCAATTGGAATCTCGGTCCAGGAGTAAGCCTTCTGCCGATCCTGCTTTCTGAACTCCAAGAGTCTCCGCTGGCTCAGGACCGTTTATCCGGAATGGACATGGCGATTACGGGAGTGACCCACCTGGCGGAAGTTAAAATTCTCCTAGGTAAACTGCGGATTCCCATTTTGGGAATTTCTTTGCAACCTAAGCTGGATACGATTGTGCGCATTGCCAAGTTATCAATGGGGCGTGGATTAGCTTTGGTTTGTGAAAGTCATCAATTTGCTGAAAAGGTTAAAGGTGCGCTTAGGCAAGCCGGTTTGTACCCAGTGCTGAAAACTCTGATTCAACCAGATGAGGCGAGCTTGAATGAGGTTTTGCCGGAATGTGGAGCGGTAATCCTAGCTCCGAGGCTTCGATTTCGGGTTGAAAAAGTGCTCCCTCAAAATATGGAGTGTATCGAGTTTCGCTTTGAACCGGATGCGGGGAGTCTTAATCTCATAAGAGGACTTTTGCTGGAATTAAAGGGGGAGAAGTTTTGAAAAAGCAACGTGTAATCGGAATGTTCGACTCGGGAGTGGGTGGTCTTACCGTGATGAAAGAGATTCTGGAGCGATTACTCGATGTCCGAATCGTTTATTATGGAGATACTGCGCGTGTACCTTATGGAAACCGCTCTCGAGAGGAATTAATTCGTTTCGGAGAAGAAATTGTCACGTTTCTGATCGGACAAGGGGCAGAGGTGGTTGTCGTAGCCTGTAATACTAGCTCGGCAACCGCGCTTCCTATTCTACGAGATCGATTTGATATCCCAATGGTTGGTATGGTTGAACCAGGAGCACGCTTGGCAGTGGAAAAAACCATTGCTGGAAGAATAGGGCTGATTGCTACGGAAACGACCGTGCGCAGCAAAGCCTATTCGTCGGGGGTGAGTCGAGCCTTAGCTAAAGGAAGCTTACCTGATGACTTAGAACTTAGAGACGCTTGGCAGCAAGGAGAACAGGCTATCGCCTTAGTTAAGGCTCAGGGTTGCCCTCTCTTTGTACCTTTAATTGAAGCTGGTTTGGCGAATTCTTCAGAAGCACGTGGCATCGCCAAAACTTATTTAGCTCCGTTAAAAGCGGCGGGTGTCGATACTCTTATTTTGGGATGTACTCATTATCCTTTTCTTGAATCCGTCATCAAGGAGACCTTGGGAGAAGATGTGTTGATTGTGGACCCAGCTTTGGCGGTGGTCAAAGAGCTTGAGATTTTACTTCAGCATCTAGACGATTGGGAACGATCGGGATTGATTGAGTCACCTACTTCATCGGTCTTAGGGAAAAAACATTGGCGGGCTCGTTATTTTGTGAGCGGTGATCCAGGACTTTTTCGGCAAGTGGGTAATACACTCCTCCAAGAACAAATCGATCACGTAGAACAAGTCATTTTAGGTGAGTGAGGTTTTTGGGGGTTGTAATTAAGAAAGAAAGCGACCAGGAGGAATGGATTTTGGAACAAAAAACCTTGGTCTTAGGGGTCATTGGAGCGGATGTTCATGCTGTGGGAAATCGAATCTTGGATTATGCCTTTACACAAGCGGGGTTTAAAGTGATCAATATAGGAGTACTCGCTACTCAGGAAGAGTTCATCCATGCGGCCATCGAAACGAATGCCGATGTTTTGCTGGTTTCATCTTTGTATGGACACGGGGAAATGGATTGCCGAGGTTTGCGTGAGAAATGTCAGGAGACAGGTATAGGTCAGATTCGTATGTATGTCGGAGGTAACTTGGTTTGTGGGAAACAGGACTTTGAGTCTGTCAAAGAACGGTTTTTAGCGATGGGTTTTGACCGGGTTTATCCACCTGGAACGATGCCAGAGACACCGATTGAAGATTTGCGTAAAGATTTAGGTATTTAGGAGTGGATTAAAGGGGGGGAACGGACCTTGCAAGCAGTCCTTCTCATAGATTTTGGCAGTACATTTACGAAAGTGACTATTGTAGACCTTGATTCGGAGGAGATCGTGGGGACGGCCAGAGCGGGTACAACCATTGAAACTAATATTATGGAGGGCTTGAGGGCGGCCTTAGCTCAGATCCCTGAGCCTGCAGGCGGTTGGAATTTTGCTCGCAAGCTCGCTTGCAGTAGTGCGGCCGGTGGTTTAAAAATGATTGCCAGTGGTTTGGTTAAAGAACTTACAGCAGAAGCGGCCAGACGAGCAGCCCTCGGAGCGGGTGCTCGAGTGCTTCAAGTTTTTAGCTACGAACTGACGCCAGCTGATCTGGCTAGAATTATTAGTTATAAACCAGATATCCTCTTGTTAGCGGGAGGAACGGATGGGGGTAATAAGGAAGTCCTCTTAAAAAATGCAGAAATGCTGGGCAAGCTTCCCCAAAGCCTTCCTGTTGTGGTTGCGGGAAATAAGGTAGCGGCTGCCCAGGCTGCAGAAATCCTGCGCAAACGGCATAGTCCTGTGGTTGTAGCAGACAATGTGATGCCAGAGCTCGGCGTCTTGTCAGTAGAATCCGCCCGTTTAGCAATTAGAGATGTGTTCTTAAATCACATCATTCAGGCCAAGGGATTAGACACGGCCGAGGAATTTCTGGAACGGATTATGATGCCGACACCAGCGGCGGTACTTTCAGCAGCCGAACTTCTGGCTGAGGGACATGGTTCTGAACAAGGAATGGGCGAACTCATGATTGTGGATGTCGGGGGGGCTACGACGGATGTGCATTCGATTGCCAGGGGGGATCCGAGTAAACCCAGCGTTATGCTAAAAGGGTTACCAGAACCTTATGCCAAACGAACAGTTGAGGGCGACTTGGGGATGCGCTACAGTTCAGAGGCGTTAGTAGAGGCTGCTGGTCGACGCTTGAGCGACTACCTGGGTTGGGCAGAGGATCAAATTGAATGCCAATTAGGTTTATGTAAAGAAGATCCTTGGCGAATTCCTCAATCAGAGGAAGAAATTAAGTTCGATGTGGCTATGGGCCGAGTGGCTGTAGGGTTGGCTGTAGACCGTCATGTAGGAACGATTGAGGTGGTTTATACCCCATTCGGTGCGACTTATGTGCAGCATGGCAAGGATTTAACGCCACTACCTGTAGTGATCGGAACGGGAGGGGTCCTCCTTCATCACCCCGATGCTTTGGGTATCTTGCGAGGAGCAGTTTTTAACATAGAGGAACCTACGCTTCTCAAACCTCAAAACGCGGTCTTTTACTTAGATAAAGAGTACATTTTAGCAGCGATGGGTTTGCTTCGTGAAGTAGCACCCCTCGCCGCGCTCAGGATCATGAAGAAATATATCGTCAAACTTTAGTAGGAGGGGTTTTAGAAATGGAATTAACGGTTAAACAAATGGACGCAGAAGAGTTTCAGCGCCAGCGGCAGGAAGTTTTGGGGCAATGGGAAACGGGTAAGGACGTTAACTTTGAGGAAGCAGTAGCCTATCAAAAATCATTACCTAAAAGCAAAATCTTTGCTGAGAAACTAGCCGAGGGAAAAGCTCAAGGGATCACATTTGCTCAACCTCGTGCCGGTGTAGCTCTGCTTAATGAGCATATTGAATTGTTGCGTTTCCTGCAAGATGAAGGTGGCGCAGATTTTCTGCCGTCCACGATCGATTCCTATACCCGGCAAAACCGTTACACCGAAGCACAAGCGGGTATGGAAGAAAGTGCGGCTATCGGACGCTCAATGCTGAATGGATTTCCAGCAGTAAACCATGGGGTAGCGTCTTGTCGGCGCGTGGTCGAAAGTGTTCAAGTACCGATCCAAGTCCGGCATGGAACTCCGGATGCACGGCTACTTGCCGAGGTGACGATTGCCGGTGGCTTTACGGATTACGAAGGGGGCGGAATTTCTTATAACATTCCGTATTCTAAAGACGTTTCTATAGAAAGTACGATCAAATACTGGCAGTATGTCGACCGCCTGATCGGTCTCTACGAGGAGCAAGGCGTTAAAATTAACCGTGAGCCCTTTGGACCGTTAACCGGAACGCTTGTTCCACCTGCCATATCCCATGCAGTGGCAGTTCTAGAAGGAATACTGGCAGTTGCTCAGGGAGTTCGCAGCTTGACGCTTGGTTACGGGCAATGCGGTAATCTCATCCAAGACGTCGCTGCTCTGCATACGCTGCCCGTTCTGGCGGAAGAGTACTTAGCAAAACTAGGCTATCCAAAGGTAATGATCACTACGGTCTTTCATCAATGGATGGGTGGTTTTCCACAAGATGAGGCTAAAGCCTTTGGAGTTATTTCGTGGGGAGCAGTGACCGCGGCCTTAGCCAAGGTTTCTAAGGTAATTGTGAAAACTCCACACGAAGCACTGGGTATTCCTACTAAAGAGGCTAATGCAGCAGGCCTTCGTGCCACGAAGCAAGTCTTAAACATGTTAAGAGACCAAACTCTGCCCATGACCGGTGAGTTAGCTTTGGAAGAGACTATGATTTTGATGGAGACAAGGGCTATTCTCGATCGGGTCCTCGAACTAGGCGAGGGAGATGCTGCGGTCGGGACGGTCCGAGCGTTTCAAGCAGGTGTGATTGATGTCCCGTTTGCACCGAGCCGATATAATTCGGGTAAGATTCTCCCAGCCCGGGATACCACGGGAGCTGTGAGGCTCCTAGATTTCGGGAATATCCCCTTTGATGAGACGATCAAGGAGTTTCATCGAGAGCGAATTGCCCAGCGTGGGCGAGATGAGGATCGAGATCCGTCCTTCCAGATGGTGATCGATGACATATATGCGATTGGGAAAGGGATGCTCGTTGGGCGGCCAAGGGGTTAGCATGCCGTTCTTTGGGGTCGCTGGGGATGGACGTTGCTTGAGACACGTTCACGACCGCCGCTCGCAGGCCAAACTAGTCACTCAAGCTCGCCTCCAAACAGGGCGGAACACATGTGTTCCGGCCAAAGCGACCGCAGCGCGCTATGCCATCCCTGGCGCACCCTGCACTAGGCACGTCCTGTGCCGTCGTCCCTGTCGCATGGCCGGCTTCGCACATCCTTGTGCTCAGCCCTTTTTTCCGGGTCGCTTTCGTGAAGTTTGGCGGGCTGCTCGCTTTAGTCGTTCTCTTTGTCTCAAGCAACGTCTATCCTGAGAGGGGGTCATGGTATTCCCGGAAGATGGGGGTTGTTTAGGATGCTAAGCCCCTTGGGGTATTTTAGGCTTGGTTGTGGGCCCGAAACAGGGGGACAGGTCCCTTGTTTCGCCGAAAAGGCAAAACAGTGGACCTGCCCCCTGTTTTAAGGGAGACCTGGGAACCGTTCCCTAGTCTCAAAGGTATATATTAGAAGAGATAACTCATTTGAGGAGGGCTACATATTATGAAGATCGTGGATGTCATTGCTTCGCCAGGGCTTACGGGGTTTTATTTTGATGACCAACTAGCGATTAAATCTGGTGCTACTCATGATGGGTTTACTTACGATGGGGAGCCGCAAACGCCTGGCTTTAAGGCGGTTCGTCAACGGGGTGAGTCAATTTCTGTCATGTTAATCCTGGAGGACGGGCAAGTGGCTTCGGGGGATTGCGCAGCTGTCCAATATTCTGGTGCGGGTGGTCGGGATCCGCTTTTTTTGGCAAAGGATTTTATACCCATTATTCTTGATGAGATTGCGCCTATGCTTATTGGTCAGCAATTGGATTCTTTCCAAAACTTGGTGGGTCAGATTGAGAGTTCGAAACGACCGAATGGGGAACGTTATCATACGGCTATTCGTTATGGGGTAAGTCAAGCAATTCTAGATGGTGTGGCTAAAGCAAAGAAAAAGACGATGACAGAAGTCATACTCGAGGAATATGAACTACCGATGATTCTGGAGCCTGTACCAATTTTTACGCAAACCGGAGATGATCGTTATGATAATGCGGATAAGGCGATTATTAAACGTGCCGGGGTGTTACCCCATGCCCTGATTAACCATGTTGAGACGAAGTTGGGCAAGAATGGAGAGCTGCTTTTAGAGTATGTGGAGTGGCTTAGAAACCGAATTTTGTCGCTTGGAAGCAATGAATATCGTCCAGTTTTGCACATTGACGTTTATGGTACTATCGGAATTGCCTTTGAAGATAATGTGGATCGAATGGTAGACTACTTCGCTAAGTTAGAAAAAGCAGCTACTCCCTTGCATCTAAGGATCGAAGGACCGATGGATGCCGGCAGTTTAAAGAGTCAGATTGAACAACTCAAAGCTTTGCGCGACGCTTTAAGGGTTCGAGGAGTTCGGGTGGAAATCGTGGCGGATGAATGGTGTAATACCTATGAAGATATCGTCAAGTTTGTGGATGCGCAAGCTGCTGACATGGTTCAAATTAAAACTCCGGACTTGGGTGGGATTCAAAACACGATTGAAGCAGTAATTTATGCCAAGAAGTACGGTGTAGGTGCCTACGTCGGTGGATCCTGTAATGAAACAGATTCAGGAGCTCGAACTGCTGTGCATGTATCCCTTGCCACCCGCCCGGATCAAATGTTGGCCAAACCTGGTATGGGCGTGGATGAAGGCTATATGATCGTGCACAACGAGATGAATAGGACGCTTGCTTTGTTAAAAAGGGTTCGTAGGAACAATTAGATACACAATTGTAATCCGTGCACTGATTTATTTGATACGGTGGAAACCTCAGCACTTAATGATTTATTCTTGTGCAGGCACACTTCGAGTGTGCCTGTCTTGTTATGATATAATACTTTAGGGGCGACACCTTGTCTTGCAGGATATTAAAAGGGCCCCTAAAGTCTATGGCCTACCCAGGTGCGAAACCTCAGGAGAATTTTATAAATAAAAGTATAACTCTTGGGGCAATAGTATTCATACAACAGGCGAAAGAAAACAGCATGCACTATATAGTGAGGATGTACTTTCATGGATTGAAGACCCAATAAAGAGGATGAAGCGGAGTTGAGGATTCGGTCAAATATCATGGAACAAGGAGTAGACAACAATTATGAGTAAAATAGGGTTAACAACGACGGTACCAGTTGAAGTAATTTTTGCAGCGGGGGATACACCTATTGATTTAAACAATATTTTTATTACGAGTTCAGAAGCCATGCGTCGAGTGGAAGAGGCTGAGCTGGCTGGTTACCCACGAAATGTCTGCGGTTGGATCAAGGGATTATATACGACGGCCTTGCATAATCCAGACATTCAGAGCATAGTTGCGGTGACTCAAGGAGATTGCAGTAATACGCATGCCCTGATGGAGACCTGGGAAGTGGAGGGGATTGGAATTATCCCGTTTGCTTTTCCATATGATCGAGATCCTGACATGCTCCGTCTGCAAATTAATAAGTTTATGGAAGCCTTGGGTACAACGTGGGAAGCTGTGAATCTGCAAAAGAAACGTCTTGACCAGGTCCGAGCCTTGGCTTGGGAAATTGATCGAATGACTTGGCAAGAAAACCGTGTAAGTGGTTTTGAAAACCACCTCTACCTTGTTTCTTGTTCGGATTTTAACGGCGACCCTGATAGCTTTGCCCGGGAGATGGAGGAGTTTATCCAGACAGCGCGCGAACGGGAACCGTTTTCAGGGCGGGTTAGATTAGGATCACGGGGGAAGGGTCGTGAACTTCGCCTTGGTTTTATCGGGGTTCCACCGATTTTCCCCGAACTGTATGATTTCTTGGAAGAACACGGAGCTCGTGTAGTATTTAATGAAGTCCAGAGACAGTTTGCGATGCCCTTTGAGACGGATGACGTGGTGGAACAGTACCGCTTATACACCTATCCTTATAAAGTCTTTCAACGAATTGAGGATATTGCAAAGGAGGCAGAGCGCCGCCAACTAGACGGAATCATTCACTATACGCAAAGCTTTTGTTATCGACAGATCGAGGATTTGATTATACGAAAAAAACTGGATTATCCTATTTTAACGTTAGAGGGGGAAAATCCAACAGGGTTGGATGCACGTAGTAAAATGAGGTTAGAGTCTTTTTTGTCTATGATTGGAGGGTCGTGAGACACTTGTTCAGCCATGCGTTCGTCGTTGCAAACTAGGGCTTTAAACCCTGATGCAAGAGGGCAGGATTCCCGGCCAAAGCGACGTCCGCTGGCCATGAATGGCCGAGTGTCCCTGTAGCCATGGACGACCCTCTTAAGGGGGCACATTGAAAATTGTTTAGAATATTACAAGGGGGGAATCCCATGTCTGAACAAGAAATTATCTGTGGAATTGATTTAGGGAGTCGGAGTGTGAAGATCGCCCTCATGGTGCATCCGAAGAAAGAGGAGTCTTTAGAAATCCTCCGTTTGGAAAGCTTGGATACGATCCGTTTTTACCGGGAGTATGGGCGAAAGCAGGGAGAAAAGCTGGTTGTGGACTTTGAGGCTTTGGGACTGCCTGTGGTTAAACGCTTAATTTCCACTGGATATGGGCGTAATACTTTGGAACTTGCTGGTGGAGAGGCTATTCCAGAGCTTAAAGCGCATGTGTTGGGAGCGATTCATCAGACCGGGCTCACGGATTTTACGTTGGTAGATCTTGGTGGCCAAGACAGTAAAATCATCCAAGTCCGAAAGGGGAAAATGATCGATTTTATGACGAATGATAAGTGTGCGGCCTCTTCTGGGCGCTACTTAGAAAATATGGCGGGCATTCTTGATGTGTCACTTGAAGAACTAGGGCAATATGTAGATGCTCCGGTGGAGTTGAACTCGACGTGTGCGGTGTTTGGTGAAAGCGAATTGATCGGTAAGATTGTGGAAGGTTTCCCCTTAACTGAACTAGCGGCTGGGGTTAACGCTACAATTGTTAAGCGTATTTTGCCGCTCCTGCGTTCATTCACTAGTGATGTATTGGTCTTTACCGGTGGCGTCGCGCATAACCACGCTGTAGGTAAGCTTTTAGAAGAGGGGTCGGGCAAGAAGGTTGTCGTGCCGAAGGAACCTCAGTTTAACGGGGCAATTGGGTGTTGTATGGAGGGTCGCGATTGAGCAACGTTCTGAAACTTATCACTAGCATGATGAACTATTTCCACGATAAAGTAGTCCTATTGAGTCGTCATTTGGGTCTGAACTTCAACGATAAACAGCTGCATTTCTTAGTCATTGGAATTTTGGGAATAGTTCTCTTTATACTTGTAAATAGGTTGTTCAAGTACCTTGTTCGGTACAGCCTGACGGCAATTTCCTTTATCTACACGTTTACTGTCCTTGTTGTGCTTGTTTTCGCCATAGAGATTGGACAAAAAGTAACGGGTCGAGGCAATATGGAATTCCAAGATATTGCGGAAGGTCTGTGGGGTTTCTTGGTTGCGTTTGTACTTTACATGGGAATTGTAATCATTGCCCGGTGGTTAAAAAGGTTTTTTGGGCAGCCAAGTGTATCCCGTAAGCCTAACAGAAAAAAATAGTTTGAGAATTTAAGTACTAAAGATTAAAACTATAGGTTACATATAGGTCATTCATAGCCCTGATAAGCAGAGTAAGAACTGTTCAGAATAGTTTATCTGAGTTAGAAAATGTTGCTTTCGTAGGAAGGATTATGCAGATAGGAACAAGAATTAAGTAATAAGCTAGATGCGTTTAATAAACTCTTTTAACTAAAGTTAAACATCGAGAGTTTGGTGGGGGAGTCACGATCGGATGAAAATGAATGGAGGAACGGTGCGACCACATTTTAAAAAGTACGGCATGCATCTGTTAGATTGCTAGAACGAGGGAGATCATGAGATACTCTTAAAATATTGGAGGAAAGTTGATGAAAAAATGTAATCTTAAATTAATGACCATAGTTCTTTGCTTATTATTCTCAGCATTAATATTTCCCAAAACCACTTTAGCGTTAAGTACTCCATCGGCACCGATAGATCTAAGAGCTACAGCTGAAAGCTCCAGCGAAATATACCTGGACTGGGAATCTGTAAGTGGTGCTACATCCTATTATGTTTATAGAGCAACCTCGTCTTCGGGTACTTATTCCAAAATTGTAACGACTTCAACCTCAAATCATACGGATACTGACTTGGAAGAAGATACTACCTATTATTACAAAGTTAAGGCAGTCAACAGTTCTGGCACAAGCTCGTATTCGCCTATAGTTTATGCAAGAACTCATTTGGCTGACTACTAAATGTTAAATTGGAACTTGTGCCTCATATTGTCTCTTGCTTTTGCTTTGCTTAGGAGTACAATAAGAGACGGGGATTGGAAATATTCAGAAATGTAGCATTAACCTCGAAATCGTTATGACATAAAAGACTTTTGAGGAGGGGGTAGAGAAGATGAAGGAAATACTCGTGGAAGAGATCATAGCAGCGGTTGAAAGGCTTTGTATTGAGGCAAATTATGACCTTAGTGCGGATATAATGACTGGATTTCATCAGGCATTAAAAGTTGAACGCTCGACCTTAGGCCGTGAGGTTTTAGAACGTCTTATTGAGAACGCAGAAATAGCACACGATGAGAGAGTCCCAATGTGCCAAGACACGGGGATGGCGGTTCTTTTTGTAGAAATCGGCCAAGATTTGCACGTGGTTGGTGGTGGTCTTACCGAAGCCATTAACGAAGGGGTACGCCGAGGGTATGACAAAGGGTATCTACGCAAATCTGTCGTCAAAGATCCCTTCGAGCGAGTCAATACGGGGGATAATACTCCGGCAGTGATCCATTACGATATCGTCCCTGGTGATGCTTTGCATTTAGTGGTGGCACCTAAAGGGTTCGGCAGCGAAAACATGGGGGGCTTGAAAATGTGCAAGCCTTCTGAAGGTCTCGAGGGTGCGATGCAATTTGTGGTGGACACGGTCGATCGAGCGGGTGGAAATCCCTGCCCGCCGATTATTGTCGGAGTGGGCGTGGGAGGGACGATGGAAAAAGCCACTTACCTTGCTAAAAAGTGCTTACTTCGCGAAGTAGGGAAACACAATCCGGAAGAACGCCTAGCGAAAATCGAGGAAGAATTATTGGATCGTGTCAATCGTTTAGGCATAGGGCCCCAAGGTTTTGGAGGAGTAACAACCGCTCTAGCTGTTAACCTAGAAGTGTATCCCACGCATATTGCAGGAATGCCAGTTGCAGTAAACATTGGTTGCCATGCAACTCGTCATAAGGAAATTACCTTGCAAGGGAGGGAAAACTAATGGGTGAAGCTATTCACATTGAAACACCCCTTACCCAGGAAAAGCTTAGGGGCCTGAAGGCTGGAGATAATGTCTTACTAAATGGGATTATTTACACTGGGCGCGATGCAGCCCATAAAAAAATGGTCGAGGCTCTTGAGCAAGGCCAAGATTTGCCCTTTGAGATGAACGATCAAATCATCTATTTTGTCGGACCGACACCGGCTAAAGAAGGGCAAGTGATCGGTTCGGCAGGGCCAACGACGAGCGGACGGATGGACGCTTATTCACCAAAGCTCATCCCAAAAGGCTTGACGGGAATGATCGGTAAAGGGCTTCGTTCACCAGAAGTGATTGAAGCGATGAAGAAACACGGTGCTGTCTATTTTGGAGCGATCGGGGGAGCAGGCGCCCTCATTGCTAAGCGCATTGTTTCGGCTGAGGTCATTGCCTATCCCGAACTGGGGCCGGAAGCAGTCCGGCGCTTAGTCGTGAAGGATTTTCCAGTCATGGTGATTATCGATCATGAGGGAAATAATCTATATGAATCTGGGAAAGCGCTGTACAAAAGGCATAAAGAATAACTCACTTCAGGTGAGGTTTTGAGAGGCTTTTGCGCTAAATGGCACAAAAGCCTCTCATTTAGTATAAACCTGAATAAATTGACTAATCTGATCTGAATAAAGAAAAATCTTTTCTAAGAGAAAGAACACAAAAGTTTCACAAATTCTTAAGGAAGACTCCTTGTTTTTACTGTATAATAAAAATAATGTTGGATCTCTGATAGGAGTTGGCTAAATCATGAATTGCCCATTATGTAAAGCGCGTGAGGTCGGCCGTATTGGCCGTGAACGTTATTATTGCAGAGAATGTTGTCATGAGTGGACAAAGGGAGACGGAGTGGTAAACATATATGAAGTCTTGTCGGATGGGTCGGTGGAACGATTAGAAACATCAGCCGAGCCTCGATCAGTTTCGTCACCTCAGCGGGTTGCCCGTCGACGCGCCGGGTAAGTATGGATTGACAGAATATTCAATAGTTTAGCTATATGGATAAGCACTAAAGAGAGCAGAATAATGGCTCTCTTTAGTGCTTATATGAGTTTAATATCAGATATTCGATAGTTTTGCAGGATTCCCACGATATATAGAGAAATATCATATTAAGAAAGTTTTCAAATAGTGGGGGGAGAAGTATCATGACTGAACTTCAGCGAGATCTTAACTTTCAATGGACGGGTGAAGCTGTAGAATGTGAGAGCGGGATCCATTGGGGCATTGCAGAACAAGCCAATGGAATGGTAGCAATAATCGTAAACTCTCCTGGCGGAATTTTGACGGGTAAACAGGTGAGTGTTCTTGCTCAGATTATTGGCGAGGATGGGGTCCTGAAGAACACTCGTCGCATGACATCTCTACTGCTTATCCCTAAAGAGAAAGTCGAGGCCGCCTTGGATCAACTTCAAACGGTTGGACTCCGTGTGGCAAATTTACACAAAAGTGTTCGAAATATCGCAGCCTGCCCAGGGAAGGGATTTTCCCCCAACTCTCGTGGAGATACTTTAGAACTGGCCAAAATAATCGATGAAGCTTTTTACGCTACAATACTGCCGTGGGATTTTAAAATCGGAATTTCAGGTTGTCCACGCAATTGTACGGGTGTACAGTGCCATGATCTTGGACTAATGGCAGAACCACGTGGTAAATATTCCCTTTGGATAGGTGGGACAGAGTCGGGAATGAATCCAAAACATGGAGTATTAGTGCGTAAGGGGATCCCCAGAGATCTAGTAGTTCCCGTTGTGAAGCGGATTCTGGAAACCTATGTGGCAAGTGCGGCGGAATTAGGAGAAGACCTTGGCGCGAGGGCCCGACTTTATCATGTCATAGAAAAAACAGGATTTGAGCGTTTCAAGCAGGCTGTAGAGGAACTCTTGGACAATACTTCCGCTAAGTAGAAAGAGAAGTTTATTCGATAGATAAATAGAACCTATATTAAAAACCGTTAGAAAGAGGTAGAGAAATGGCAGCACAAGGATTCAGTAAACTTAGTGCCTATAAGGCATTCTCAAAAATGGATAAAGCTTGTGCACAGGGGTGTAAATGTTCTGCCCTGTGTCAATTGTTCATGGCCAAGGAATTTCTCAGTTTGTCTGCGCAGACGGGCGAGAAATTTACAGATAAAATTCCGGAGGATATTCTCGATATGTTCCGGAGTGTACCGCTTATGACAGAACGATATAAAAGCATGGAACTTCAAGAGGCATACTTCGAGGTACAAAGCATTTGTGATAATTGTGCAACGGATGAGCACGATTCCTATTGTACAGTCAACGTAGTGCTGACAGCTCTAGGGATACTGCTGGAGGGCAAAGACTATGTCTCAGATAAAGATCAGGAACTTGCAAATTAGGATAGTTGTTTATTGTTAGATTTGCTGAGAGAGGATGAGTTATTTGACTCGATTACATCAGTTTAGCTTAGACGAGTCTGTTCGATTGCTGAGGATGGATACGGAGCAATTGGCCGTACTTAAAGAGATTAAATTTATTATTGAGCGCGATTCGGATGAAATAATCCGGAACTTCTATGCCCATGTGACGACTTTCCCAGATCTTAAGGCTATTATTGACCGATTTTCCTCAGTGGAGAAGTTGAAAATTACCATGAAGAAATATTTACTGTCACTCTTCCCAGATAAGATCAATGAGGAATTCATGCAGTGGCGCATTACCATCGGAGAGGTGCATAATCGGATTAATCTACCGCCGTTTTATTATTTGAGTGCCAATCAGTTTCTTAATGATGAGATTGTGCCAAGAATTTTCAAGCACTATCGTAAAAAAGTCGACCTAGCTATCTATGCCAGTTCAGCTATTCAGAAAATCTTGAATTTCGATCAGCAAGTTGTTATGGCAAGCTATATCCAGTCCTATATGATTGAAATAGACAAGAAGGTCGAATTAGAGAACGCCCTAAGCGAAATCGATAGTTTGCAACGAAGTGTCAGCGAAGCTAGTCAAGCGCTAGCAGCAACTTCTGAGGAAACGGCAGCTTCTGCGGCGGAGATGAATGAGGCAACTGCACGGATTTCAGGTAATGCCTCTGAAGCAGCTGAATTCTCTCGGCAAGTGGATACCTTGGCGCAAGAAGGTGTTCGGAAGATTCAAATGATATCAGATACAATTTTGCGTTTAGCAACCATGACGTCTGAGATGCAGGGCAAAATGACCGAACTAGATAAAAGCTCTGCACGCATTGCCTCTGTCACCGATGTGATCAAGGAAATCGCTTCTCAAACCAATCTCTTAGCGCTAAATGCTGCTATTGAAGCGGCACGAGCTGGAGACAGCGGTCGAGGCTTTGGAGTTGTCGCGGAGGAAGTCAAGAAGCTCGCCAACCATTCCGAACAGTCCGTCAAGGAGATCAGCGCTTTGATTACAATTACAAAACAGAATACTGTCGCGGTGAACCAATCGATTGCTCAAACTACGGAGGCCATGCACGGCGCTGCAGCGGAGGCCGGGGAAGTGGTTAGCCGCTTTGGAGAAATCATGTCCGCGATTGATGCGAGTATCAAGCAGGTTCAAGGAATCGCCCAACAGATCGATGCCTTATCCTTGACCGCAAGTCAGATCGGAGCGGCTTCTGAGGATGTAGCCAACTCAGCAACCTCTTTAGCGCAAATGGGGTTGCGAAATTAAGAGGGACTTGTATGACACAGCGCTCGGTACTTACGACGCAGAGCAAACTAACCGTTCAAGCTCCTACTATGAAGAGCGGGGTCCCCGCCAAACTCGCCATCCTGCAAGAAGGCCTAATTCGTGCGAAGACAGTGTCTTCGGGCTCGGTTGGCGGCAGTGCACATCCTTGTGCACTGCCCCGTGTCTGGGGTCGGTCGCTTGAACGGAAGTTTGCTAGTCTGCTTACGTAAAGACGTCGCGCTCGTGTCATACTGCGTCCCGGGCTTGGGGTCGAGGAACGGAAGGACGAAGAACGAAGAACGAAAGGTTTGGGAGACGGCACATTTTATATGTGTACCGTCTATGGAAGACAGAATTCGTGCAAGTTGGGGACGGTTCTTGACTTGCATTTTGTGCACTGCCCCGTGTCTGGGATCGGTTCGCTTGTGCGGAAGTTTGCTATTCTACTATAAAGACGTCGCGCTCGTTTCGCACTGAAGTCCTAGGCTTGGGTAGCGGAACGGATGGACGAAGAACGAGGGAATACGAACGAAAGACGAAGGGTTTGGGCTGACGACACAAAACTTGGAACAAAAAGAGCATAAGTGATTTAAGGAGTATCTAAAATTAAAGGAGCGTATTATGACTGAAGATGCCTTTTACATCCGTCGGATGTGGAGCTTCTCCCGTGCGCTTGATCTCGGTTTGGTGGACGAAGAAATCGAAAGCGGTTTACAGGTTGCCTTAGGGCGACGGCACGGAGAACGTGTTGCCTATATTGCGATGCGCTTGGGCAGAAGCCTTAAACTTAGTAAAAAAGCATTGGTCCAGGTTATAGTGGCTGGGTTAGTACACGATATTGGCGCACTCGGTTGCTTCCGAGACTATAATGGGGATTCTCGTATCTTACAAGAACATTGCCTTATGGGAGCGGCTATGGTAGAGCGCTTTCCATCGGGAGAGATTCTTGCCCTAGCGATTAAATACCACCATGAGACTCCAAATCCGGAGTTCGGTGCCTTGCGTATATCACCCGAAGAAGTCCCGTTGATGGCTCGTATTTTGTCTTTAGCGGATCAGATTGATCTTCGATTAAAGCGGAGACTATCTAAGCATCGAGAGCGGGATAAAATCCTAGAATGGGTCGCCATGGAAACTGGGTCGTTATTTTATCCCGAGGTTGCCGCTGCATTTGAAGAGGTTGCTCGGAAAGAAGCCTTTTGGTTAGATATTGAACAAGCGGATTTGCTCCAGATTTCTTTAGGCCTCCTATTCGGACAGTGGCAACTTCCGGCGACGCGTGAATTAGAACTTAGTTTTACTGACCACTTGGCAGACACGTTTGCTGATCTGATCGACCAGAAAAGTAAGTTTACGGCTAATCATTCTCGATCAGTGGCCAAAATTGTAAGGCAATTAGCTAAGGGGCTTGGTTGGGAAAAGGAACGGCTTCATGAAATCTATGTGGCTGGCTTGCTTCATGACTTAGGAAAGCTCGCTATTCCAAAGATAATTCTCGATAAACCGGGGGCGCTTGATTCTTCTGAGATTGAAGTTATTCGGACTCATACGTACTATACACATCGTTTATTAACAGAGGCAGGCTTTCCAACACGAATAGTAGAATGGGCGGCGCATCACCATGAGCGACTGGATGGCAAAGGGTATCCCTTCGCCCTTGCTGAGAAAGATATTGATGTGGGGGCCCGGCTGATGTCGATTGCTGATATCTATGCAGCCTTAACGGAAAATCGACCCTATCGGCCAGCGATGAGTTCAAGTGATGCTCTTAATTTGATTCAGCGTGGGGCAGGCACGATGGTGGATGGGTCTTTAGTGGAGTTAGCAAGAAGGGTCCTTGTGTGACACAGCGCTCGGTGCTTACGACGCAGAGCAAACTAACCGTTCAAGCTCCTACTATGGGGAGCGGGGTTCATCCTTCGGCGATAGTATTATATAAAAGAACCCGCCTACGGCGATAATAATCCTACGCCGGTAGGTATTGTTTGGAGATTAGCGGCTTCGGCGATACTCTCCACTGGAGACTATCGTCACTGGAGACTATCGTGCCAAACTCGCCATCCGCCGTCCATGGATGGACAAGTGTCCCTGTAGCCAAGACTCGAACAGGACGTTCGAGATTAGAGCGCCGCCATGGATGGCAAGGCGCCGTGACGGCGAGAAGGGACCTTGTGCACTGCCCCGTGTCTGGGGTCGGTCGCTTGAACGGAAGTTTGCTATTCTGCTTTCGTAAAGACGTCGCGCTCGTGTCACACTGCGTCCCCGGGCTTGGGTCGGAGAACGGAAGGACGAAGAACGGAAGGACGGAAGAACGAAGAACGAAGAACGGAAGGACGGAAGGACGGGAGAACGGGAGAACGGGAGAACGGGAGGTTTGGGAGACGGCACATTTCATGTGCACCGTCTATGCTAGTCGTGTAAGTCGTGTAAGTCGTGTAAGTCGTGTAAGTCGTGTAAGTCGGGGACGGTTCCTGACTTGCATTTGGATTACGACGGATGGCATATCGACAAACAATAGTATCTGCTCCTCGGACATAATATCAGAAAAAGTATGCTTCTTTCTGTGGTTTGTTTGGTTTGGCGATTAAGCAATACCACTGAAAGTGCATACTTTTGTTTTGTGTGCGTTCTAAAATCATTTGTGGTAAAGTGGAAGAAAATAAGCAGCTGATTCAATCAATCGAGCAGAAAGGGAGATTACGTTGTTTTACCCTTTTGAAATGGAACGATATCTGGAAACCTTATTGGGTGAACGGGAGCCATTACTGCAGGAGATGGAAGAGCAGGCCCTAAAGGAAACGATCCCGGTGGTGACGCCGACAGTTGGAAATTTCCTCAATTTATTAGTACATATGACTAAGGCCCAGTCAATCTTGGAAATAGGGACAGCGATTGGATATTCTACGATTTGGTTGGCGCGAGCCGCAGAAAGGACTGGCGGGCAGGTCACTACAATCGATCTGAACAAGGATCGTCTGGGACGCTCAATTAAATACTTTGAACGGGCTGGACTCCGAGAGCGTATTACAACTTTAGAGGGAGATGCTCGAAAAATACTGCCGACCTTGAATTCTAAATTTGATTTTGTCTTTATCGACGCTGCTAAAGGAGAGTATTTGGAGTATTTGAGTCATATTTACCCTTTAATTGCTCCAGAGGGCTTGCTTGTCGTAGATAACGTGCTATTTCGGGGTTGGGTAGTGCCGGGTAGTGATTTTGCGCCCAAATATGACCGAATGGTAGGTGGTTTGCGTCAGTTTCTTCAGGATCTTTGCCAGAATTCGGATTTCTCCACCACGGTTTTGCCGTTTGGTGATGGGGTATCAGTAAGTCGGCGAGTTAGCACAAGTGAACTCGTTTAACTAAAGTTGAACAAGTAAGAAGAATGAGGCGGAAAGATCGGAAAATGGAAATGGAGATGGATTGGATTGAAATCAAATGAGAGAATTTCTGACCAGCGTCATGGGGAGATCGAATTTCTTAGGGCGCTAGCGATTGTGCTGATGGTCTTATTTCATCTTGTGTATGACTTGAAGGAGTTTGCCGGGATCAATCTTAATTATCAGGACCCATTTTGGTTTTGGATCGGAAAAACCTCCGCTCTGCTCTTTATCTTTATAGCAGGGCTTGCGAGTGGGTTTAGCAGATCCCCTGTCAAGCGTGGCTTCAAGGTTTTGTTGTATGGAATGGGAATCACAATGGTGACCTATTTGGTCATGAAAGATCAGTATGTCCGCTTCGGTATTTTACACTTTTTAGGGGTGGCGATGATCTTATCCCCCTTCTTATCTAAGTTGTCATCGCCGATACTCTTGGTTCTCTCGGCCTTTTCCGCCCTACTCGGCTTTTGGTTTAAGGGACAGCTATTAGAGACGAGTCTCTTTCTTCCCTTCGGCCTTATGAATAAAGGGTTCGGATCCATGGATTATTATCCTCTTTTTCCGTACATAGGGATGACACTCTTGGGTATTTTGGCTTACCGGCATTTTTATGAACATAGATCAGTCCCGAGATTTTCGTTCAAGCTAAAATCTGAACGCATTCGCTGGTTGAGCCGAAATTCCTTGGGTATCTATTTAGTCCATCAACCCCTAATTCTTCTCTCAATTTTCACCATCCTTTTCGTCATAAAACGCTTCGGATAATATGAAGTTTGGGTATTATTGTAAGCGATCCTGTGAGATAATAGATTTAAGCCAAAAGCCAGTGAAGTCAACAACCACTACCCTAAAGGGATAGTGGCTTGTAGGTAACTATAAGCCACATGTTGACTAGACTAAGCATTAACTTGCTACGTTATATAAGCCATCATACCCGTGGACGTTTGTCCTAATCTACGGCTCTATGGTCTATCATTAAACAGTTCTGTGTGGTACGGAACAGTGTGCTAGGCATGACAAACTTATATAACATTGTCTAAGGATTTTTAACTCTGAAAGGAGATAGGTTTTATGTTAACCTATGTTTTAAATCAAAATGGGAAACCGTTAATGCCTTGCAAGTCGTCTAAAGCAAGAAGACTATTAAAACAGAGCAAGGCAAAAGTTGTTAAGTTAGAACCATTTACGATACAGTTGTTGCATGGTTCAAGTGGATACAAGCAAGAAATTACCCTTGGCGTTGATGCAGGAAGTAAAATGATTGGGTTGTCTGCAACGACAGAAAATAACGAACTCTACTCAGTAGATATTCAATTAAGAAATGATGTCGTTGATCTATTGTCTACTCGAAGACAGAATAGACGGACGAGAAGAAATAGGTTGAGATACAGGAAACCAAGATTCTTAAATCGAGTCAAAAGCAAGAACAAGGGATGGTTAGCACCTTCTATTGAAAACAAAATACAAACTCATTTAACGGTTGTTCGTAATGTATATAAGGTATTGCCTGTGTCAAAAGTAATCGTTGAAGTAGCAAGCTTTGATATTCAAAAGATCAAAAACCCTAGTATCAGTGGTACGGACTATCAGCAAGGTGAACAGATGGATTTTTGGAATATTAGAGAGTATGTGTTATTCAGAGATGGGCATCAATGTCAAGGTAAAAAAGGTTGTAAAAACAAGATATTCAATGTTCATCATATTGAAACTAGGAAGGTTGGAGGAGATTCACCTAGCAACTTAATTACTCTGTGTGAAGAATGCCATAACCACTACCATAAAGGTAAGCTAGAATTAAACATCAATAGAGGTCAAAAGTTCAAAGATGCTACCTTCATGGGGATTATGAGATGGAGTTTTTACAATAGATTAAAAGAAATGTATCCTATTGTAAGTTTGACATATGGTTATATTACTAAAAACACAAGAATCGCCAACAGCTTGCCAAAAGAACATCGTATTGACGCATTATGCATCAGTGGCAACCTTATGGTCAAAAGATTGGACTATTTTTACTTCTCTAAGAAAGTAAGATGCCATAACAGGCAAATCCATAAGGCAAACATCTTGAAAGGTGGTGTCAAGAAGTTAAACCAAGCACAATTTGAGGTAAAAGGGTTTAGACTGTTTGATAAGATTCAATACCAAGGTAAGTTGTACTACATCTTCGGAAGAAGAAATAGTGGTTTCTTCGATATCAGGACTTTAGACGGAACTAAGGTAAACAAAGGTAGTATCAGTTGCAAATCTTTCAAATTAATTGAAAGAAGAAAAAGTCTATTAACCGAGAGGAGGGTGGCAGGTTAGGGTATGTGTACGACATTCCTCCACTACCCTAAAGGGATAGTGGTTTCCTGCCAAGCCATTATGAAATGGAGGACTAACGTTTGGCCATGTTTGTGCACGAACATTTGATGCAGGCGGTTTATTTTGCTCCGCGTGGAAAGAAGCGGCTTCTTTTTTTGGGAACCAATATCCAACAGCGATATTTAAGCCCAGAGGATAAGCTGATTGGGTTTGTGGGAGATGCAGGTGCCGGCAAATCATTGCTGATTCGGGGAATGTTTCCTGGACTAGAACTTACCAATGATGACGATGGTATTAATATTCGACCGTTACCCTTAATGGAGGATGCTGAGCGTGGACATTTTCGCTATCATACCTACCATCTAGATGTTCGCTTCGAGTCTGCGTTTACCCAACCTTGGAAGATTGCAGAAGCCATTCAGAAAGCCATTTCTACTGGGCATCGCGTCGTGGTTGAACACTTCGACCTGGTCTATGCCCAGCTCGGGATTAATGCCGAAGTTTTGATAGGGGTAGGAGAAGAAGTGATTGTAACTCGGCCGACGGTGTTCGGACCAGAACCGCACAGTATAGCATCGATTGTCTTCGATTCAATCAAGTATCGGCGCATGGCCCATAGTGCTGAGGACATTACCTCGATGATCTTGGAAGAAATGGGCTTAGAAAAACCCGAAGTACACAGTGACATCAAACATGGTTTTGTGTTAGAATTGCCGGAAAAACCAGATATTGATTTAGATTTGGTAGAGCACCGTGTGTTGGACTTAATCAAAGCGGATCTGCCCATTTCTTTTGCCAATGACGGTCATATTCGGGTAGGAGAAATACTTTATCCGTGCACAGGTCCTCGAATTCATATTCGGCGATCCAGCGAGATTAAAGGGTTTCACTTGCTAAAGGAATTCAGGTTTGATCCGATCGCGCAGCTCTATACTATTGCTGGTATTGTGGGAGAAGAGACGTCGCCTACCCGAGCGGTTGATTTGTTCGGAGGGTATAATCGCAATATTTAGCTGTCGCACAAGCCGGGTCCCTTCTTGCCATCACGGTGACTTGCTATCACGACACCTTGCCATCCATGGCGTCACTCTAATCTCAAACATCCTTGTTTGAGCCATGGCGGTGTTCGAACTCGAACGTCCATGTTCGAGTAGTGGCCAGCGGATTGGCATTTCGCTTTCTATTCTGATAAACTAAAAAATGACAAACAGCAAAATTGACTCGTGCAAAGAAAGGCTAGGGGTTATTTATATGCAACGTTCAAATGGTCGAGCTTATGATGAATTACGAGCTGTGAAAATTTCACGGCAATTTACAAACATACCTGAGGGTTCAGTTCTTATCGAGATCGGGGATACTCGAGTTCTGTGCACAGCCAGTGTTGAGGAAAAAGTGCCTTACTTTCAAAAAGGATCAGGTAAGGGATGGGTCACAGCTGAGTACGCCATGATTCCGAGAGCGACTCAGACTCGGACGCAACGTGAGGCGAGCAAAGGTAAACTCACTGGTCGAACGATGGAAATTCAACGCTTAATTGGTCGGGCGCTACGCTCTGTCGTGGATTTAAAAAAGCTCGGTGAACGTACAATTTGGCTGGACTGTGATGTGCTTCAAGCAGATGGTGGAACCCGAACGGCAGCCATTACGGGCGCCTACGTAGCCCTAGTTGATGCAGTTCAATTTTTAATGGAAAAAAAGCTTATTAGAACGAACCCAATCATAGATTCCCTAGCAGCGGTTTCTGTAGGAAAGGTTCAGGGACACGCAGTCTTGGATTTAGCCTATGAGGAAGATTCCCATGCCGAAGTAGACATGAATGTTGTCATGACAGGCTCTGGAAAGTTCGTTGAAATTCAAGGAACAGCAGAAGATATTCCCTTTGATCGAGCTGATTTAGATAACTTTTTACAACTAGCTGAAAAAGGAATCCGATCTCTAATGGATGTGCAGAAGTCGGCAGTGGAAACGAGCTCATGAAGATTATACTTGCCACTCAAAACCAGGGCAAAATCAAGGAACTTCAAGAACTGCTGATGGATGAAACGATCGAAGTTCTTTCTTTACGAGATCTTGCAGACTGGGAAGAGGTAGAAGAAAATGGGGTGACCTTTGCGGACAATGCCGCCCTAAAAGCTAGAGTCGCCGCTCAGAAAACAGGACTGATTGCCCTAGCGGACGATTCTGGTTTAGAAGTTGACGCTTTAAATGGTGCGCCAGGAGTCTATTCTGCGCGTTTTGCCGGTGAGCCAAAAGACGATGAACGTAACAATGGAAAACTTTTACAACAGTTAGAGTCCACCAGTGATGACAAACGGACGGCCCGTTTTCGCTGTGCATTAGTGGTAGTGACCCCTGAAGGGGAAGAATTTCTTACTGAGGGTAGTGTTGAAGGTCAAATTTTAAGACAACGTCGCGGTACGGATGGATTTGGCTATGACCCTCTCTTTTATGTTCCTGAGTATGCGCGAACGATGGCAGAATTGACGTTGACTGAGAAAAACAAATTGAGCCACAGAGCTCAGGCATTTCGCAAAGTGATCCCGATACTCCAAACACTTAGGGGAAATATTAGAATCTAGAAATCTAAAAAGATCTAAGAGAAAAGGCAAGAAAAAAAGGTCTATTAAAAGGTTTGAAAAATAATTGAAAAAGTGCGCTTTGGTTCTTGACGAATTGATCAAGATGAGCTATACTGATCAAGTCACCAAATCGGGGTATAGCGCAGCTTGGTAGCGCGCCTGCCTTGGGAGCAGGAGGCCGGGGGTTCGAATCCCTCTGCCCCGACCATTATTTCTGGTTGTCCCTTGTTGAAGTAGTACCTGGTTGACAGTCGTAATCCTTGATCTGCGCCTGTAGCTCAGTTGGATAGAGCATCTGCCTTCTAAGCAGGTTGTCGGGGGTTCGAATCTCTCCAGGCGCACCAATAATTAAACTCTTATGGTGGGTGTGGCGAAGTGGTTAACGCACCGGGTTGTGGTTCCGGCATTCGTGGGTTCAAGCCCCATCACCCACCCCATAAAGCAAAAGTAACACCGAGAATTTATTCTCGGTGTTTTTTCAGTTATTCAACGGGAATCAGAAATGTAATTGGAACAGAGAACTTGACATTTATTGGAGTCAGAAATGACTCGGTATTAAAGTCGAAGTTGACTTGAAACGGCCTATCTCAGGGTAGGTTATCTTATTTAACAGTGGCATTAAAATTGCATTTAACTAGTTTTATTTGCTGGGATTGATCCAATTCTGTGAAGGAGTGTGCTAACAGTGTCCTTTATTTTAGGTATTGATACTGGAGGAACCTATACGGATGGTGTGCTTTTAGATTTTGAGGACAAAGTAGTGGTTGCAAAGGCTAAAGCCTTTACTACACCGCAGGATTTGACAATTGGTATCGAAGAGTGCATCGACAATATTGGGGAACTGGATCCTTTACAGATTAAGCTGGTTTCTCTTTCGACGACCCTCGCTACCAACGCGATCGTGGAAGGTCGTGGCGGCAAAGTAGGGTTAATTCTGATCGGTAATAAACCGGACGGAACTTACCCGGCCCATAAGATTAGCTTGATTTCAGGCGGACACGATGGGCTTGGAGTGGCAAAGAGTCAACTTGATACAGAAGAACTTATGAACGTCATTAGGCAAATGAAAAATGAAGTGGACACTTTGGCCATCTCCGGGATTTTCAGTATTAGAAATCCGGAACATGAGAATCAAGCCAAAGTGTTAGTGCGCAAAGAATGGGATGTCCCCATTGTATGTGCGCATGAGCTAAGCTCAAACATCGGGCTTTATGAACGGACAGTGACAGCCTGCTTAAACGCAAAATTGTTGCCCATTATCTCCGACTTGCTAAAAGCAGTAAAACAAGTGCTTAAAAGAAAGAGGATTGAAGCACATGTAATGGTGGTAAAAGGGGATGGATCTTTAATTTGGGAAGAAAAAGCACTTGAAAAGCCTATTGAGACAATCCTGTCGGGACCGGCCGCAAGTATCGTCGGGGCAATGTTTCTCTCGGGTTTGGATACGTTTTTAACGCTGGATATGGGCGGCACTACCTCTGACATCGGAATTGTCAAACATAAATGTTGGAGAATGCATGATGAGGGGGCAATCGTAGCTGGGTGGAAAACACATATTAATACAGCGGGGATCAGTACATTTGGGATCGGAGGGGATAGTTATATCACAGTTCCGGGAAAGGGTCAGCTAGGTATTGGTCCGACTCGAGTGAGGCCCTTGAGTGTTATTAGCTTACGCTATCCCTATTTAGTTAAAGAGCTTCGCGAAATCCAGAGCTCAAAACCCTTGAGTAACGGTACTAACTTTAACGCCCAAACAATAGATTGTTGGATAATCGTTAAACCCCCTCGTACTCTAGAAAGTTTAAGTCGCGATGAAACCTTAATTATCAAGGCTCTTGAGGACGGGCCCCATAATGTTCTGATTTTAAGAGAGCAAATTGGGAAATACGTGAGCCCATTTGCGCTCAATTCTCTCGAACAAGCGGGAATTATTGGACGCATTTCGTTTACTCCGACAGATGCTCTGCATTGCCTTAGTCTTTTAAAAAAATGGAATGTCGATGCTGCACTAGAAGGAGCAAGAATCCTCGCTAATACTTATGGATGCAGTCATGAGAACTTTGCCACAAAATGTCTAGAGAACATGACTCAATTACTGGCTCTCTCTACGCTGCAGAGCATCGCTTCCAAACAAGGTTATCTGTTCGATATGAAGGATGCAAACTTTAAGTTTTTCCTAGAGCCTTTTTTCAAGCAAGCAATGGACTCGGATATTCGTGTTCCAATCAGCTTGAATTACCCCATTGTCGCGATCGGGGCCCCCGTAAAAGCCTATTTACCGGCAGTGGGTCATCTATTGAAAACCGAAGTGATGATTCCTGAGCACAGTGAAGTAGCTAGTGCGATTGGGGCAGCAATGGGAAGGGTTAGCGAGAAGATTACCGCCTTAATTAAACCGGGGTTCAAAGTCCACGCACCTTGGGGATGCGAAGCATTTATGTACTATGATGATGCCTGCGAGAGAATTCTAACTAGGGGTAAGGAAATTGTCATAGAAAGTGCCAAAAAGGCCGGAATAACCAACCCAGAGATCACCGTGAATCGGGATAAAGTGACGAGTGATACGGAGTATGGTAAGATTTTCATTGAAGAGTTCTTCGAGATCATTGCCTCCGGATACTGTCAAGAAGAGAGGGGTTGTAACCATGAAAGCAAAGGTTTTTGTGTGTAGTACAATGGCCGATGAAATTCAAAAAGTGCTACCTCAAGGTATGTCCTATGAACTGTTGCCCTATGCACTTCATCGCGAGCCCAAAAAACTTAACTTAGAGCTGCAAGCCAGAATTGATGCGGATCAAGAGCATGACACCCTACTTTTTGGCTATGGGTTGTGTTCCAATGGAGTCGTGAATCTTCACTCCAGAACCCATACGTTGGTTATCCCCAGAGTTCACGACTGTATCAGTCTTTTGCTCGGTTCACGACAGATTTACCAACAGGAATTCGACAAATCGCCTGGAACCATCTATTTGAGCAAGGGCTGGATCGATCAAGGCGCTGAACCTTTGGCGGAGTTTCAGAAATATTGCGGAAAATACGGTGAAGTGAACGCTCGGTATATTATTGATACTGAATATCACAATTACAAGAGACTTGTTTTTATCGATACAGAAGTCGGAGATTATGAACCCCTTATGGACTATTCAAAACAAGTGGCCGATTTTATGGGAGCCGAATTTGAAGAACGAAAGGGTTCCTGTCAATTTTTAGAGAGATTAGTATCTGGAGATTGGGGAAGGGATTTTGTTGTGATTCCCCCAAAAATGATGGTTACCCAAGAAAGCTTCTTTTAAGAGCCTTTAAACCTAATACTACTTAAGTTAGCCATAGGTCTGTATGAGTAATGATGTCTGTCTTCCGTTTGTTTGTCCGATGTGTTTTATAGGCGTAAAGCTAATTGGGCCGAGAATCTATTTCGATTCTCAGCCCAATTTATTTCTTCACCCCCTAAAAAAGAACCCTTAGGTTCGTAAATAATTATGTAAGGGTTAAGCATAAAAGCATAAAACAAGAATTAAGGTCGCAATACTTATTAGACCACTACAACAAAAGAAAAGAGGATGGAAAATGAAAAAGATGAAAAAACAACTCGCAGTTGCCGTGACGGTAGCATTACTAACACTCCCGCTTGGTACATCCATGGTATTGGCTGAAACGGACAATTCATTGACGACGACATCAACAACTTCCGAGACAACAACCACTGACGTTGCTACCACAGACACGACAGCTACAGACGATGCAACAGGAGACGGCTCAACGACAGATGATACAACGACAGATGATACAACGACAGACGACACAACCACAGACGATGAAACGACGGACGATACGACCACAGACGATACGCCAGTTACCGATGACGATGGCGTTGAAGTGGCTCCTTCTAACTGGTTTACCAATTTAATTGGAAAACTCCAACTCGCCCTGACCTTTGACCCGGTGCGCAAGAGTGAGTTAAGTGAAAGACAAGCACTCGCAAAGTTGGCAAGAGCTCAGAAACTAATGTCAGAAGGAAAGATAGAAGCTGCTGAGATTGCATTAAGCGAATATAGCGATAAGATCACTAAGGCCCAGGAATTCCTAGAGCAAGTCGAAGATCCAAACACTGAAAAAGCTATAAAGCTCAACATCGCCCTTACCAATGTTAATTCTAATAATATTAATGTTTTAAGTAATTTATTGGAAAAGCTTCCCCCGCAGGCCGCTCAAAAATTAGCCCTTAATGTTGTGCACTCCATGGAGAAGGCCGTCAAAAAGATAGAGAAGCAAGAGGCCAAAGTCGCCCTAACGATCCCTACTGTAACAATTTCAGAAACGGTCCCAGCAACGACAGCTCCAGCGACGGAATCAGTAACAACAGAAATGTCAGCAACCAAGGATAAATCCTTGGAAAAGCAAGCTAAAATAGTATTAAAAGATTTTAAAAAATCACTCAAAGAAAAAGGAACTATTCAACAAGAAGAGGTTGAGCAGTCAGACGATGAGGATAATGATGCAGAAGGTAATGATACAGAGGATAACGATACAGACAATATAACTTCAGAGGAGACTGCTCCAGCTTCTCAAGAACCTTCTAACAGCCAGCCAACTTCTGTGACCGTCGCTCCAGCGCAACTTCAGAAGTCACCAACAACGAGTACTCAATCGTCTGGACGAGACAACAAGGAGAAAACCAAACGGGATGAACCAAGCAAAGAAAAGAGTCGGGATAACGGCGGGGATAAAAAGGCTAAATCAGACAAACGGGATTAATAAGAGGGTTATTTATAATCACAAGATAATAACTATTAACAAAGCGGCTCGATTGATGAGTCGCTTTTTTTCTGTGCTAGAGACAGTCGTTTTATCGTGAACAGGGGTTTTCCTAATTTAGAGAGGACTTACATCCCCTTTGCCATGAGGATTGGTCAAACTGAGCTGAGTGGGCCTTGGATTCTCCACGTTCGTGATAAAACGTGGTATACTAAATCTAAAGTGGTAAGATGAGGACCGAGAAAGACGGTGAAAACGACAAATGGACAAACAAAAGCAAAAACCTAAGCCTAAGCCGAATCCGGACGATCTCCGTCGTATGATCGGGTACACCATGATTACCTTTATGGGCGTATTTTTGTTTATCCCCATTGTATGGTTTATACATTTGATCTCACAAGACTCGGGACTTTACGTGCGCTGGGGTATTTGTTCGGCTTTTTTAGTAGTCTTTAATATCCTGTTTTATTATTGGAGATACCCATTAAATTGGTTAAAGAATTTAATGGTTTTGGTGGGCATCAATTTGTTAATCTTAATCTTTGAATATTTTTGGCTAATGCAAAGTATAGGCTAATAAAGTCAGAATGCTGGTAAATATATCAAACACTTGTCATATTACTAGAACTATGGTATTATTTCTTCTGGAGCAAGAACTCCAATTTGCGGGAATGGCGGAACTGGCAGACGCACTGGATTTAGGTTCCAGCGGGTAAACCGTGCAGGTTCAAGTCCTGTTTCCCGCACCAATAAGAAAACTTAGGTACGCTGGGGCAACGTCTCAGCGTATCTTTTGTTTAGTTTCTCAGAAAATGTTCTTCACAGTCAAGTTAACAGATTCGTAAATACTTTTAAATCGGAGTTTTAAAGTAGATACTTCTCCGATAGAATGTGAAAAGTCCTGAGCTTCAATGTTTTTTTCTAACCGCTTCAGGCTAAGGTCAATGGCTTCAATTTCTTGATGATCGAGAAGAACAGTCCACCAGATGTCACTCGTCTCCCAACTTTGTTGAGCAGTGGATAATTCATTTTTAGCGAACTCCCATTTTTGCTGCGCAAGGGATCGTTCGACCGTATCAAGCTGATCCCCAATCATCTCGGTCGTGGTTTGAATAAAGCGATGTGTGGTATATGAGCCACCAAATAACAATAGAGTAATTAGTATAATCGGCAACAGCGTGCGCACGGGGTTCACCTCTCTATCTGTGATTGTTTTTAGAACCGCGCAGCTTAGCTTGTGCGAAGAGCTTGCCAGAAGAGTCAATACTTGCTAAAAGGACATCCTCGATTCTCAATATCATTTGTTTTTGAAGTTCGCTTTTTAACCATGCCAAGTCTTTATTGCTCTGGACTAAGTTCCTTTGATTGAGCTTTCCGTCTAAGATAAGGGCCAGTGGCAACCCTTCGACTGGGGGCGTGATCTGAAAGTCTTCAGGAATAGTTGGCCTTTTCTGAGATTTGGGAATGACACTCACTTGACCGTTGTTTTCCAGTATGGCATATTCCACATCAGCAATGTTGGGGACGTTTTTAAGGCGGAGTTCTTCGAGTAGGTCAGTAAGGTTATAACAATTCTTTTTCAATTCGTCTTCAAGGATTTTTCCACGTTCGATGAGAATACTAGGTTTTCCGCAGATAATATCTCTAGCTCTTTCGCTTTTTAAGGAAATCCAGGCCAAGGTCATACTTGCAGAGAGAAGGACTAAGATCGGAATGATGCCGCTGAGGAGTGGAATGCCTATATTCTCACTGGGGATGACAGCTAGATCGGAAATCATGAGAATAACGACCAGCTCAAAAGGCTGCAATTGGCCGATTTCCCGTTTTCCCATCATGCGAAGGGCGACGATGACCAGTGTGTAAAGAATTAAAGTTCTGAGCACAACTACGATCATATTCGATCTCCTTTTTCATATTAAAAAGACTAAATTCGATTAAAGCACTTTTGATAATCACGTGAGTTATTTTGCCCTAAATGAAAAGAGTTATCCAAACGGAATTGTCTGTACACTCCTCACAGAATTAGATTGGCGGTTTCCCGCATCCAACTCTTATGTGGAAACATTTCTTTACTTAACTTCTGCGTATCCTATCAGAGATCCTTTGCTACATGGGCGTTTGAACTAGTTTTACGCAATTTGATTACGTGTTATAAGTCTGTTATAATTGATTAGTAAATTTTTTGTGCTATATGTAAAGAGTTTCAGGTTAAACTTTTGTTTCTTTTGATGTATTTGGCCTGAGCGGGGGTTTGTAGTCTTGAAAAACGGTAAGACTATCGAAGTATCCCACAACTGCCTTGCACATAGAGTAATTAGTGTTTTAAGGGGGAGAATATATGTCAGTCTCAGTCGAGAAACTAGAAAAGAATTTTGTTACTTTAGAAGTAACTGTAGAGTCCGAAAAGTTTGTCAGCGCGGTCAACCAAGCAGCCAAGAATTTAGCTAAGAAAGTCAATGTTCCAGGGTTTAGAAAAGGAAAAGCTCCACGCCGCATGGTTGAGGCACATGTCGGGAAGGAAGCCCTTTACGACGAAGCTCTAGATCATTTGATCGGACCAGCCTATGCATCAGCCGTTATGGAAAGCGGAATTGACCCTGTCGATCGTCCTGAAGTGGACTTAGTACAGATCGAAGAAGGGAAAGACCTAATCTTTAAGGCCAAAGTCATGGTCAAGCCTGAGGTTGAGCTGGGAGTTTACACAGGGTTACAAATTGAACAAGATGCAGCAAGCATCACTGAAGAGCAAGTCATGGAAGCGTTATTAAGCAAACAGCAACAACATGCCCGCCTAGTTACTCTTGAAGAGGGCAAGGTAGAAAATGATGATACCGTCAGCATTGACTTTGAAGGCTTCGTTGATGGAGTTCCCTTTGTAGGTGGTAAAGCGGAGGACTATGAGCTCGTTATCGGGTCGGGTACCTTTATTCCTGGTTTTGAGGAAGGCCTGATTGGAACTGAAATCGGAGAACCGGTTGATGTCAACGTTACCTTCCCAGCTGAATATCATAGTACAGAGCTTGCTGGAAAGGACGCCGTTTTCAAAACTAGTGTCAAAAAAATCCAGCGTAAAGAACTTTCTGCTCTAGATGATGAATTTGCAAAAGATGTCAGTGAATTTGAGACTCTTGATGAATTGAAAGCCGACTTACAGAATAAATTAATGAAGACAACTGAATTAAGAATCAAAGATGAACATCTCAAGAAAATCCTTGCTAAAGTGGTAGACAATGCCAGCGTCGAAATTCCGGAAGTTATGATTACGGAGCGAATCAAGGTTATGGTGGAGGACCTAAATCGTAATCTTGCACAGCAAGGCATGACAATTGAGCAGTATTACCAGTATACCAACACTACTGAAGAAGTCATGAAGGAACGTTTACGTCCTCAAGCTGCGGAAAGCGTCAAAATGGATTTAGTTTTAGAAACTATTGCTAAGGTAGAAGGAATTGAGGTCTCTGAAGACGAACTAGACGAAGAGATCAAAAAACTTGGTGAGCGTCATGGACAGGACGCTGTAGCGCTCAAAAAGGCCCTCATGGCGCGTGGAGATCTTCAGTTCTACAAAAATAGTTTAATCAGCGAAAAGACAGTTAGCTATTTAGTAGAACAGAACACCTAAGACCTACGCCTTGGGGGGAAATTCTGAGGTATAGAGGTGAGAGGATGGCAAAGTACACCGAAGACAAAAATCAACTAAAGTGTTCTTTTTGCGGCAAAACCCAAGAGCAAGTAAAAAAATTGGTTGCGGGTCCAGGCGTTTACATTTGTGACGAGTGCATAGAACTCTGTAATGAGATCATAGAGGAAGAGTTGACGGATGACTTAGGCGTTGAAATCGGAGATATTTTAAAACCTAAGGAAATCCGGTCAGTGATTGATCAGTATGTTATTGGTCAGGAACAAGCCAAAAAAGCACTTTCCGTAGCAGTCTATAATCATTATAAACGGATCAACCTAGGCATGAAAATCGATGATGTTGAATTGCAAAAATCGAACATCGTTATGCTAGGGCCCACTGGTTCAGGAAAGACTTTGCTGGCCTCGACGCTGGCTAAAGTGCTTAATGTTCCTTTTGCAATCGCGGATGCCACTTCACTCACTGAAGCGGGATACGTGGGTGAGGACGTAGAAAATATTCTCCTTAAATTAATTCAAGCCGCTGATTATGATGTAGAGAAAGCGGAAAAAGGTATTGTGTATATCGACGAAATTGATAAGATTGCCCGTAAGTCGGAAAACCCTTCAATTACTAGGGATGTATCTGGAGAAGGGGTTCAACAAGCCTTACTGAAGATCCTCGAAGGTACGGTTGCTAGTGTACCTCCTCAAGGTGGTCGCAAACATCCCCATCAAGAATTCATCCAGTTGGATACCACAAATATTCTCTTTATTGTCGGCGGAGCGTTTGATGGAATTGAGAAAATTATTCAAAATAGGTCTGGACAAAAGACTATGGGCTTTGGTGCTAATATTCAGAACAAATCTGAAAGAAATGTTGGCGAAGTCCTGAAGGATATTTTACCGATAGACCTTCAGAAGTTTGGCTTAATTCCTGAGTTTGTAGGGCGTTTACCCGTGATAGTAACCCTTGAGGCGTTGGATGAAGCAGCTTTAGTTCGCATACTCACCGAACCTAAGAATGCTTTGGTTAAGCAATACCAAAAGCTCATGGAACTAGACGGAGTAACCCTTGAATTCAAAGACGCGGCACTATCTTCGATAGCGACTGAAGCGATTCGTCGGAATACCGGAGCGAGGGGCTTAAGGGCTATTGTGGAGGAACTCATGCTAAATGTAATGTATGATTTACCCTCCCGCAATGATGTCATGAAATGCGTTGTCACCCAAGATGTTGTCTTAAAGAAAGAAGAACCTCTTCTGGTCATGACGGATAAAGTTAAAAAAGGCAAAAAAGAAGAGTCAGCTTAGGCGAGGCGCGAGGCTCGATGCGCGAGGCTCGATGATGGGGTTTCATGGACTCCACAAACAGTGATTTTCCTAAAATTGGTAGCAAAACATCGGAGCAGCCCAAGGGTTGCACCGGTGTTTTTTGTTGATAGTGTTTTATTCCCACTTTGTGGCAATACTAGACTAATAGATTGCTAGGAAGGGGAATATGAGCATGAATGGACTCAGTGGAATTGTTATGGTTGTTCAGTTGGTTTTTGCTGTTATTATTGGGCTATATTTTTGGGGGATGCTTAAATCTCAACAAGGAAATAAAGTCTCCGTTGAGCGAGAGTCACGTAAAGAACTTGAAAAATTGCAAACAATGCGCAAGATTGCGTTAACCACTCCCTTGTCCGAACGAACTCGTCCAGTTCATTTCGATGAGATCATCGGGCAAAAAGAGGGGATCAAAGCATTGCGAGCTGCTTTATGCGGTCCCAACCCACAACATGTCTTGATTTATGGAAGTCCTGGCGTGGGGAAAACCGCTGCAGCTCGGTTGATCTTGGAGGAAGCCAAGAAGAATCCCTTTTCGCCCTTTAAATCAAACGCTCACTTTACAGAAATCGATGGAGCGACTGCACGTTTTGATGAGCGTGGAATCGCCGATCCTCTAATCGGTTCAGTACATGATCCAATTTACCAAGGGGCAGGGGCGATGGGACTAGCGGGGATTCCCCAGCCTAAACAAGGGGCGGTCACTAAAGCTCATGGCGGAATTCTATTTATCGATGAAATTGGGGAGCTTCATCCTATACAGATTAACAAACTGTTAAAGGTCTTAGAAGATCGCAAAGTGACGCTGGAAAGTGCTTATTATAGCTCCGAGGACTCCAATATTCCTCAACACATCCATGATATTTTTCAAAACGGCCTACCCGCAGATTTTCGCCTTGTGGGAGCAACGACTCGTAGCCCAGAACAAATTCCGCCTGCGATTCGATCCAGATGTATGGAGGTTTATTTCCGGGGGTTGCTTCCGGATGAAATCTCTGAAATCGCTAGGGTTGCTGCAGCTAAAATGGAAATGCCAATTACCCAAGCAGCGGTTGATGTTATCAAACAATTTGCCGCTAATGGTCGTGAGGCTGTCAATATGGTCCAGCTTGCGGCAGGGGTCGCTTTAACCGATCGGTTGCCACAGGTGGACGTTGAAATCGTGGAATGGGTTGTGACCACGGGTCAATATGCACCGCGACCCGATAAAAAAGTGCCGACCGAAGCCAGCATTGGAGTGGTTAACGGTCTTGCTGTACACGGACCCAATATGGGTAGGCTCTTAGAACTTGAAGTGACAGCTCTTCCTGTAGCAGCGGGTACAGGACAACTTTTGGTAACAGGAATTGTCGAGGAAGAAGAACAAGGGGACGAAGGTAAGAAATTTCGACGTAAGAGCATGGCTCGAAGCTCAGTGGAAAATGTCCTGACTGTTTTAAGGCGGCAAATGAGCATTGAACCCCGAAATTTTGATATCCACGTCAATTTTCCAGGCGGCGGGCCAGTTGATGGACCCTCGGCCGGGATAGCCATTGCTACAGCCACAATATCGGCCATTCGTCAGCAAAAGGTGGACAATTATCTAGCTATGACGGGAGAACTTTCCATTCGTGGGCGAGTCAAACCCATAGGTGGTGTTTCAGCAAAGATCGAAGCAGCTAAGCAAGCTGGATGCAAGAGGGTGCTCATTCCTCTAGAGAATTGGCAAGAACGCTTTGCCGAGTTCCAGGGTGAGATCGAGATCATTTCAGTGGAAGATCTCACTCAAGTCTTAGAAATTGCCTTGGTACCAGGCATAAAACTTGAAAAATATGAGTTGCGGCCTCCTCTGGAAGAAGTCTTGAGCAGATTGGATTTTGCCGTTAATCAAGTGGTAACAAAGGCAGTTGCCAATTTGCCTGAACAGGGCAAAACATGTTAGAATAGATAATGATAAGTTTGGCACACTAGCTCTAGTGTGTCTTTTTCTGTACTAGTCAGACAGTATAACTTAATGTACTTTCTGCGCATAAGTGCAGCTAGGGCTTCCGCCGGCGCCTAACAGCTTGGTGCAAGCCAAGTTTTCTTTACATCTCAGAAGGATAATTCTGGGCTGAATTTTGAGTAACTTGGTTACTGGTATATTCTTTACAGGGGGGATTTCTATGATTAAAGAACGCGAATTACCCTTGCTCCCGTTACGTGGGATTCTTGTTTTTCCGTATATGGTTATTCACCTCGATGTAGGTAGGGAACGTTCTATGGCTGCTATTGAGAAGGCCATGCTCGAAGATCGAATTATACTCTTAGTATCTCAGAAAGAAACGGAGATTGATTCGCCGAATCCGGATGATTTGTATGATATGGGTACTGTCGCTGAAATCAAGCAACTCTTAAAGCTTCCTGGAGGCACGATGCGTGTCTTAGTGGAAGGAATATCACGAGGTCGTGTCCTCGAATTTTTAGAGGAGGACCTGTTTTATAAGGTAAGAGTCGAGGAAATGGTCGAGGAAAAGAAATCTCTAACCCCTGAAATTGAAACATTAATTCGAAGCATGACGCATCAATTTGAGGAATACGCCAAACTCGGTAAACGCGTACCCTTAGAAAACTTAGGAACGGTATTGGCAGTGGAAGAACCGGGGCAATTAGCTGATATTGTCGCGTCTCACCTCAATCTTAAAGTTCCAGATAAGCAAACAATTCTGGAAGCAATGTCGGTTGAATTACGCTTAGAACGCTTAACGGAACTGATCATGCGCGAGATTGAGATCCTAGAATTAGAACGACGCATTGGTCAGCGTGTGCGTAAGCAGATGGATAAAGCCCAAAAAGAATATTATTTGCGTGAACAGATGAAAGCCATCCAAAAGGAACTGGGAGATAAGGACGAGCGTCAAGTGGAGGCGGATGAATACCGCGAAAAGTTTGCCAAGGCTAAGTGTCCCAAAGAGGTTGAACAAAAGGCACTCAAAGAAATTGAACGCTTAGAAAAAATGCCTCCGTCCTCTGCTGAGGGCACCGTGGTACGTACTTATCTCGATTGGATTCTCGCGCTTCCTTGGGTTAAGACATCTCGCGATAAGATTGATTTAGTCAAAGCTGAAGAAATCTTAAATGAGGATCACTACGGTCTCGAGAAAATCAAGGAGCGGATTCTAGAGTTCTTGGCGATCCGAAAATTAACGCCTAAAATGAAAAGTCCTATTCTCTGCTTAGTAGGTCCTCCGGGAGTCGGAAAAACATCGTTGGCCAAATCAATTTCCAGAGCCTTAAATCGAAAATTCGTGCGTATGTCTTTAGGTGGTTTACGGGATGAGGCTGAAATTAGAGGACACAGACGCACTTATATTGGAGCTTTACCCGGACGGATTATTCAGGGGGTTCGGACAGCTGGAACTCGTAATTCGGTGTTTCTTCTCGATGAGATTGATAAGATGACCTCTGATTTTCGTGGTGACCCGGCCTCAGCTCTCTTGGAGGTTCTAGATCCCGAGCAAAACAGTACCTTCACAGATCATTACTTAGAACTCCCCTTTGACTTATCTCAAACCCTTTTCGTCCTCACGGCTAATACCCTGCACACCATTCCTCGTCCACTCTTAGATCGCATGGAGGTCATCACTCTCAGCGGCTATACAGAAGATGAAAAGGTCAATATCGCCAAGCGCTACCTAGTACCAAAGCAGATGGAAGCACATGGACTGAACAGCGACATTTTATCCATGGAGGAGGATGTTCTGCTTAAATTAGTCCAAGGGTATACACGAGAATCTGGAGTACGGGGTCTCGAACGTCAAGTCGCAAATTTTTGTCGGAAAGTAGCCATCCGCTGGGTAAAAAAAGAATGGGAACCACATACCGCAACCGTGGAAGATCTGGAATCTGCCTTGGGTGCACCACGTTATCACTTCCAAGTAGCGGCAAAGGCTCCTGAAATAGGGGCGGTAACAGGACTGGCCTTCACAGAGGTTGGAGGGGTTGTGTTAACGATTGAAGTCACCCCCTTGCCTGGAAAAGGAAGGTTAACCTTAACCGGAAAATTAGGGGATGTCATGAAGGAATCCGCTCAAGCGGCCTGGACCTTTGTCCGAGCTTATGCTCGTCAACTGGGCATTGAAGAAGACTTCTATGATCGAACAGACCTTCATATTCACGTTCCAGAAGGTGCCACACCCAAAGACGGACCCTCTGCTGGTATTACAATGGCCACTGCAATGGCGTCAGCCTTGGCGAAACGGGCTGTTAGAGCGGATCTCGCTATGACTGGAGAAATAACCTTGCGTGGCAACGTTTTACCTATCGGAGGCGTCAAAGAAAAGGTTCTGGCAGCCCATCGAGCAGGTATTAAAGTCGTGCTTCTCCCAGAAGAAAACCGCAAGGACCTTGAAGATATTCCCGAAAACATTCGCAAGTTACTAGAATTTCACTTTGTCAGCCGTATTGAGGAAGTCCTAACTCTCGCTCTCTTACCGTTGGCTCATTCGGATCAAGCGCCTGGAAATGTTCCCATTAATTCGATATACTCTCCAAGCGGAATTCCAAGCACAGAACGAAGCCCAGAAGAACGGCCACCTACCTGCTAAAGAAGAGAGTTCGCGAAGACACGTCCTCGGCCATGCGCTCGTCGTGAGGAGGGTCGCGTCATACTTGCTCAGCCGTTGCACTCGTCGCGCCAAACTAGGGCTTTAATCCGTTATGCAAGCGGCCAGGCGAAACACATGTGTTTCGGGCCAAAGCGACATCCGTGTCGCATGGCCGGCGGGAAACGTCCTGTTTCCCGTCCTGCTATGAAAGCGTCTTAAAGCCGAGTTTGGCTACGACTCACGCAGAGGCATCACGCCGCGTGATCGCGACCCTCTGTGGCAAGGGAGGACGGAAGGGCGTTTGAGGAAGTTTCTTGGCTTAGAGAGCATGGAGAGAGGAATTGCGTCAATGAGCGTAGTCGATAAAGCGTGAAGAAACGTAACGGGACTTGTCCATGGATGGACTGATGTCGCGGTGCCATGGATGGCAAGGAGCGACGCACATTAAGAAAGCCCAGAGGTTTTACGTTTTAGCTTTAGCGACAAGCGAATAGCAATGAAACACGATAGTCTCCAGTACGATAGTCTCCAGTACGATAGTCTCCAGTACGATAGTCTCCAGTACGATAGTCTCCAGTACGATAGTCTCCAGTACGATAGTCTCCAGTACGATAGTCTCCAGTGGAGAGTATCGCCGAAAGCGCATGGCCCTTAACGAATACTATGGCGCTGAAGGATAGAGTATCGCCGAAGCCGCGATCCCAAAAGAAATACTTATCGGCGTAGGATGTGTGAACGTGCCAAGACACTTCCTCCCCCAAATATACGAAAAGGAAGAGGATACCTTGATAGTCATTAAAAATGCGGAATATGTTGCCTCTGCTGTGAAATATGAACAGTATCCAGTAGGCGGGTTGCCAGAGATAGCGATGGCTGGGCGGTCAAATGTGGGTAAGTCTTCGTTGATTAATAGTTTTCTGGGGCGGCGTAACCTCGCGCGTACTGGGAATACACCGGGCAAGACCCAAACCTTGAATTTTTACCGGGTCAATGACGCTTGGTTCCTTGTAGATTTACCGGGTTATGGTTACGCAAAGGTCGCGAAGACAGTTAATGCCCAATGGGGCCCAATGATGGAGGCCTATCTGAAAAAGCGAGAACCGTTACGCGCAGTTATTCATATTGTAGATATTCGCCATGCTCCAAGTGTAGAAGATATTGAGATGCAACAGTGGTTACGGACAATGCAGGTTCCAACCATGGTCGTAGCAACAAAAGTTGATAAAATCGCACGCGGACAATGGCAGAAACACTTGAACGTCATCGCTAAAGCCTTAGATATTCAAGATGTTTCACTGATTCTTCCCTTTTCGGCTCAGACTGGAGTCGGTAAGGAAGAATTGAATGAGGCGTTGGAAGAGATACTGGGACTTGTGTGAGGGACTTGTGTGACACAGCGCTCGGTGCTTACGACGCAGAGCAAACTAACCGTTCAAGCGCCTACTCTGGGGAGCGGGATACATCCTTCGGCGATAGTATTATATAAAAGAACCCGCCTACGGCGATAATCTCCACTGGAGACTATCGTACCAAACTCGCCGTCCTGCAAGAAGGCCTAATTCGTGCGAAGACAGTGTCTTCGGGCTCGGTTGGCGGCAGTGCACATCCGCTGGCCAAGGATGGCCGAGTGTCCCTGTAGCCAAGGATGGCGAGAAGGGACCTTGTGCACTGTCCCGTTTCTGGGGTCGGTCGCTTGAACGGAAGTTTGCTTTTCTGCTTACGTAAAGACGTCGCGCTCGTGTCACACTGCGTCCCTGGCTTGGGTCGGGGAACGAAGAACGAAGAACGTAGAACGTAGAACGAATGATGGGGAGACGGCACATTTTAATGTGCACCGTCTAGCCCGGGTTAATGATATAACCGGAGATCCATTAGTGTGGACTCCGGTTTTTTACGTACTTGTCGTGCAATTGACTTATTAAGTGGTTAGAGGCTTTTTAGGATGTCATGATGTCCTACCGCACGCAAAACAATAGTATCACTTGTCCGTTCAAAGATGATTCGAATATCCATATTCGCATAAGCTTCAATAAAGTCGGTGTCTTCGATCTTATGAGTTTGCAAAGATGGATGCCTTGGGTTATCGGCAAGGAAGCGGAGTGCCTTTAAAACCTGTTTTTGCTCCTTTTGCGATAGCAAGAGAAAGTCTGCATCAAATGGGTTGGTTCTTATTATTATTGGCATGGGCAAGCTCCTCCAGATCTTTAATAGCCTCCTCCATGTTGCTAAATGTTTTATACTCGCCCTTTTCCAGGGCTTCTTGGCTTAGGTTCATTTTTTCTTGCCACACTTTAGTCCAAAAGTATTTTTGATTCTTATCTACCCAGTCAACTGGTCTTAAGAAAATTCCGCCGTCTTTCTCCTCAATTATGACATGGTCCCCCTCATGTAAATTAAGGTTCTTAGCAATTTGGGCTAGGCTGACGATCATCCTTTTTTGAATTTGTTGAACAATAGCCATTCGATTTCCACCACCTTTCACAGTTCAGTTGTATATACAGTTTAGCACTATTTGTTAAGCATATCAACATATCGCGACAATCAAGGGGATGCATTGTTTGCCAGGCATAAAGAAATAGCCTGAGATCCATTTAATCCGAATAATGGACTCCGGCTTTTTTGTGTTCATATTAAAAAGTACACGAAGAAGACTCTTAAGCTAATTGTTTTATCATAAAAAAACCTCACTCTCGTATAGTTATAGAGTGAGAATTATTGGAGCTTATTAGAACCCTCGGGGAGTGAGCAAGAAGAAGGGAGGGTAATAGTTGAGAGATGTCGGGTTTTTAATTATAAGTCTGGGAATTATTTTGATTGGGGCTGAAGCCTTCACTAATGGGATTGAGTGGTTAGGGCAAAGGCTCAAGCTTGGGGCTGGAGCGGTGGGGAGTATTTTCGCAGCGGTTGGGACTGCCTTGCCCGAGACCATGGTTCCGATTATGGCTTTTTTAGGGGGAAGGGTGGGGCCGGAGGGTGAAGAAATTGGGATAGGAGCGATTCTTGGTGCGCCTTTTATGCTTGCGACAGTGGCTTTCTTTATCACTGGAATTTCAGCGCTTATATTCCGGCGCAGGAATCTCCCTCTGCGTATTGATGCTAAGGTTGTAAGCCATGATCTAAAATTTTTCCTGATCGTCTATTCAATGGCCATTCTAGCTTCCTTTTTACCCTCTCAAACACTTAAGAATGGTTCTGCTTTAATGTTAGTTGCAGCTTATGGAATTTATGTATACCAAACAGTGCGCGATTGCAAGGATGATTGCCAACATGAAAAGTTAGCACCCTTATATGTGTCCAGACACAATCCTCAACCATCGATGACCATGATTTTGGTACAAATCTTCTTGTCATTAGTGGCGATCGTATTTGGGGCGGATCGTTTTGTCGATGCTATACAACCCATCGCTGTAGCCGTTGGAATTCCAGTCTTTGTGCTAGCTTTAATAATTACTCCAATAGCAACCGAGTTACCGGAAAAATTTAATAGCGTCCTTTGGATCCGGCGGGGTAAAGATACGTTAGCTATGGGTAATCTAAGTGGAGCCATGGTGTTTCAAAGTTCTGTGATACCGGCTATCGGAATTGCTCTTACGCCTTGGAAACTTGATACCTTGGCACTCTGGAGTGCGCTGCTTGCTTTGGGAGCAGCGTTGATTCCTTACCTTTCACTTCGCTACAAAGGGGTGATTTTACCTACTACTCTCTTAATTGGAGGAGTCTTTTACCTTTTTTTCATTTTGACGGTGGTTCGTTTTTCGATCCCGTAAATTCTGCGATGAGCATACCTGCTAAGACCAATCCAGCCCCAAAGAGCCCTCTTTGGGTTAACATTTCTCCAGCAAAGAAAAACGCAGAGATGGCAGCGAATACCGGTTCCATGGAAAAGATGAGTGCGGTATGGGTCGGTGTGGTGAATTGTTGCATTTTAGTCTGCACAAAGAAGGCGAGTGAAGTTGCCGGAATGGCGGTAACTAATAAGGCTATCCATACCGTTGAGCTAAAGGATATGGAAGGCTGGGGCAATAGAAAGGAGAAAAATCCGCTTAAAATGCTGACGGTAAGAATCTGCACGCTGGCTAAAACTGTCGCATTTGTCTCAGGGGCATAACGCCCTACTAAGAAAATATGTAAGGCAAAGCTTACCGCACAGGCAAGGATCATGAGGTCACCCTTATTAAGCTGAAAGCGATCACCTAGGGAGAGAAAGGCTAGACCGACTAAGGCACAGACTATACCGAGGATTAGGCTGGGGCTTGGAAGTTTCCGTGTTGTCAGAGTAACTAAGGCTGGGACAAAAACGACAGAAAGTCCAGTGATAAACCCGGCGTTGGAGGCCGTGGTGTATTGCAGACCCACCGTTTGCCAAGCGTATCCGGAGAACAGAAAAACCCCTAAGGCGGCACCTTTTAGCACAGTGCCTTTGGAGATATGGGCCTTCTGTATCCAGAGAAACGGAAGTAAGCTAATAAATGCCAGAGCAAAGCGAATCGCTAGAAAAGGAAACGGGGGAAGGTCCTCGATTGCCCATTTAACGATGACAAACGTTGAACCCCAAACTAGGGTAACCAAAAGTAAGGAAAAATCAGCCCATTGGCTTTTACTCAACTTCAATCCAATTACTCCTCTTCTTTATCAATCTTAAGTATTTAATATCAAGTTATACTTTCTACGCTGAAATACATTTTCATCATCTGATGATGCTGTGAAGCGTCATGGGGGTCTGCCCTGTAAATAACTATGACATTCATCAGTAGTGCCGCTTAGCGGCATGGGAGTCTGACTAAGCTCAGAAAGGCCGTTGCGCAGGTTACGCAACGGCCTTTCTGAGCTTAAATGCATTTTGGCACAGTGATTACGCAATTTCTAGTATACAGAAACAAATGCCAACTGAACAGAGGGATTTATTAACCTCTTCCTCCCTGATGCGGTCCTGGAAGATCTATCATAGGCAATTGTGCCTCTGGCATAGGTTCTTGGCCTATGATCGGAGTGTAGATTGGTGGAGGAGAACATGGCGTTGGTGGCGGACACGGGGCAAATTCGCCGCAATATTGTTGCTTCGCTTGACAGAATAAATGGTAGTGACGTTCTTCATCAGCGGCCATTTCCATAAGAATACACTGAATTTCTGGAATGGGTATTTTTTGCGCGAGTTCAAGATATTCCTGATGGTCTCTGGCCTCGTCTGCAATGTTAGAGTCTAGCAGAGCGCAAAGGTCGCTGGTATAGTTGACAAAATTCGCTCGCCATTCAACCCAGTGCCCACTACTTAATGCTCCGTATTTCGGGTCAACCCCCAGATGACGTAAGGCAAGAGCTAATTTTTCGAGATGTCGCATTTCGTCATAAGCAATGGGGCGTAACAAGGCATCGAAATCTGGGTGGTCCAGAAGCACGGCTTGATATAGGTAGGTTGTGATCGCGGTTAATTCGGAATCCTTACCAGCATAAGCCTCGTAGAGCCACGTGGCGTATGTAAAGGTAGGTTCGGGAATCTGCATGGGGGTAGCAGGTTCACGGAATTCCTGGACGGGGAGAAGTAAAACTTGGCCAGCATATATGCGATCAGGATGTTTTAAATGATTAAGTTGGATTATCTCAGCCATTTCGACATTGTAGGCCTTGGCAATTTTATAAATGGTATCCCCTGCATGTACAGTATATCGTGCATAATCCATCACGACTCCTCCTTTTTCATATGACATAGCACACTATATTCGCAAAGGGGAAGACATGATAATGGGTAATAATGGATTAAAGTTGGAATATATTGGACAAGTTCGACGTAGTAATGGTATTAGGATAACTATGTAGAAATCTTATCGATAATAAGTATATAAAAGGGGGGCGGGAGATGGGTCTTTTTATTTTGAGGGGAATCACAACGGCTTTGCTAGTTACAGTTTTGACCCTTTTTGCTGGTGTTATATGGGGCGCCATAGGTCTAGGAGGCCTGAGTACCTCTAGGTTATTGGATATTGGGCTTCTGGCAAGTTGTTTAGTGGGGGGGTACAGAACAGCAAAAGAAAGCGGTGTCTGGTTAATGGGCGGGGTCACTGGAGCTGGCTATGTTACAGTGGGGACTCTATTGCTGGCTCTATTCCTTCCCATTCAGGGGTGGGGCTTCATACAAGTTCTGGTCGAGGGTGCCTTGATTGGTTTAGTAGCTGGGGCGTTCGGAGCAGGCAGGAAGCGGGAAGTCGAGAGTTCCTGGAACGCAGGAAAGAGTCATACATTTTTTACTCCCTCCTATGCGAGTTGTGGTATAGATGACCACTTCAGCAGTAAGTTCGATTGGGAGACGGAGCCTATATCAAAGGACGATTTCGCAGAGAATCAAGGGGCTAAGAGGAATCCTGATGAAGGTTCAGATATAGAATGGCCTTGGGACAGGGAGAATAAAAATAAAAAATCAAAATTCTCAAGCCCAAAAAATTCTGGAATTTCGCAGATTTGGGAATCAGAGCCGCTAGATAATGATCTCGCTGATTGGGCGAGAGGGGGAGAGGATAAGGATAAAGCGGGTACGGAAAAGGTAAACGCGAGAAAAGTAGTTACGGGAAAAGTTACTTCGGAGAAAAATAGAGATTCGAGACCGTGGTGGGAGCAATAGGATTATTCATAGTGATACGTTAACGAAAGCAGGAAAAAGAACTAGCTGAGAGAATAATACTAATAAGTAAGAACATAATACGAAAAAGGCAAAGGAAATTGGAGGACTGAGAATGAATTTTCTTGAATTAGCTCAAGCTCGGCGGAGTTTGCGCACCTATCTGGATAAACCCATCGAACAGGAAAAATTGGAGTATATTTTAGAATCAGCCCGGTTAGCTCCGTCTTGGAAAAATCTACAGTGCTGGCGATTTGTTTTGGTCGAAGATACAGCAGGGCGTAAGGCTTTAGCTGAATGTATGAGTGAGAGTAATCCTGGACGGAAGGCTTTGATGGGAGCTCCTATGGTCATTGTTCTATGTGCAGTCCCTAGTGAATCAGAAGTATGGGAAGGCAAGGACTTTATGATGTTAGATGCAGGACTTGCCATGGAACATTTGGTGTTAGCTGCAACAGATCAAGGGTTAGGGACCTGCTGGCAGGGTCTGTTTAGTGAGGAGAAAGCAAGGGAGGCTTTGAATGTTCCTGGAAATGTTCGAGTAGTAGCGATGACTCCTTTAGGATATGCTGCTGAGGAACGACGCCCGCGTCCTAGGAAGGCGATGGCAGAGATAGTTTTCCGAGGAAAATGGGGAGGACTTGTGTGACACAGCGCTCGGTGCTTGCGACGCAGAGCAAACTAACCGTGTAAGCTCCTATATGAGGAGCGGGGTCCCCGCCAAATTCGCCATCCCTGGCTCAGTTGGCGGCTTCGCACGTCCTGTGCTCAGCCCCGTATCTGGGGTCGCTTACACGGAAGTTTGCTTTTCTGCTTTCGCAAAGACGTCGCCCTCGTGTCACACTGCGTCCTTGGCTTGGGTCGGAGAACGGAGAACAGACGGGGAATGGAACGTCTGGGGGACGGCATATTTCATGTGCGCCGTCTGAAGGGTGGAATTGTGTGACAGAGGGGGGGATGGGGTCAGGCCTAGGTGAAATATAGGTGAAATTTTGTGTGTAAGAGTGATGTTTTTAAAGGAAGAAGGGGAGGTACTTTGACTTGCAAGCAAGTCAAGTACCCCCATATTGCGCGCACGGCTAGCGTAGTGCTTATAGTGCAGCTTCAGCTGCATTTACATCGGTAACCATTAGCTGAATTTTCTCGGTGCTGTCAAGAATCCTTTTCAAGGCATTCCGCTTTTTTATAACAAAAAAGGAAGATATAAGTAATAAACATTCCAAGTAATCTTAGCCTCAAGCGAACTCGTTCAACTTAAGAAGTTGAACATCGAGCTTTCGGTATTGGTTTCCAGCGAGCCTTATAGCGAAGGCGCAAAGCAACTGATGAATATATCGCGCCGCGAGATGGAGTATACCACCACCTTCGTTAGATGAACTTACTCTAATTTGATCCTTGAATATATAAAGAAGAGGAACCTCATTTTAAAACCTTCAATGAGCACGTCTTTTTTTTGTATATTATTGGCTAAGCAGCGTAGACTACGCCTATTAAGATTGTGCATTGAAAAATGCGTAAGTCGAAGATGGGGGATTATCTTGTTGTTTACGACCGCCCTACTCATAGTTGCGCTTTCTGTTTTGGGGACACTCATTGCAGGAATCATACTTTTGTTGGTATTTTATCTTGTCGGTAAACGTTTGTTCCGAACAATCGTACAACGGCTTTTTGGTTTAGTGATTGAAAGGCTTCTTAAAGATAAGTATCATGAAAACCTGGCGGAATTGTGGAGTGCTGTACGTCGTACTTCACTCCAAACTATTCTAGAAATCAGTTTACGTGCTGAAGAAGGGAAACAAATCCATCGCCCTCTAGGCTCCCCAAAACCACTGCCCCATTATGATACCCTAATGTTCGTCGCTGCTCAAATGGCGCGTCTTCCTAAAGATGCCAGCATTCCGATAGACATGAAGGTAACCCTCGGGTCGAAGGCAGAAAAGCCTCTCCAGATCGATATTCCGTTAATGATCTCGGGCATGGGGTATGGGGTCGGGCTGAGCGAAGAAGCTAAACGTGCCTTAGCTAGGGCAGCAAAACAACTCGGAACCGCTACCAATTCTGGTGAGGGTCCCTTTCTTCAAAGCGAACGGGATGAAGCCGACAAATTCATCTGGCAAATTAGTCGGAGCACTTGGGGGCATAGTCCTCAAGGGATTGCTGCTGCGGATATGCTGGAAGTACAGATGGGACAAGGGTCAAGTGTAGGTTCCCGAGCACATGAACCTAATTCTATAAAGGGAAAAGCACAAAAACTCATGGGCATATCCCCTGTGGAATCCGTCGTGTCAACTGCAGTCATCCCAGGAATTAATTCTCCTTGGGATTGGCCAAAGTATGTTGCGGATTTGCGTTCCGAAGCAGCTGGGAAGCCTATTGCTATCAAAATTATGGCCACAGGCGGTTTAGAGCGGGACTTAGCCGTTTGTTTGGAGGCTGACTTTGATGTCATTGTGCTCGATGGGTGTCAAGGTGGTTCGTCTGGGGCAACACCCCTGATCTGCGATGATTTGGGAATCCCAAGTCTCTTAGCCTTAGTGCGCGCAGAACGTTTTTTGCGCGAACAGGGAGCCCGTAAAGAAGTGAGCTTGGTGGTCGGGGGAGGATATGCTACACCAGGGCAATGTTTAAAAGCTATAGCGTTGGGGGCAGATGCGATCTATCTAGGAACTGTTCCTCTGTTCGGATTAATCCATAACCAAATCCATAAAATTCTCCCCTGGGAACCGTTAACCCAATTGGTGTATTACGATTCCCCCTATAAACAACGACTGGATATTTCTTTGGCCAGTAAAAGTGTAGCCAATGTCTTAAAATCAATGGTCTTAGAAATGGAAGAGGGAATACGCGCCTTAGGGAAAACTGCTTTGTCGGAGCTTGGTCCTAACGATCTTGTCGCAGTGGATGAATGGACCGCTAAAGTAACCGGCGTAAGACGTGCAGATACTCGGCAAGACTGATACTCCGCGTGACTAAAGTCGGCGGGTTCTTAGGTACATAGACTTCCGTTCTACTCTCGCTTACTGGCATGGTAGTTCATAGTTACCATGGTAGGGCTCTTGATGTATGTTGTGCTGTGTCAGCGTATAGCCTTTGGACTGGCGTGGGAAAATATGGCTATTGGAACTGCTTAGGCCAATTTGAGTATGTAGAGAAGAAATAATAAGTTCGAAAGCTTTAAGATTTTGACAATATTTATCATGCCGAGTATAATATAAAAAATGAATATTTCGAGATAAACCCTAAGAATGTAAGGAATAGCGTGATAAACCGTTCAGAGAGAAAGGCTTAAGCTGGGAGGCCTTTTCGGAGAGCGCTAAGGTCGTACAGGAGGGGCAGGGGGGAATAAAGTACTCTCTGACGGAAAATCCCCGTTAGCGCATGATAAGTGCTGAGGAGACCCTGTGTCGCTCAGAATAAAGGTGGTACCACGGAAGCTTTTCGTCCTTTACCAGGATTAAAGGCTTTTTTTGATTGGGAGGAAGTGTCTTAGCCCACTCGCACATCCTACGCCGGTAGGTATTCCTTTTGGGATCGCGGCTTCGGCGATACTCTATCCTTCAGCGCCATAGTATTCGTTAAGGGCCATGCGCTTTCGGCGATACTCTCCACTGGAGACTATCGTACTGGAGACTATCGTGATCCATTGCTATTCGCTTGTCGCTCAGGCTAAACCGCAAAACTTCTGGGCTTTCTGCATGTGCGTCGCTCCTTGCCATCCATGGCACCGCGACATCAGTCCATCCATGGACAAGTCCCGTTAAATAGTTTGTTATAGATGGAAGGAGTTACGAAATATAATGGAAGAAATATCGGATAAAACAGAAACCATCGAAATGGCTAAAACTTACGATTCGAGCTTAGTTGAGGGGAAATGGTATCAGTATTGGGAGGAAAATGGCTTTTTTCATCAAGAGGTGCAAAAGGATAAACCAGCGTTTAGTATTGTGATGCCGCCGCCCAACGTGACAGGGGCCCTTCATCTTGGGCATGCCATGGACAGTACAATTCAAGATATCTTAACGCGCTTTAAGCGGATGCAGGGCTACAATACGCTCTGGGTACCTGGAACGGATCATGCCGGAATTGCGACTCAAGCTAAAGTAGAGGCGCAGTTGGCTGAGGAAGGGACAAGTCGACAGGAACTGGGGAGAGAGAAGTTCTTAGAACGGGTTTGGGAGTGGAAACGGCAATACGGTGGGCGAATTACTCAGCAGTTGCGCAGACTGGGTGCTTCTTGTGATTGGGAACGTGAGCGCTTTACCATGGATGAAGGGTGTTCTAAGGCAGTTCGGGAAGCCTTCGTTGACCTCTATCAAAAAGGTCTGATTTATCGCGGAAATTATATTATCAACTGGTGTCCGAAATGCCATACCACGATTTCGGATATTGAAGTAGAGCACCATGATCGAGACGGGAATCTTTATCACCTAAGATACCCAGTCAAAGACAGTCAAGAAGCGCTGGTTGTGGCAACGACTCGACCGGAAACTATGCTCGGAGATACTGCCGTGGCGGTTCATCCTGAGGACAAGCGATATGCGCATTTAATAGGCAAAACCTTGATTCTGCCTCTGATGGATCGGGAAATCCCTATTATAGCGGATGACTATGTCGATCGAGAATTCGGGACGGGTGCTGTTAAGATCACTCCCGCCCACGACCCGAATGACTTTGAAATGGGGCTTCGTCATCAATTGCCTCAGATCATGGTCTTAGATAAAGAAGCCAAGATGAATGAAAATGCGGGTCGCTATCAAGGGATGGATCGTTTCGAAGCGCGTAAAGCGGTCGTGGAAGATTTAAAAGCGGCAGGGGCTCTCGTCAAAATCGATGCTCATGCCCATGCGGTAGGGGAATGCTATCGTTGCTCCAGCGTGATCGAGCCGATGGTGAGTCGACAGTGGTTCGTAAAAATGGCCCCTCTTGCCGAGCCTGCCATAGATGTTGTTCGGGATGGACGTTTAGAATTTGTACCGGATCGATTTGACAAGATTTATCTGGGTTGGATGGAAAATATCCGGGATTGGTGTATTTCTCGTCAACTATGGTGGGGACACCGCATTCCGGTTTGGTATTGCGAAGCCTGCGGTAAGGAGATCTGTGCCGGCGAGGATCCGTTGAGCTGCCCGAGCTGTGGAGTAAAGAACCTGAAGCAAGATCCCGATGTTTTAGATACCTGGTTTTCCTCGGGTCTTTGGCCTTTTTCCACCTTGGGTTGGCCGGAGAAAACAGCTGAGTTGAAACAGTTTTACCCGACCTCCGTCTTAGTGACCGGCAGGGATATCATTTTCTTTTGGGTTGCCCGCATGATATTTATGTCCTTGGAGTCTATGAAGGAAGTGCCCTTCCCGAAAGTCATGATTCACGGGCTGGTCTTGGATGCCCAAGGGCGAAAAATGAGTAAATCATTGGGCAACGGTGTGGACCCGATCGAAGTGATTGAGCAGTACGGAGCAGACACCTTGCGCTTTATGTTAATCACAGGGAATACCCCAGGCAATGATCTCCGTTTTCATCCTGAACGGCTAGAAGCAACCCGGAATTTCTCCAATAAGATTTGGAACGCTTCAAGGTATGTAATCATGAATTTAGAAGACTACGAGCCAGGTCCTCGTGGAGAACTAACGCTAGTGGATCGCTGGATCCTCTCCCGCTATGCCTCTATCGTAGAGAAGGGGACAGAAGCTCTAGAAAACTTTGATCTCGGAGAAGGTGGACGATTACTCTTTGAGTTTATCTGGAGTGAGTTCTGTGATTGGTATATTGAGCTGACTAAGCCACGCCTTTACAACAAAGAAGATGCTGTAGCTCGGCATACTGCCCAATCCGTCCTGCTTGAAGTCCTCGAAGGAACCCTGCGGCTGTTGCATCCCTACATGCCGTTTCTCACGGAAGAGATCTGGCAGAACCTCCCGAAAGAGGGGGAGGGTAGCATCATGGTGCAGTCCTGGCCACAAGTACCACAGTATAAGGACGCTGAAGCCGAGAGTAATATGACTCTGCTCATGGATACCATCAAAGCAATCCGCAATATTCGCGCCGAGATGAAAGTTTCACCTGGACAAAAGGTCGAAATCCTGATCCTTGCCCCAGATGGAGTTCAACGTAAGGTGCTCGAAAACGGGAAGCCAGATATCCTGAAATTGGCTGGAGGGGCGAGCGTAGACATCTTTGAAAGGTTGGCAGAGAAGCCTGCTCAAGCAGCCAGTGCCGTTCTTGAGGGTGTAGAGATTTATCTGCCCTTAAAAGGATTGATGGATTTTGATAAAGAAATAACTCGGATCGAAAAAGAAATTATTGCAGCCAGCCTAGATATTCAAAGTCTAGACCTAAAACTAAATAATCCGGGATTCACCAACAAAGCACCTGCAGCAGTCGTGGCCAAAGAGAGAGAGAGACTAGAAGGCCTCTTAGCCCGCAAAGTGGCTTTAGAAGAACGCTTAAAAGAGTTAAAGTAAGGTATTTGAAGGATGGTCATGCAGTTTACCGCCTTGAAATTGAACTACACTAGACTTGTAGCTTGTGACACTGATTCTTGTCCTTGGTTCTTGAATCTTGTCCTAGATTTTTAAGTCTTGAGTCTTGGTTTTTGAATCATGAACATGTATACGTAAATCGGCAGGAGGAAAGGGAATGTCCGAAAAGGATCTTGAAAAGGAATATTCTGAGAGCTTACAATACCTCGCTAACCTGACGACGTTCGGAATAAATTTTGGGCTGGGGCGTATTCAAGAACTTCTTAAACGATTGGGAAATCCGGAAAGAGTTCTGCGCGTAGTCCATGTAGGAGGTACGAACGGCAAGGGTTCGACAACGGTCATGATTGCTCGTATCTTACGGGAAGCGGGGTACAAGGTCGGAGTCTTTACCTCGCCTCATATGCACGATTATCGGGAACGAATGGTCATCAACGGGCAAATGATCCCCAAAGAAAAGGTCATCCAGGTGATTACGCGCGTGCGCCCACATTTAGAAGCTATGGTTGCGGAAGGTTATGAGCATCCGACCGAGTTTGAGGTAAGCACTGCGCTCGCGTTCCTCTATTTCGCGGAGGAAAGCGTCGATTATGCTGTTATAGAAGTGGGGTTAGGTGGAGCCATCGATTCGACCAATGTGGTTAGCCCTCTAGTTTCGGTCATCACTAATGTTGGAATGGATCACATGGACTATTTAGGTTCTGATGTAGTTTCCATCGCCAAGGTAAAAGCAGGTATTATTAAACCCCAGTCAGTGGTAGTGACAGCCTCTGAAAACTTAGACGTGATCGAAGTATTGCGTGAACAAGCTAAGGCTATGGGTGTTCCCTTGTGGTTAGTGGGGGAAGATGTCCGCTGGGAAAGCAAATGGAGTGGAGAACTGGAACAGGAATTTGACCTCATAGGCTTACACTCAACCTACTTGAAGTTGCGCCTACATTTAATGGGACTCCACCAACTCCGCAACGCAGCAACAGCAATCACCGTCTGTGAAGTGTTGCAAAGTCAATATGATGTGAGAATACCTAGAGAAGCGATCTATGCTGGATTGCGTGACGTAGAGTGGTTCGGGCGTTTAGAACTACTTTCCCTGAACCCTAAGATCCTATTGGATGGAGCGCATAATGTCGATGGAGCTAAGGCATTAGCTCAGGCACTCCCACTCTATAAACGTAACAAGCTCATACTTTGTTTGGGGATGCTGGCGGATAAGGAACGGGAAAAGGTCGTGGATATGCTCGTGCCTTTGGCGGATGAAATCATTATCACCCGTCCCGATTCACCGCGAGCAGGGGACTGGAGGGCTCTTGGAAAATTGGCTGAACAGCATGGTCGTCCGGTAACCTGTATCGAAAATCCCAAGGAAGCCGTGGTTTTTGCTCTTAAGCGTCTTGGAGAAAACGACATGCTCTGTGTTACTGGTTCAATCTACATGCTGGCAGAGGCACGCCAAGCCCTAATCGATGATTTAAAGCAGGATTAGTAATTCCTCCATTGATCGACAGAAACGAAAAAAATAACACAACTCGTCCAAGATTTGATATAATACTCTGTGGACTAGATAATGTTGCTGAATCTGTTTCAATGAGAGGTTACGATCCGTGAAAATCAGAGTAAGTTTAGGGTTGGGGGATATAGTATGTTTAAGTTAACACCAAAAGAAGACAAATTTTATCAACTCTTTTCGGAAAGTACCGAGATTATTTCTAAATCACTTAAAAGACTCTATGGAATCATGCAGCAAGACAGTGTATCTGCTGAAGATGCTGCTCAAATGCATCGGTTCGAAAACGAAGCTGACAGTGTAACGAATCAAATCTTGGAACGATTAAATTGTACGTTTATCACACCCTTAGATCGTGAAGACATTTATAAACTTGCCCAAGTCCTTGATGATATCGTCGATTATGCGGAAGGTACTGTGGAGCGCATGCTTCTTTATCGAACCAGCAAACCCTCACTAGGAGCGCAAGAACTTGTTCATCTAGTGACATTAGCAGCAGAACAAATTCAGACAGCTTTTTCTTGTTTAGGAAATTTACATTACAAGAAATCGATGATCTTGGCGGCGGCAGAAGAGATTTATCACCTAGAGAGTGCAGGAGATAAACTCTACCGTTCTGAAGTGGCCCGACTGTTCGAACATGAGAAAGACCCCATAGAAATCATTAAATGGAAAGAGATTTTGGAACATATAGAATCAACCTTAGATCATTGTGAAGCTATTGCCGATCTGCTTAAAAGTGTGGTCTTGAAATATGACTAGTCTGGGTGTGCTGTTAGTCATTGTGGTGTTTTTAGCTTTAGCGTTCGATTACATCAACGGCTTCCATGATACGGCTAATGCGATTGCCACCAGTGTTTCGACTCGGGCCTTGAGCCCCAAACGGGCGGTGATTCTGGCAGCCGTCTTAAATCTTTTTGGTGCTCTCTATAGTACCGGAGTTGCCCAAACGATCGCTAAAGACATTGTTTCGCCGAAATTTGCGACCCAAGAGGTCGTAATTGCTGCTTTGCTTAGTGCAATCGTCTGGAACATTCTCACCTGGTACGTGGGGATTCCGAGTAGTTCCTCACATGCCCTAATTGGTGGAATGGTTGGAGCAGCTGTTGCAAAAGTTGGATTTAGCGTTTTACACTGGCAAGGTTTAGGTAAGATCCTTGCAGCACTGATTCTTTCCCCTATTATAGGAATGGCGCTAGGGTTTATTATTATGAAGGTATTAGCTTTTTCTTTCGGCAATTTTTCGCCGTCGCGACTCAATCATGGGTTCAAGAAGATGCAAATCATCTCTGCGGGCTTATTGGCCTTTAACCACGGCTCCAATGATGCTCAGAAATCCATGGGGATCATCACCATGGCTCTTGTTGCAGCGGGCTTACAATCACAGACCGATCTTGCACCGCAAATATGGGTAAAAGTTGCCTGCGCTGTGGCGATGGCTGCTGGAACCGCTGCGGGGGGGTGGAAGATTATCCGCACCATGGGAGGGAAGATCTTCAAGTTGGAGCCCATCAATGGTTTTGCCGCAGATTTAACCTCATCCCTCGTAATCTGGACAGCGACTGCCCTTCCAGGTCTCCATCTCCCCGTTTCCACCACCCATGTCGTTTCGGGTTCGATCATGGGGGTCGGGAGCGCCAAGCGGGTTTCCGCAGTGCGCTGGGGAGTGGCCCAACAAATGCTTGTTGCCTGGCTTGTGACTATTCCTACAACTTCTATACTCGCAGCGCTTTTTTACTTTGGCTTGTCAAAAATCATTGTATAATGGCTGCTAATTTCCTTGGACCTTGGTCGTCTGATCAAGGTCTTTCGACTATAGTCTTCTCGGTCTATTTCTGCAATTCTTAACATATCTTCCGTGTAGAGAAGTTTGTCCAGAACAACACGGAAGGGGAATGGACATGAAAGTCATGGAGCAGATTCGAGTAGTCGTTGTTTTAATTTTAGGGATGATGGCATTAGGTTTACTGACTTGGGGAATCGGGAAAATTTACATAGAGCTAGTGGGTCAAAGCCGGGGGGCCCAAACTAGTCAAAGAGGCACTAATCCCGACAATAATACCGTTCTGGTTCTACCTGAAGTGACGTTCTGGACTTGTCAAGTTGGCGTCTTTCAAAATGAATCCAATGCGCAAATGAGTAAAGAGCAAATCAAAATGCTAGGGTTTAAAGCCGAAGTAATCAGCTCCAATCCTTGGGTGGTTGGCATTGGCTTGGGGCATTCAACAAGTGAATTAAAAGGGTTACGAACATTATTGGCAGAAAAAGGAATTTACACCGTTCCTAAACAAATTACCCTTCCTGAACGATCCTTCCGAGTCGCTGGGAAGGGTGCACAGCTAACAGTAGAAATGTTAACAAACGTTAACATTATACTCAAGGGGGGCATGATGGCCGAAGCACTCGCGAAGGAACATCAATTATGGAATGCCCAAGCAGATAATCATCCTCCTAAAGATTTGGAAGAACTTCATCAATATTATAATTTACTACGCACAAAAACGACTCCAGAAGAGCAAAAAGCTTTAGGATTATCGTTATTTTATGAGTCACAGAGGGTTATAAACCTACTATCTGGTAAATAATAAATATAAATCATATTCCATATTTTAAGTTTTTGGAAATTAGAGCTAGGATTAAATTGCGTTTTTAATCGATAGTGCTATAATTAGCATATCATCTTAGCTAGCAAATTCCAGCAAAGAAATGAGGGATCCAATTGAAGACGCTAAAAATTCCAGAGGCAACCATTATTCGACTTTCAGTATACTCGCGTCATTTGACTGAAGTTGATCGAAAAGGAATTGTCACCACCTCCTCGGGAGAAATTGCTGATGGAGTTGGCGTTAGTCCTGCTCAAGTGCGAAAGGACTTGGCCTACTTTGGGGAGTTTGGGACTAGGGGTGTCGGGTACAATGTCAAAGATCTCCGTCAACATATTCTGAGGATCCTAGGATTAGGTGTTAATTGGAGCGTTACCCTTGTCGGAGTAGGAAACTTAGGCTTGGCTTTAAGTTCCTATAAAGGTTTTAAAGAACGAGGTTTTGTCATTACCAGTATATTTGACGCGGATCCGAAAAAAGTAGGAACCATGATCGGTAACGTGGAAGTTCTGCCCATCGAGCAACTAGAAGATATCGTGAAACTAAACCAAACACAGATCGGTATAGTAGCTGTTCCGGCAGCTGTCGCACAAGAAATTGTTGATCAATTGATTAGAGCCGGAGTGGAAGCCATCCTGAATTTTGCCCCGGTCGTTTTGAATGTACCGCCGGAGATTGAGCTCCGGAACGTTGATTTAGCGGTAAACCTCGAAGTGTTGACTTTTAATGTCTGTGGACAAAAGTGCTATTAAGCACGCAAGTTGGGGACGGTTCTGGGGAGGGTCGCGTCACACTTGCTCAGCCATGCGATCGTCGTGCCAAACTAGGGCTTTAAGCCCTGATGGAAGGCAGGGTACCCGGCCAAAGCGACGTCCCTGTCGCATGGCCGGCGGAACACATCCTTGTGTTCCGCCCTGCTATGAAAGCGGCTTAAAGCCGAGTTTGGCTACGACTCACGCAAAGGCGTTCGCGCCGTGTGATCGCGACCCTCTGCATGTCAGGGACGTCAGGGACGATGGTAGCGAGCTATTCAAGTTGGGGGCGGTTCTTGATTTGCATCTGGGGAGGGTCGCGTCACACTTGCTCAGCCATGCGATCGTCGTGCCAAACTAGGGCTTTAAGCCCTGATGGAAGGCAGGGTACCCGGCCAAAGCGACGTCCCTGTCGCATGGCCGGCGGAACACATCCTTGTGTTCCGCCCTGCTATGAAAGCGGGTTTAAAGCCGAGTTTGGCTACGACTCATGCAAAGGCTTCGCGCCGTGTGATTGCGACCCTCTGCATGTCAGGGACGATGGTAGCGAGTCGTGCAAGACGAATGCAAGACGAGAGCAAGTTGGGGACGGTTCGTGACTTGCATGCACCGTGTGGAAAAAAGAGCCCTGTGGCAGTTCTTGGGGAGGAACTGCCATAGGGCTTTTTACGCTGATTCGGAACATTACGCGGGTAAGTTTTATTGTTAAAAAATGTTGACCTGTTGTACAGTAATAGGAACCTGTCGTATAATAGCACAATAAGAATTGTATTTAGATTTCCGCTGGAAGGGTCAGGACAAAGCGCTACAAGTTGGTAGGTGCCAACTACACTAAGTGGGAAAATAGCCCGTGGCAAGTTCTTGGAACATCGCCATCAGGCTCTTATTAGTACAAAACGCACTTCAGCTGGAAGCTTTTGCTATTGGATGGCATAGGCTGTGTTGAAAGAAGAGGGGGAGAATATTGAATCAGAACCAAGGAAAAAAAATCACTGTGTACGATACAACGTTGCGAGATGGAGCTCAAGGGGAAGGGATCCATTTTTCAACGCAAGATAAGGTAAGTTACGTTAAGAAGATTGCGGAAATGGGTAGTCTCTATGTAGAGGCGGGCTGGCCGGGTGCTAACCCATTGGATCAGGAATTTTTCCAACAAGCTCGCGACTTGCATTCCCCTTTGACTCGCATTGTTGCTTTTGGCAGTACCTGCAAAGTCAAGGAGTCTCCGGAGCAAAGCGATATTCTGTTAAATCTCTTGGCATCAGGAGCGAAGACGATTACGATCTTCGGGAAGTCCTGGGATCTGCATGTTAGGGATGTTTTACGGGCAACATTGGAAGAAAACCTTCGCTTGATACGAGAGTCCGTGTCTTTCTTGCTTCAACAAGGACGGGAAGTCTTCTTTGATGCCGAGCATTTTTTTGATGGTTTTAAGGAGAATCGGGATTATGCTTTGAAGTGTATTGCGGCTGCTCTCGAGGGAGGGGCGAAGACCATTATTTTGTGTGATACGAATGGAGGAAGCATGCCGGCTGAAGTAGCAAAAGGAGTTAGAGTTGTCATGCAGGAATTTAATCCCCCAGAACTTGGAATCCATGTCCACAATGATAGAGGTCTGGCAGTTGCCAATTCAATGATTGCTGTGGAATCTGGGGTCACTCAAATTCAGGGGACTTGGAATGGGTTTGGGGAACGGTGTGGAAATGCCAATTTAAGTACCCTCATTCCCTTATTACAGCTCACTGGGGATTACTCGGTAGTTTCTGAGGAGGCATTGTTAAAAATCACCTCCTTTTCTCGCTACGTTGCTGAATTGACCAATGCCCCTTTTGATGAAAAACAGCCGTTTGTGGGCCGCAGTGCGTTTGCGCATAAAGCAGGTATGCACGTAGATGCGATTCTAAAAAACCAACGGACCTTTGAACACATGGATCCTGCTGGGGTTGGAAATGAACGACGAATATTAATTTCTGATCAGGCAGGAAAGGCAAATATATGGGAACGTCTACGTCGCTTTGAACCCACCATGTCTAAAGAAGACCCACGGGTTGAGAGTGCCATGATCGAAATCAAAGAATTGGAACATAACGGGTTTCATTTCGAAGCAGCTGAAGGAAGCCTTGATCTGTTACTTCTGAAAATCCTCGGCAAGGTTCCCACACCTGCCTTTGAAGTTTTAGATTATCATGTTTGGAGTGACCCTTTGCGAGGAGAACTAGACTCAGTGGCAGTCGTTAAGGTAAAAGTGGGTCAAGATACGGTACAGATTGCCTCGGAGGGGAACGGGCCGGTGAATGCCTTAGATACGGCATTGAGACAGGCTCTCGTCAGTTTCTTCCCGATTTTGGGTCAAAGTCAACTTGTTAATTACAAGGTGAGGGTTCTGGATGGTTCGCGAGGTACAGAAGCAATCGTGCGAGTGATCATTGATACTCGGCTAGAACATGAAGTTTGGGGGACCATAGGAGTTTCTAAGAATATCCTCAAGGCTAGCGCCCAGGCTCTACTTGATGCAATCAATTGGACGATCTGGAAGTATCAATAGGACGAGAGCGAGAGGCCGGGAGGGTCGCGTCACACTTGCTCAGCCATGCGATCGTCGTGCCAAGCTAGGGCTTTAATCCGTATGCAAGCGGGCAGGGTTCCCGACCAAAGCGACATCCGTGTCGCATGGTCGGCGGAACACATCCTTGTGTTCCGCCCTGCTTTATGAAAGCGGATTAAAGCCGAGTTTGGCTACGACTCACGCAAAGGCAATCGCGCCGTGTGACGCGACCCTCTGGAAAGAATGGAAAACGCAAATCCTGAAAAAAGTAAATCACCTTGTTTAGATGACATACAAGCACACCTTGCCTTATTGTACAATATACTGTACAATAAAAGTGAGGTGAATTATATGATAGCAATAAGTTATTCGACTGTAAGACAAAATTTTAAAGAATATTGCGAAAAGGCTACAAATGATTTTGAGACTATTATTATTACTCGCGAACGTGGAGAAAATGTGGTTATGATTTCGGAGGCTGAATACAATAACCTTCTGGAAAATATTTACGTGAGAAGGAACCCTAAATATTATAATGAACTCCTTAAATCCATAGGACAACTTAAAAGTGGTAAAGGAAAGAAACGGGAACTGCTGGATGATTAAGATATTTTCAGATATTGCATGGAATCATTACTTGTATTGGCAAACAGAAGATAAGAAAATATTAAAAAAAATCAATGAGTTAATACGAGATATTGAAAGGAATGGGAATGAAGGAATTGGTAAGCCTGAACCATTGAAACATGAATTATCTGGATATTGGAGTCGTCGCATTACAGATGTTCACCGTTTAATTTATCAAATTGACGTTGACAAGATTAATATAATCAGTTGCAGAAATCATTATTGAATGAGCCGAGGAATTTATCCTCGGTTCATTCAATAATAATTTGACATTTTGGTGACCCTACCCCGGGTAGCTTGCTCTGCATAAATTGCTTTGTTTGATTCATAATAATCCAGTGTAAATAATGTTCCGGACAATAACTTCAGCTGAATGGAAAATCTCTAACATAAATTCTCGACAGACCTCTTGAGCTGATATATTATGTATACAATATACAGAGTTAATATTATTGGGGGAGAGTGTAGTATGCGGGAAGAAAAGGATTTGTTAGGAGTTCACGAAGTCCCGGATGACGTATATTATGGCATACAAACACTCCGTGCAACGGAGAACTTTCCAATTACGGGATATCCTCCCCATGGGGAGTTAATTCGTGCTTTAGGTATGGTTAAGGGCGCAGCAGCTGAGGCGAATATGTATATTGGAAGCTTGAATCCTTCTATAGGAAAAGCAATTGTGCAGGCGTCTAGGGAACTGATTAGTGGTCAGTTTCACGAGCAATTCGTGGTTGATGTAATCCAGGGTGGAGCTGGGACGTCCATGAATATGAATGCCAATGAAGTCATTGCTAATCGGGCAATTGAGATTCTTGGTGGAAAAAAGGGTGAGTACTTTAAAGTCCATCCCAACACTCATGTCAACATGGCTCAAAGCACCAACGATGTTTTCCCTACGGCAATCCGGATTGCTTGCCTGAATGTGGCCTTTGATTTGCTCGAATCCTTAGACAGTTTACGCCAGTCCTTTGCAGATAAGGCTCAAGAGTTTGACGGTATTATAAAAATGGGGAGAACGCATTTGCAAGATGCCGTTCCCATTCGGTTAGGCCAGGAGTTTGCAGCGTATGCTCACATGTTAGGGCGAGATATTAAGCGAATCAAAGAATCGATACGATCCCTAGAAGTCATGAACATGGGCGCCACGGCGGTGGGCACAGGATTAAATGCAGATCCCAAATATATTGAAAAAGTAACTGAGTACTTGCGTGACTGGACTCACTTACCCATGCGACTGGCCGAAGATCTAGTTGATGGGACTCAAAACACGGATGCGTTCATGGAAGTCTCAGGATCCTTAAGAACGTTAGCCGTAAATCTTTCCAAAATCGCCAATGATTTGCGTTTGATGGCCTCAGGTCCACGGACGGGACTAAATGAGCTAAATCTACCGCCTATGCAACCAGGTTCTTCTATTATGCCTGGAAAAGTCAATCCAGTGATCGCGGAAGTGGTCAATCAAGTTGCCTTTCAGGTTCAAGGGAATGATTTTACCATTGGTTTAGCCTGTGGGGCTGGACAACTAGAACTCAATGTCATGGAGCCGGTGATGGTCTTTAATTTACTACAATCGTTAGACATCCTGCGCAATGTGACTCGTATCTTTCGAGAACGCTGTGTCATAGGCATCACAGCCAATGTAGAGCGTTGCCGCGCGATGGTGGAAAATAGCGTTGGTTTAGTGACAGCTATCAATCCCCATGTGGGATATGAGGTAGCATCAAGCGTAGCCAAAGAAGCTATCTTATGTGGTCGACCAGTCTGCGCTATCGTATTGGAAAAGGGAATTCTGACAAAAGAAGAACTCGATGTGATCTTAAACCCCTATGAGATGACCAAACCAGGTATTGCGGGTGCGGAGCTGTTAAAACGGTGAGGGGAGGGTCGCGTCACACTTGCTCAGCCATGCGCTCGTCGTGCCAAACTAGGGCTTTAAACCCTAGATGGAAGAGGCAGGGCGAAACACGGGTGAGTGTTTCGACCAAAGCGACATCCGTGTCATGGCCGGCGGAACACATCCTTGTGTTCCGCCCTGCTCTGAAAGCGGGTTTAAAGCCGAGTTTGGCTACGACTCACGCAAAGGCTTCGCGCCGTGTGAGCGCGACCCTCTGGGGCTGGTAAGATACTTTGATCCCAAACATCTTAGTTTGGGTTATGCGGTGCTCTAAACTCGAAAGCCCTGTTTCGAGTTTGGAGCACCTTTTTCGTTAACTAAGAATATCCAAAAAAGGAACGTCACTCTTGGTATCAATCCCGAACGCCCTCTTACCCCAGCATCCCTCCTGCTTCTTCTTATCAGCGACACTTCTCTCTAGTTGTGAATCTCTTTTCTGTTAGAAAACAGATTGTAGGGCATATTAAGGATAGGCTAATATTGCTTAGAAGGATAATATGGAAAAACGTCGAATAACATTATTATTTCAATGACAAACACTTGGAAGTGAGGACTTATTATGGAGTTGTTCAATAATGTGTTGGAACGGTTGGGAAGCCTTATCAGGCAGGGTATTGCACGTATAGAGGTAAGTTATCAACGGGTCGACATTCATATCAGGCCAGAGGCATTATCGTTATTTGACATGAATGAACAAACCGTGAGCGATGTGATTGGTGAAATTGCAAATCTTTTTGAAGCTATCTTAAGAGACGAAGATGAATACTACGCAAATCAAATGACGCATGCCGGATACGCTCGTGAGGAAACGAGAGAGAAATTAAGCCTTGTTAGAAGTAAACTGGCAAATGATAAGTACATGCTTAGAAGTTATAGATTTATTAATAACTGTTCAGGAAAGATTTTGCAAAGGGTTGTGACAGATACTTTTCAAAAGTCAATAAATGACTTAGGGGGAGAAATGCTCAAATTTGCTCAAATTAAATTGATAGTTCATGACAATATGGATTCGACTTTGAAACAGCATGTCGATTTTGATATGGACGGTATGAGGCTTGATCGTTTTATAGATCAATTAGTTAGACTACGTGACGAATTAAACAAGATAGAGTAGTTGATAGAGAGGATAAGAGTAATGTTATACGTCTCATCTGGATTTAGCACAAAGGTTGCGGAGAAAGTAATAACTGGCGAGAGGTCTTTTCATAGCTGTTTAGCATATGATGTTATTGGTTTCTATGGGGAGGTAATAGCTATGAACGAAACAAATGGAGTATATAAACGGACTCGTTCTGGGCGTGAAGCTGCAATAAAACGTTCGAAAGAAACCGACCGAGAACGAGGTGCTGATAAGGAGTATCTTAGCGTTTTTTTACATGAGTACCAACTTCATGAATCTCTACGAAGGAGGGCTAAGAGTGTCAGTCAAAGATATGATTAGAGATAGTCTTATTGATACGCGCCTTTTCGGCTTTGGCGAGGTTTGGACTATTAAAGACGAACTAGTGTCTATTCCGGATGCTGATAGGATCGATGACAGAGTTCTCCATGCTTATCGTTCAATGCTTATTGTATCTAACGACAGCGGCAATACGAACCCACTTACTTTGACAGTTAACACGGCACCTCTATCGCATAGAATTGATTTAAAGCGGCGTGGTGACATTGAGTTACATGCCAGTAGAAATAATCTCAGATATGACTCAATGGCTAAACTTAGGCTTATCCAACCTCTGTTAAAAGTTGATCTTGAACGTTACGTAACAACAATAAGTGATGATGGCAAAGAGGATATACTTATCGGACTAGAGGAATTATTTGGACTTATAGTTGAAGAATAAAGGAAGACACTTGAAAAACGACTTGCATACATTAATTTCAAACAGCTTAGTTTGAGTTCTGCCGTACTCCAAACTCGAAAGCCCTGACTCGAGTTTGGAGTACCTTTTTCGTTAAATAAGAATATCCCGAAAATGAACGTCACTCTTGGCATTCATCCAGAACGTCCTCTTGACCCAAGCCAGAGGAAGTTTCTGGGCTTAGAGAGCACACAGAAGAACAGTGTCGAACTTGCTTAGTAAAGGGGAAGATGCTACACTTAAATGTAGTATAAACAAGGGTCTATGTTGACTGTTGTAAAATATTACTACTTAGTGGAAGGGGAAAGAACTATGGCGGCGGTTGGGCGCAATTCTTCGAGCACAGGTAGAACCGTCTTACTCATTTTGATTGGTGCTGCCATTGGAACTTTAGTTGGACTTGGCTTAGAAAAATACGGTATTTTCGCACCGTTTTTGAGGCCTGCCGTTATCGATATACCCTCCCATACTTACTTGGATTTCTTTTTCCTCTCGCTCTCATTCGGTATTCGCTTGAGTATTACTATGGCGACGCTTTTGGGAGCCTTAGGAGGATATTTATTGTCAAGGAAGGTGTAATATGCTCGTGCTTGCTTCTTCATCTCCTCGGAGGGCGATGTTGCTTCGCGAGGGAGGGTATACCTTTGAAACGGTTAAGGCTTCCGTTTCAGAAGTGCTGACAGAAGGGATTACTCCGGAAATCGGGGTAAGACAGTTGGCAGTACGCAAAGCCCAAGCGGGTTTAACCCACTGGTTGGAATCAGGGGGAAACGCGCAGGATGTCGTGTTAGGGGCTGACACGATGGTAGTTCTAGACGGCCGAATATTGGGGAAACCTACTTCTACTGAAGAAGCGGTTGAAACACTGAAGAATCTAAGTGGCAGGACTCATGAAGTTTTAACGGGAGTCTCGTTAGTTTCTGGATCGGGAAGGCTCGTCGAGGACGTGGTTACAACCATTGTCCATTTTCGCCCGCTCAAAGCGGATGAAATTACGTCGTATGTAGCCAGTGGAGAACCGATGGACAAGGCCGGGGCGTATGGAATTCAAGGGGGAGCCGGAAAGTTTGTCACTGCAATACAAGGATCTTTGACAAATGTCATTGGCTTACCGATGGAGTATCTTACGGAACAGCTGAAGGCGTGGGGGATTGGGCAGATAAATATCGCTTCACGCGAGGTGGATGATGGATTATCGACGTTTGAAGGATTTACCGGAGGAACTTCTGCCCCGTGAGAGACTTTGCCAACTAGGTCCCGAAGCATTATCAAATCGGGAAATATTGGCCATTCTTTTGCGTACCGGCATCAAAGGAGAAAATGTTTTAACGCTAGCTGAACGGATTTTGGTCAGTGTCGGTGGACTTTCAGGGTTAGGCAAGCTAACAGTGCATGAACTGGCCCAAATACACGGTTTAGGAAAAGCAAAGTCTGCAGAAGTGAAAGCCGCCTTAGAATTAGGGCGTCGTTCAGTCTCTGTAGATCCCATGTCGAGACCCGTGGTCAATTCTCCTCAGGATGTAGCACACATTGTAATGGAAGAAATGAGATTCCTAGATCGTGAACATTTCCGAGTTGTTTCTCTATCGACGAAAAATCATGTCTTGGGAATCAGCCCGGTCTCGATTGGTTCGCTCAATTCATCCATGGTCCATCCAAGGGAGTGTTTTAAAGAAGCGATCCGGCGCAATTCAAACGCCATAATTTTATTGCACAATCATCCCAGTGGGGATCCAACTCCCAGTCAGGAAGACATTGAGGTCACGCGTCGTTTGGCAGACGGGGGAAAGATTCTGGGGATTGAGGTGTTAGATCACGTGATTATCGGAGATAATCGGTTTATCAGTTTGAAAGAGCGGGGAGTCATATAGATGTCCGAAGTCCGATGTCTGAGGTCCGACTTTGTATTCGATTTAAGAATCGAAGAACGGAATTAAACCTGAAGGCTTGAATTATTGTGCGAACTCTGTTCGCTTCGATTCGGACTTCGGACCTCGGATTTCGGACATCGATTAACGGAAGGAGTTTTAATTTAATGTTTGGTTTTAACTTTTTTAGCAGAGATTTAGGGATAGATTTAGGAACAGCAAATACAGTGGTTCATGTCAAAGGAAAAGGGATTGTAGTCCGGGAACCTTCTGTGGTGGCAATGGACATAACGACAAAGACCCCAATGGCCGTAGGGGATAGTGCTAAAGAAATGATCGGTCGGACCCCCAGTAATATTGTGGCTATACGTCCACTAAAAGATGGGGTAATCTCAGATTTTAATGTTACACAAAAAATGCTGAAATACTTTATTAGCCGTGCCCTAGGAACCGAACATCCCTTTATCCGGCCTCGTGTGGTTATTTGTGTGCCTTCTGGTGTCACTCCGGTTGAGGAACGTGCCGTGAAAGAAGCTGCTATGGCAGCTGGTGCGAAAGATCCGATTATTTTAGAAGAACCTATGGCAGCAGCTATTGGCGCTGGACTTCCAGTCAGTGAACCGACGGGGAATATGATCGTTGACATCGGTGGGGGGACAACGGAAGTCGCGGTTATTTCATTAGGTGGAATAGTGACAAGCCGTTCAATCCGTGTGGCCGGTGATGAAATGGATGATGCGATCATTGCTCATATTAAAAGACGATATAATTTGATGATTGGTTATCGAACCGCGGAAGCACTCAAGTTTGAAATCGGTTACGCTTATATGGCAGAAAAGGGTATGTATACAGTGCGCGGGCGAGATTTATTAACAGGCCTTCCAAAAACAATTGAAGTTTCCTCAGAGGAAATACAAGAGGCGCTACAAGAACCAGTGATGGCTATTGTCGATGCTGTAAAATCATGCTTGGAAAAAACTCCCCCGGAATTATCGTCGGATATTATGGATCGTGGTATTATGATGGCAGGTGGCGGTTCGTTACTGCGCAACCTAGACCGATTGATTTCTGATCAAACAGGCATTGCGGTGCACTTAGCGGAGGATCCATTGTCCTGTGTCGCTATAGGCACAGGACATGTCTTGGAACATGCGGAGATCCTTCGAAAAATTGCCGCCTCGCAAAAGAGTTAAAAATAGCGGGGGGGAATTGTGGTGGGGAAAAGAGTAAATGTAACGGGAATTGCGGTTCTCGTTTTCTTTCTGTTGCTAGGCGTACTCATAACCATCCGTCTAACCGGACTGGGTAGTCATTTCCCCAACCCAGTTGGGGGGGTTATGCAACGCGTTTTAAGCCCGTTAGAACAACCCATTCTTGACTTGGGGAATGGCATTAAGGGAAATTTTCGAGTCTTATGGAACTTCCGAGAGGTACAGCTCCAAAATGAAGCTCTTCGCAAACAGGTAGATCAGTTAACTGGCGATAATTTAAAACTCAAAGCTGAAGTACTGGCCGGTATGCGCTATAATGAACTTGATGAGGGTCAGTTTCGCAGTCCGACCCTCGCTAAGTTTGAAAAGATAGGTGCTAGTGTTATTAATCGTAATCCTACCAATTGGTACCGAACCCTAACCTTAAACCGTGGAAGCGCGGATGGGATCGCCCCAAATGACCCAGTGATCGGAGATTTAGGGCTTTTAGGGAAGGTTGTGTCGGTCTCACCGACCACCTCGGAAGTCTTACTAATCCTTGACGGGGAAGGACAAGTAAGTGCCCTTGTGCACGGAAGCACGGGTGTTAGTACCTTCGGAATTGTGCAAGGAAATTATAATCGCGGTTCTCGTCTGAGTCCGGAAGGGAATTTACAAATGCTCTTTCGCAGAGAAGATAGTGTAAATCCAGGAGATCTGGTACTAACGTCAGGGCTCGGAGGAGTCTACCCTAAAGATATCCCGATCGGTCAAGTAAAGGAGATTCAGCTTGACCCCTCAGGCTTACTCAAAACGGCCTACATTCAACCACTCATGGACTTTGATGCCTTGGAAGAGGCTTATATTGTTAAAATGGCGGGGGGAAAGTAATGCGTTATGTTTTGATCGCAGGAATGTTTCTCCTAAGTCTGATTTTACCGGGAACACTCTTCCACTTTTGGTCATGGTCAGGAATTAAACCGGATTTACTCATGTTACTGACGATCTATATCGCCATGCATCATCGTATGTCCGTCAGTGGGATTTGGGGACTTGGGGCGGGTTTATTTGAAGACTTTTATGTGGGGCGCTACGTCGGTATGTATACACTCACACTTGCAGTGGTCGCTATTTTGAGTAATTGGCTAGCCGAGCGCTGGTACCGAGAAAATTTCCTCTTAACCACCTTTATGGTCTTTCTTGTAACCGCAGTGGGGCAAATACTAGTTTCTTTTTTAAGTTTGGGTGCTGGACTTCATTGGGGTTTTACAGATATCGTACGATTAGTAATCGGAGTATCCCTGTACAATGCCCTCCTAGTTCCCGTGACCTATCCATGGATTCACCAATCCTTCGTTCGCGGCTGGTTGCGCTACCGGCCAAGATATGAACGCTAGGCGTTCATATCTCGAGGTTCGATATTCGAGGTTCGAGGTTCGAATTAAGCCCGAACAAGTTCGCAAGACAATTTAAGCATCGCAGTTTAAGGCGGATTTCAATTCAGAGTTTATGCACAAAGTATCGAACTGCACACAACGAATTGATCCTAGAGCTAACTCCAATCTATTTTTTAAATCATAGAAACGAAGTAATACAATAATAGAATTTCGAATACCCTCAATAATACTCAAGTTAGTTCAATCCGTTACTTCGATTCGCAGAATCGAATTCACAAATCGTACCACGAACCTCGAACCTCGAACATCGCAAAAAACGTAGCGGAGAGGAGTTTTTTGAATGGATGACAAAGAGCGAAAACCCTATACGTATCGACTTTGGGGCTTAAGCATCGTAGTGCTTTTGGTCTTCTTAATTCTAGGCTCGAACCTCTGGCGTTTGCAGATTGCCCAAGGGTCCTACTATACCGCTATGGCTAAGGGAAACTTCGTAAAGCAGGTTAAGGTGCCTCCCACGAGAGGAGATATCGTCGATAAAAACGGCAAGCTCCTGGTAACGAGTGTTCCGGAGTTTGTGCTACACCTAGATTGGATGGATTTACAACAAGCAAAGGGCAGTGCTTGGAAAGATGTCGTGCGTGGCTTAGCAGGTTATATTAAACCCTACTGGCCAAACACCAATCAGACGGTGGATTCGATCACGGAAGATATTTTAGCCAATATCCAAAATCACCAGTGGGAACGCTATCGCCCCGTTATCATCTTGAATAAGGTGGTTCCTGAGCTCCAAGCGGTCATCGCCGAGCACCAAGAGGAGCTTCCAGGAGTAAGTGTGGAAGCGATTCCTGTGCGCTACTACCCTCGGAAAATTCTGCTTGGTCAGCTCCTAGGGTATGTTCGTGAAATAGCAAAACCGGAAATTGATCAGTTGAATAAAAATCCAGATGCGCAACAGGTAGGGTTTGAGTATGCTCAGGGAGACATCGTGGGTAAGATGGGGGTCGAAAAATCCTATGATTTCTGGTTGCGGGGTCAAGAAGGAATCCAACAAGTTGAAGTAGATAATCGAGCCCGTCCTATTTCCAAACAGGTTATTATGCCACCACAAGCAGGGAAAACCGTCCAACTGACCATTGACGCTGACCTACAAAAAACGGTGGATGATAAACTCGATGAAGTCATTCAAGACGTACAGAAAAAAAGCCCAACGGCTCATTCCGGGGCAGCTGTGGTCATCGATGTCAACACAGGCAAGATTCTGGCCATGTCTTCTCGGCCTGCAATGGATCCGAACGATTTGATCGGGATAATTTCGGACCAAATGGCAGATAAGTATTGGCCTCAAGACCCTAAACGAGCCTCAGAAGCGGCGTCCCTTAACCGGGCCTTGTCAGGGGTGTATGCACCAGGTTCGGTCTTCAAAATGGTGACAGCGATGGCTGCTTTACAACTCAAAGTAACAACGCCGGAGGAGCGGGTCAATGGTGCCATGTCTTCGTTAGGGAACCTTGCTGCTCAGCAACAAGGTACCGCTGAATGGGGTGGAAATAATTTTGGCTCTGTCAATCTTTCTCGAGCCCTAGCTAAATCCTCGAATATTTATTTTCAAGTGATGGGCCGCCGCGCCTTTGAGGCTAATCCGGAGACGATTGGCCAGATCGCCCATGAATTCGGATTAGGCGTCGAAAGCGGCATTGATTTACCCGGCGAAGCTAAAGGAATAGCACCTTCTGCCGAATGGAAGAAATCTTATTTTGGCCCTACCTATGAGAAGTCTCGAGATAAAAAACTGGCCGATATTGAGAGTAATTACGCCACCAAGCTGGCGGAAGCGACCGACGCTAAAGCTAAGCAAAAACTGCAAGCGGCAAAAGACACAGAGATTAAACAGGTTGCTGTATGGTACAAGCAAATGGTCAGTGAACATGTGGACTGGAAGGTCTATGACAGTCACTTTAATTCTATTGGGCAAGGGTATAACTCCTACACGCCGTTGCAATTAGCCAATTATGTTGCTACCATGGTGAATGGTGGAAAACACTTTCGACCGTATGTTGTCGATAAACTCTTGGACCCAATTACTGGAGACACGGTACAGCAATATGAACCTAAGGTTCTAAATACCGTCTCGGTTTCACCCGAGGTTCTTGATGCGGTCAAAAAAGGGATGCGCGCTGTTACAACAGGGGAAGGGACGGCCTCCTTTCTCTTCGCTGATGTACCGGAATTTACTGGGGGAGGTAAAACTGGAACCGCCCAGATCGGGTCCAAGGACACGATTTCGGGAGATATATACAACGGTGTGTTTGTAGCCTTTGCCCCTTATGATAATCCGCAAATTGCCTTTGCCGGGATCGTCGAATTTGGAGGGCATGGAGGGGATACGGCAGGTTACGTCGCCAAGGCAGCCTTTATGAAGTATTTTGGTTGGAAGAACGCGAATGGAGGCTAAAAAACGAGGAAATTTATCCTCGTTTTTTTTAGATAGTAAAAAGGGAATTGGGACAACCTTGTAGAATTTATAGAGGAGCGTTTATAGAAGGTAGAATTATGACTAAGCGATGGGGGATTGGGCAGGTTGACACGGACTGAACATGTGGCACTTAAAGGAACCCGCGAAGGATTGGTGTTATACCTTGATCCTGCCGCGGACTTTGGATTGCTAATGAACGAACTGGAAAATCTTTTGAAAAGCTCTGATCAATTCCTCCAAGGCGCGAACGTCCGGTGCTATGCTGGGAAAAAGGAATTTTCCGAGGCTGAACAAGCAAGTCTGGCAACAATTTTACGACAAAACCAGTTAGAACTTGCAGGATGGTTAACCACGGAAGAGGTCTACGTCCCAGGCAAGACGCAGTCCTACGCAAGCCAGGAGAGGGAAGCACGTCTCTGGGAGGAAGGGATGGTGGAAGGACGCTGTCTCTTCATAGAACGAACACTTCGTTCTGGAAAAAGTGTGCAATTTGAGGGTCATGTCGTAGTAATGGGTGACGTTAATCCTGGCGCAGAAATCATTGCCACGGGAAACATTGTTGTTCTAGGATCCCTTCGAGGAGTTGCCCACGCAGGAGCAACTGGTGACCGAAAAGCCTCCGTGAGCGCGTATCATTTGGCACCCACCCAATTAAGGATTGCGGACCTGGTAACTAGGGCACCTGATGAGGAAGCGGACGGACGAGGACCGGAGATTGCCAAAATCAAAGATGACCAATTAACGGTTGAAGCGGCTGGTATGAATGGTTGGCGAAGCAAGGCTCGTTAACGAAGAATAAGTCTATGTGGAAAGGTAGGTCTAACTATGGGTGAGGTAATCGTTGTAACTTCCGGAAAAGGGGGCGTTGGTAAGACGACAACATCCGCAAATATTGGTACCGGCTTAGCTGCTAGCGGTCATAAAGTTGTCCTAGTCGATACCGATATCGGTTTGCGCAACCTTGATGTTGTGATGGGTCTTGAGAACCGTATCGTATACGATTTAGTGGATGTAACCAGTGGGAATTGTCGGCTTAAGCAAGCACTCATTAAAGATAAACGTTTTACAAACCTCTTTTTGCTACCAGCTGCCCAAACTAAAGATAAAACAGCAGTTAGTCCCGAGCAGATGAAGACATTAGCCAAAGAACTTAAAGAAGAGTTTGATTATGCGATCATTGACTGCCCGGCAGGAATAGAGCAAGGCTTTCGCAACGCGATAGCCGGCGCAGACCGTGCGGTTGTCGTTTGTACGCCCGAAGTCAGTGCAGTGCGCGACGCGGACCGTATTATCGGCTTATTAGAAGCTGCCGAACTGAGAAATCCGAAGTTAATCATCAACCGTCTCCGCCCCGAAATGGTAAAACGTGGGGATATGATGGATATCTCAGACATCTTAGATATTTTGGCAATCGAATTAATCGGGGTTGTTCCAGAAGACGAGAGTATCGTAGTCTCCACAAACCGCGGAGAACCCGCAGTTATGGATCAGGGGTCAAAAGCAGGAGAGGCCTACCGTCGCATTACAAGGCGGATTATGGGAGAGGACGTACCCCTTATGAACCTTGAGGTACCCTCTGGAATCATGGATAGACTAAAAAGACTTGTTGGGATTCGCTAACCGTTCGGTACTGAGAGGAGGAATCGTCCTTGTTAGAATTTATCAGCCGGATGCTTGGCAGGGAAAGCGCCTCGAGCAAGACAGTAGCAAAAGAACGCCTTCGGCTCGTCTTGGTGCATGACCGCGCTAGCATATCGCCTGCCATGCTGAACAGACTAAGGGAAGATCTAGTCAAAGTAATCTCTAACTATATGGAGATTGATGAAGCGGCACTCGAGTTCAATCTATGTCAAGATGATCGAGAAGTGGCCCTAGTCGCCAACATCCCCGTCGTGAAGATGAAGCGAGACTACGCAGCCAAAGGGTAAGCGAAGCGCGAAGCGCGAGGTTCGAGGTTCGAAGTTCGAGGTTCGAATTGAAGCGAACAGAGTTCGCAGGATAATTACTTTTACATCCGTTCTTCTGGGGCTGTAACAAAACTTTGAAGTTTGTTACGCCCCATGTTTTTATGTTCAATTCCGTTCTTCGATTCGCAGAATCGAACTCACTATTCGAGCCTCGAACCTCGCGCCTCGCGCCTCGCGTATGTTATAATAAACAAGTATCCGTCAACATAAAAATCATAGGGAGATTATATCGTGGACAGAAGAGCTTTAAGAAACTTAGACTTCTTATTTATACTTTTTACATTGTTATTACTGGCTGCCAGTTTGGTAATTTTAAGCACGGCCTCGATCAATGTGATGAAGTCAAATCCCCTCCACTATGTTCAGACGCAGACTATCTGGATTTTGAGTGGTCTCGTCATTGCAGTGGTCGTAGCTGTGATTGATTATCAGAAATGGCAAGTTTTTCGCTGGTGGATTTATGGCTTTAACCTGGCCCTGCTCTTAACCGTTATCTTTTTTGGTGACTCGGCCAAAGGGGCTACTCGTTGGATTTATCTTACCTCTTCGATAGGAATCCAACCTTCAGAGTTTGCCAAAATTTTCATCATCTTAACCTTTGCAGATTTTTTGGCCCGGCGAGAAGGCAGACTCAATAATTTCACTGATTTCATACCTCCGTTTTTGTTTGTATTAATGCCCATGCTGCTCATTTTTAAGCAGCCCGACCTAGGAACAACCTTAGTTTTTGTGGCAATATTTATCGGAATGATGTTTGTAGCAGGGGCAAATCCATGGAAATTCGGAGGTCTTATCGTAGCAGGGGTTATTACAGTGGCAGGTGCGCTTTGGCTCCACTTCGCGACAAATTTACCAAAGTGGTTACAATGGGCTCAAGGACTCCCACTCCCCCTCCAAGAGTATCAATTAAAGCGCTTAACGATTTTTGTTAATCCTGCAGCGGATAAGTCGGGAGATGGTTTTCATATTCTTCAATCCCTGTGGGCGATTGGATCAGGTGAGTTATGGGGTAAAGGGTATCGAATGGGTACCCAAGGCCAGTTGAATTTCTTACCCGAGCACCATACCGACTTTATTTTCTCGGTGGTTGGCGAAGAGTTCGGCTTTATCGGAACGATCACGCTCCTCTTCCTGTTTCTAATCTTCTTACTGCGCGCCATCAACATTGCCTTGAAAGCACGGGATATGTACGGAATGTTGATTGTCACGGGTGTGGTTTCCATGTTCACCTTTCACATTCTAGTCAATGTAGGTATGACCTCCGGGATTATGCCTGTCACAGGAATTCCACTCCCGTTGATCAGTGCTGGGGGAAGCGCCTTGTGGGCCAATATGGCTTCGATTGGCCTACTCTTAAGTGTCAATTTAAGACACCAGAGGCGCATGTTTTAATCGATGTCCGATATCCGAGGTCCGAGGTCCGATATCGAAGCGAACAGAGTTCGCCCAGAAATTAAAGCCTTCTGCCTAATTCCAAGTCTAGTTGAATTCCAAATCTAATTCGTTCTTCGATTCGTTGAATCGAATTCAAGTTCGGACCTCGGACTTTGGACCTCAAAATAGAACTGCATCGCAGTTCTATTTCTTTTGCTTTCGCGTAGACTATTAAGGAATGTACGAGCCTGAATGATCGAAGTCTGATGTCCGAGGTCCGAATTGAAGCGAACAAAGTTCGACTAAAATTTAAGCTAAAAGTCTAGTTTATTCTTCGATTCGCAGAATCGAATTCAAGTTTCGGACTTCGGACCTCGAACTTCGGACTTCGTAGAAAGGGGGCAGAGTGGGATGAATCCTTTTGAACGCTGGGATGACTGGGAATGGGAACGGGCCATCCAAGAAGTGGGGAAAGAACAAGGGCGGGGTAGGTCTGGACACCCTGAGCACACGACGGGACGCTTCCGAAGACCTGTGAAGCGGGGCTGGGGAAATTTCCTCAACCATTGGAATGGAACCCAAAAAAGAACCTCTTTAGCAGCGTTACTTTTTCTGTTGATTTTCTTCAGCGCTAATAGTGCAGACCCCTTTTCTCGAGCGATTCATTCAACTTACCGCAGCGCTATGGATTCAGGAAACTATTACCAAGTTATGACGGGTATGGCTAAAGAAGCCTTGTCGCTAGGGGGTGTCGGAGTCAAGAGTACGCCCGTTGACGCTAAGATGATCGGTCAATTATTGCCTCCTATTTCTGGACCGGTCATGGCTGCCTTTGGAGAAGTGGGAAAAGGAGGCAGCAACCCGGTCGGGTCGGTTCATAACGGAATTGATGTAGGGAGTGCTTTGGGAAACTCCGTCGTAGCTCCTGCGGATGGGGTAGTTACTTTTGTGGGGGAAGATCCCCAATTAGGGAAGTACGTGAAAGTGGATTTTGGAGATGGGTGGACTACGGTGTTAGGGAACCTAGGCGGAATTTATGTTCAGCAGGGTCAGCGAGTTGCCAAGGGATACGTTGTCGGAACGGTTGGTCTTTCCGCACCCTTGAAGAAGCCTTGGCTGCATTTTGAACTAAGAAAGAATAACCAACCAGTCAATCCAATACCCTATGTCATCCCGCCAGAGTCCAAGAATTAGCTAAAAATCTAAAGCGGAGGGTGAATATGGAGCTTGTGAAACTATCCGGGGTGAGCATCCGAATCCATCCCACATTTCTTTTGGTTTTGCTACTCTACGGAGTCCTGGGTCTAGCTGCCCAGGCTCTTCTCGTCTTTGCTCTCGTTTTGGGGCATGAATTAGCGCATCTTCTAACGGCCAAAGCGTACGGCTTTAAAGTTGTAGGGCTCGAGCTATTTCCTTTCGGCGGATCTGCCTACTGTGATGATCTCTTTGAGGGGAGGAAATTAGAGGAGAGCATCATGGCGCTAGCTGGTCCGGCCTTTAACATCGTCCTTTTATTTGGTGCCCAGGCCTTGCGTTGGAATGGGTTGTGGACGGGGGAAATTTCCGATGATTTTGTACGCTATAATTTCTGGCTTGGTGCCTTTAATCTAATCCCGGTCTTACCCCTGGATGGTGGGCGGGTAGTGCGGGCTCTTTTTGTAGGGGGATTTGGATTCGTCCGGACCACGAAGTTTTTGGCTTGGGCTGGAAAATGGCTAGGGGTCATCTTTGCCCTTTATGGCATAATCTTAGGAGTTCAGGGAAAGTTTACAGAAGGACCACTTTTTTTTCTAATTCTAGGGGGTTTCTTTTGGCTGGCAGGTAGTAAAGAAATCTCGACAGCCCATATTACCTTTCTCAGACAATTAACCCGTAAGAAAGAAGAACTCATGAAAAAAGGTTTGATGCGTAATATTTGTGTCACAGTACAGAGCAATACTCCTCTGGTGCGAATCGTGGAGGAATTTACTCCGGATCGTTACGCCATGGTCAGCCTAACGAATGGGAAAATGGGGATGGATAAAATGCTTACGGAGACAGAGATTGTAGAAGGGATGTTGCGGGAGGGAATTCACTTTCCAGTGGGTAAACTATAGACGAGATATCTGAGGATAATCTCTGTAAAAATATAGGGGATTCGAGTTAACTGTGATATAATATAAGTTCACTATATAGTTACAAGGAGGCCTCATTGACAGCATGAGTAATATTACTGCGGCGGAGATACGCCGGCAGGTCGAACGCTTTTTACCAAAAGTCTTGAAACCAAGCCGCTATATCGGATCCGAATGGAATGCAATCAAGAAGGATTGGGATAAAACCGAGGTACAAATGGTCTTTGCTTTCCCCGATGTCTATGAAGTCGGAATGTCCCATTTGGGAACTCGAATCCTCTACCACCTAGTGAATTCGTATCCGGAATTTCTCTGTGAAAGAGTTTTTGCGCCTTGGATCGATATGGAGAAAGAGCTGCGTGAGAAGGATATTCCACTGTATGCCTTAGAATCCTTTCAACCCCTCAAAGCCTTTGATGTCGTCGGGTTTACCCTGCAATATGAAATGAGTTTTACCAATATCCTGAATATGCTGGACTTAGCGGGGATCCCGATGCGCACAGAAGAGCGCGGACCCGAAGATCCTTGGATCATTGCCGGAGGTCCTTGTGCTTATAACCCTGAACCACTGGTAGGATTTATTGACTTTTTCCTGATTGGGGAAAGTGAAGAACAGTTGCCAGAAGTGCTGCGCCTCGTGGCCGAGCAGAAGAAAGATCCCCTCCCTCGTCAGGACTTTTTAAGGAGAGTTGCCCAGGTTCAAGGGGTTTACGTGCCGGACTTCTACCAGGTTACATATAAGTCAGACGGTCGCATAGAAAAGATTGAGGCTGAAGCGGGTGTTCCTGCGGTCGTCGAAAAGGCTATCGTCAAAGATCTAGACCAAGCATTTTTCCCCACCAACCCAGTGGTTCCGTATATGGAAATTGTCCATGATCGAATGATGCTGGAAGTCATGCGCGGATGCTCACGGGGCTGCCGTTTTTGTCAAGCAGGTATGATTTATCGACCCGTCCGAGAGCGCTCTAAGGAGACCCTCCTCAAACAAACAGAGGAATTGGTACGTTCGACAGGATATGATGAAATCGCCCTCACGTCACTGTCCACTGGAGATTACTCCTGTATTCAGCCGGTCATTTATGACATACTCGAAAAGCATGGAGCAGAAGGGGTCGGAGTATCACTCCCATCGCTGCGAGTAGACTCCTTCGATGTCGATCTTGCTGAGACGGTTCAAAAAGCTCGCAAATCGGGGTTAACCTTTGCTCCAGAAGCGGGTTCACAGCGCTTACGGAACGTGATTAATAAAGGGGTCGAAGAGCAAAACCTCCTAGATGCCGCTGAGACTGCCTTTAAAAAGGGCTGGTCCACGATTAAGCTATACTTTATGGTGGGCTTACCGACAGAGACCCAAGAAGACATTGACGGGATTATCGATCTGGCTAAAAAGGTTGCTAATCTAGGAACCAAGCTAGGACGCCGAAATATCAAAGTGACCATCTCGACCAGTATCTTCGTTCCCAAAAGCCACACCCCTTTTCAGTGGGAACCTCAGGAGGCAGGCTCTTCAGTAGACCTGAAGCAGAGATATCTACGGGAGAAAATGCGAGATCGTCGTTTAAATTATAATTATCATGATGTGAAAACCAGTTACCTCGAAGCGGTCTTTGCCAAAGGGGATCGACGGCTGGCGCCACTCCTAGAATGGGCTGTCCAACACGGTTGTCGTTTTGATGGCTGGGGAGAGCAATTCAAGTACAGCGTCTGGATGCAGGGACTCCAAGAGTTAGGAATTGACCCGTCTTTTTATGCGAATCGGGCGATGGACTATGATGATATCTTACCTTGGGACCACATAGGGAGTGGAGTGAGTAAAGAGTTTTTAGTTGACGAGCATCATCGGGCCCTGCAGGAAGCAAAGACGATCGATTGTCGCTATGATGATTGTACGGGATGCGGGGTTTGCCCAAGCCGAGGGGTTCAGATTGAGTTGAAAGGGTGAGTTGCCATGCGGCTAAGAATCGCCTATACCAAAATTGAAGATGCCAGATATATTGCGCACCTTGACCTGACCAGGGTGTTTGAACGTGCGATCCGGCGGGCCGAGATCAAGATGTCCTACTCGGAAGGGTTTAACCCCCGTCCCAAAATCTCCTTTGGTTTCGCCTTAGCAGTCGGAACAGAAGGGGAGCGGGAGTACGTGGATATTGATCTCCAGCAGGACATGGATTTGGGAGAGGTGCTTGCCCGCGTTCAGGAGCAATTACCACCAGGAATCCGCCTGCTCCAAGGGCGTGCTCTGGATTCCGGAGCCAAATCTTTGATGGCAGTGCTCAATGCCGCCAGTTATCGGATCCGTGTGCCAATGGCTTTACCGATTCTGCCGGAACGTTTGCAGGAAGCGGTAAGTGCTTGGCTCGCTCGAGAACATGTGACCTTTTCGCGCTATACGAAGAAAGGGCCGACAGATAAGGATATTCGACCTTGGATCAAGCAATTGACCGCCGAAATTCAGGGGGATGAAATCTTCTTTGACCTAGAAGTTGAGATGGGGAATGCCGGAAGTGTTCGCCCGGAGGAAGTCTTGGCTAGCTTGCGGGAACTTGAGAATTTGCCGCTGGATTTGGATGCCCAGCACGTTGTGCGGACGGGGGTCCATGTGAGCTATGAGGGGGAGAAGAGTTCGCCGCTAGATGAGCGTTGAGCCTGATCGTTGGGGTCTGAGTGGGAGCGAGGGTCCCGAGCACACTTGTTCAACCCTGCGTTCGTCGTGCCAAACTAGGGCTTTAAATTCTTGATGAAAGCGGGCGGGGTACCCGTCCAAAGCGACGTCCGTGTCGCATGGCCGGCGGAAAACGTCCTATTTTCCGCCCCGCTTTAAGTAAGTGAATTTAAAGCCGAGTTTGGCTACGACTCTCGCAAAGGTTTCTCGCCGTGTGATCGGGACCCTTGCTCTGGGGTCGACGGAGGGGAATGTTGGGAGTGGCTTCAAAGAGCTGAGCTGAGCTACGCGGCAGGGCTGGGAACGGACGCTGGTGAGCTGCACAGTCGGGCAAGGAATGGACACTTGGACATGATTTCTTCATACGCTCCTTCGCATCAGTGATAAACTGTGACCGGATTAGAACCTACAACTCCTATTTAAAGAAGAATTATCGTGGTATAATATGGTAAATAATACATGAGTGATTGGTTGATTGGAATGGGAGGAATATCAATGGGCAACCCGATTCAGCGAGAGGCCATTGAGCTTTTTTGCAAGAATATTAAAGAAAGGCTTTCGTCTAACATAAAAGATGTACGACTCTTTGGCTCAGTTGCAAGGGGAACCGACACCCCAGAGTCGGATATCGATATTCTAGTACTGGTGGAAAAGGACGATAGAGATATTAGTGATGCCATTATGGACATTGTAGTGGATATAAATCTTGAATATGATGTGGTTATTACCCCAATCATAATAACCGATTCCCATTATACTAATCCTCTTTTTAGGGAGACAGCATTTTTCCATAATCTCGAGTATGAAGGTGTTCCAATATGAGTAACTTCGATCTCACGCCGACTACGATGATTTTAAGACTTTCAATAAAGAAGATTGCTTGATGGCCAGAGAGCAGGCTAAGGGTATTATCCAAGAAATTACCAATGTTCTTAGAGATATTCATGAATAGTTTAAGTATGTGGACAGTTCTTGGCTTGAATAGAGACGATTGGGTGAGCAGTGAGTCCGAGGCGCGATTGTGACGTTCGAGGAGAGAGGGCCACGACATACTTGTTCACCCTGCGCTCGTCGTACTCTCCGTTGCTCACAGAGCAGAACTTGCGTTACAAAAGCGAATCCTCTTTGATGAGTGGCTAGCCAAACTTGGCTTAAGGGGTGACATGCATCAGCGGGACGGAAAACAGGACGTTTTCCGCCGGCCATGCGACAAGGATGTCGCTTTGGCCGGGTATCCCGCCTCCGTCATAAACCCCTTGAGCCTAGTTTGGCCCACGACATCATGAGGTGAGCGTTGTAACGCAAGTTCTCTCGAGTTCTCCCAAGTTCTCCCAAGTTCTACCCTAGGAGGTGACACTCTAATGAAAAACCAAACCACCAAACCTCGCCTAAAAGAAATCGTTCTCCAGACCCAAACAAAGAACAATACCCAATCTGAATCCCAATCCCAAAAAATACGAGCGGCTGTCTTTGAGCAGGGGGAATTGGTGGAACTGTTCGAGGAAGTGGGCGCCTCATCCCACATGGTGGGGAACATTTATAAAGGACGGGTTGAGAATGTCCTTCCTGGCATGCAGGCAGCCTTTGTTGATATTGGAGTGGACAAGAATGCCTTTCTGTATGTGGGGGATGCTATCCCGGCACACTTTGATGAGGATGGCAAGGTTTCTCCAGTTGTACATGATCGGATTGAGAATATCCTTAAACCTCGCCAGGAGCTATTAGTTCAAGTTACCAAAGAGCCAGTGAGTACCAAGGGGGCGCGAATTAGTGTTAACATAACTCTTCCTGGGCGGTATGTTGTGCTGCTTCCTCAGGTGAGTTATATTGGGGTGTCTCGGAAGATTCAAGATAATAATGAACGGGCACGGCTAAGGGATTTAGCAGCTACCTCCAAACCGGAGGGTATGGGGGTCATCGTTCGCACCCTAGCTGAAGGGATTGATGGGGATGAGATAGCGGAAGATATTACTCAGCTCGTGGCTTTTTGGCTGGCTTTGCAACCGAAGATTCCTCATGTTTCCGTGCCTGGCCTTGTCCATAAAGATGTCGATCTCATTTCTCGGCTGGTCCGCGACTGGATTGATCAGGACGTCGAGAAAATCACCGTCGATCAGGAAGAAGTCGGTCAAGTCATACGCCAAGCCTTGCTGGAGATTGAGCATCCGGCTGCTAAGAAAATCCACGTTGTCACAGGAGAAGATCTTTTTGCTAAGTACGGTGTGGATGATGAAATTCGTAAAACCTTACGGAGCAAGGTATGGTTGAAAAGCGGCGGTTATCTGGTGATACAACAGACAGAGGCCTTAATCGTGATCGATGTGAACACGGGAAAGTATGTTGGGCAACGCTCCTTAGAGGAAACGGTGGTCCATACGAACCTAGAGGCAGCTCGGGAGATTGCACGGCAGTTGCGTCTGAGAAACCTGGGTGGAATCATCATTATTGACTTCATCGATATGATGACGGAAGAAGCTCAGAAACAAGTCATCGATGTCTTAGAGACTGCGTGTGCTCGGGATAAAACAAAGTCCCAGGTTTTAGGATTGACTCAACTTGGGCTGGTGGAAATGACCCGGAAGAAAGTGGGTCAGACCTTAGCAGTACGCTATACATCCCCTTGTCCGACTTGTGAAGGAAACGGGAGGGTTTAAGGAATACAGAACTATCGTAACGAAATGACACCATGACATTTTGAAAAACATTTAATCTGAATCTTAGAAGATTGTTATCTAGGGCTTAGTGCTACTTATCCCACAAGGGTCATGGACGACCTAGTGTCGCCAGTAGCAAAGGATGGCGAGAAGCGACCCGAAACCCCAAGAACCCCCAAACCTTTATTAAGGATTGGGGGCTCTTGTTTGTCGCTGTGGAAGTTAATTAACAATATCAATAGGGTGGGCGTAAGCAATGGTCATGATCGCTGATCCGCGAAAGGGGTTCATTTAATTCGTCTCAAATGGGATGTCTCCAATTGTAGAACTTCGACCTTGGCTTCAATGCGTTCCAGTGCTTGTCCAGTCTTTTGGTTATGCTCTATCTGTATCTCACGGAAATCAAAGATTGCTTCAATTTTTTGAGGTATATCATGTTCGACAACTGTGATTATTTTAGCAACGTTTTGAGCTATTGTTTCTTGACCTGTTCTAATCACATTGACTTCGCTTCTAAGCTCATTTAACTCACTTCGCATTTCCGTTTGCGTTTGATATATGTTTGCGAGAAGCTCCATAACTTTTTGATCCATTTGAACACCTCCCTTACAGTATGATTATAACATAATTTGTAAGATGTGAACTGAAGTGTCTAGAAATAATATTTTACTCTAGTGAACGGTCAATTTCTTAAGATGAAGGGGTTCCCTGTGCAATATCAATAGGGTGGGCGTAAGAAATCTTCAAGGAAATCTTCCATAGAATCAAAGCTCTTGATTCGTCCAGCGTCGATTTCGGCCGAGTTCACTTAGTATGACCACAAATTCATTAAACAAAAAGCGCTGCCTCCTTTTCGCGTTTCGTTAGTTCTAGAGACAGGAGGAATTGCTCTCAGCTTAAAATAAAGTATTGCCAATTGTCGCATTCAGTAATAATGTATCTCTATAGGTCGTTTTACAGAAAGGGGCTGCTAATTATGGCCTTACCGTGGCACAAGCTTAATCACAAGAGGCAGAATCATTATATTATTCTAGCCGCGATTGTCTTAGCAGTGGTTGTTATCGGAGTCGTTCTTTTAACAAACATGGGCTAGAGAATGCAATAAGAAAAAAATAGTCATATTTAAGCTTAATTAAACAAGAATAAGAGGTATTCATTGCAGGAATCTCTATCGGAATGGCGAATTAAAATCAGAATATCCCTTATCCAGGGTGGACCAAGATTTAAGCTCAAATGGCCATGATTATTAAGATACAACGGTTCTAACCCTAAATTAAGTACATAGAAAGAGAAAGTGGAGGTCAGATTATGAAACGAAAAGCCAAACAAAAGCTCTTGAATAGTTGCCTGGCAGCGGCAGTCGCTTTGTCGGCAACTCTAACACCTGTCGTTGCTAACGCCGCTCCGACGGCTGCTCCAAGTGCGGTGACTAGAATTGGTGGGTATGACCAGTACGCAACAGCAGCGTTAATGGCTCAAAAAGGCTGGACAGGAACGTGTGATAGTGTCGTTCTTTCTGCTGGAATGACCTACTCCCTTGTTGATGCGCTTGCAGCGGGTCCATTAGCTGCTAAATTGAATGCTCCTATTCTTTTAACGGATAACGGGCAAACCTTAAATTCTTCGGCTAAAGCAGAATTGCTTCGTCTTAAGCCTAAAAAAGTTTATATTACGAGTGGAACAGCTGTCATTAAACAATCCGTCCTTAATGAGATCAGCGCAATGGGTATTGCCCCAGTTCAGCTCGGCGGGTATGATCAATATGAAACGTCCGTAAACATTGCCAAAGAGATGGCTAAGCAGGGTGTCGATATTACTCGGGTCATGCTTGCGGCTGGTTGGCTAAGCCCAGCCGATGCCCTATCCATTGCTCCTATTGCTGCAGCAAAGGGAATTCCGATCTTGACAACGACCCAGGCTCAGCTTCCTGCCTCAGTTAAAACCTATCTTGACAGTATCAAGGCTAAGGTCACGGATTCCTATGTGGTCGGTGGAACGGCTGTGGTGTCAGATACCGTCAAAGCTCAATTAACAGGAAACGTGAAAAGATACTCAGGTCTTACGAAGTATGACACGAACATCCAAATCTTGAAGGGTTTCGCCAAAGAATATCGGAATGACAAAGTGTATGTTGCGAATGGAGAAACCTTAGTCGATGCCTTGGCTGGGGTGCCCCTCGCCGCAGCAAATCGCTCTCCTGTGGTTCTTGTTAACCAACAATTAGATAATTCCACCAAGGAATTTGTGAAGTTGAATATGTCAATTGATGACATGGTCGCTTTAGGTGGCGAAGTCGTGGTTCCTACTGCAGGACTGGATGCTTTGACCTCAGCGGTATCCTATGCAACTGACAGCGCCACACTAGGTTCGACAGACGTTACAAAGCCGCTAGAACTAACGAATAACGTCAAAATTACAGGCAATGATGTAACCTTGGAGAATGCTGTCGTAAATTATAGTGTTTATGTCAAGGGCAATAACGTAACTCTGAGTAACCTTACAGTTAAAGGAACGGTCTTTGTGGATCCCGGCAACACCGGATCAGCAACAATAGACGGTGTAACCGCTGCTAATATTGTCATCCTTTCCGGAGCACCTCACAGTGTTATTGTGACAAGATCAACCGTGACAGGTGAAATGACGATTAGTTCAGATGGCAATACCAATATTGTGCTTTCCTCAGTAACTACTAACGGTGTAACTGTCCAAACTCATGAAATCTATGAAACAGATGAACTGGGTAATCAGGTAAAAGTAGGTACGATCTCGATTACCAGCGACAGCGAAAATAATCTCGGGGCTATGACGATTACGAGTCAATCTGGTGAGACCGCCGTCGTGAATTTGAGCGGGGAATTTAACGAACCTATTACTGTTCAAGGTCAGGGTGGGATTTCCATTAATACAACCGCTGGTACAGTTATTTCCAGTATTACTTCTAATACTAGTAATTTAACCTTAAGTGGAGCCGGAACCTATACAGCAGTAGTAGCTCAAAGTGGTACTTTGACAGCGGCAACGGGTACGGTTCTTCCATCCGTCACAGTTGCCACGACAGCTCCTGGCCAGGTTGTGACCTTAGCTGGTACGATTACGAACGTAACACAAACTCAAGGAAATGTCACCTTAGCGGCAGGTACTAAAGTGGAGAACTTGACTACTACAAGCGATGCTGTAGTTGTTGTCCCACCCGGGTCAAGTATTACAAATCTCGTCTCAACAGGCCCAACGACTCCTACAGTTTATGGTGGCGGTGTCGTTAACGGAGAGACAACTCCGACTACTGGTACAGGAGGTACTGGTGGCACAGGAGGTAGTGGCGGAAGTACTACATCGACAGCTACTATACTTTCCATCAAAAGTGCAACAACAGGGAATGACATTGCCAGTATCAGTGGAACTCAGATTACGATAACTCCTAGTGCTGCTGCTTTCAAACAACCGAACATAAAGGTTGATCAAAACGCTACTATGAATTTAAAGGTTAACAGGTTGGGAACGATTTATGATTTGGGTTCCTGGAATTTAACGAATTCAGCTTCCGGTAATGATATTTTTTCAGCCAGTAACGCAGTAAACTTAAATGTCCTGAATACTCTCAATGTTCTCAAGGCTACTGGGGTTCAAAGTTCCAGTATTTTCAGTGCTATCGATTTTCATGCCGTATTGACTGCTGCACAAGGCATGACTTCTGCAAATAAGACTAAAGTGTATGATAGCATAGCTGATATATTTAGTGCGGCAAAAAATACAGATTCGGCAAACGCATTTTACGAGGCGCTGAACCTACCGGGTGTTTACGCTGCTGCTGATGTACCAACACAAACGACAATTTGTAATATCATTTCTAATGCATTACCCGATAGCCCTGATAAAGATGGAATTATCCATGATTTGTTAATGGAAGATAGTGCCACATCTGCAGCTGCAGTCGCGACATTAACTGACAGCGGGCAAATGGATGAATTCTTTCGTGACATTAATTTTCAGGCCCTTTTTGATGCTTTAGCTAATTCTAGTAATAAAGAGGATATTTTCACAGCGATTAACTTTACAGCACTGTACAATGCGATTGAAACATTGGATAGTAAACTAACTGTATACATTGCCCTCGCCAATATTTATCAAGCTGCTTTAACGGTCGATACAGGCAATGCCATTGATTATGGAGCCCTACTACAGTTGATTATTACAATTGATAATACAGTCAATTTGTCCTTGACTAATGGGAACGGTACTAAAACTTATACGGTCGTTAAAGGTTCTTAATTAAACGCAAAGGTAATTTTCACCGTTCCTGAAACCTCGTTGGCAGATCCTGTGTATTTTTAAAAGAATACACAGGATCTTATGTTTTGCAAAAAGGTGAACTGAACGTTGGAAATCATAAGATAATCCTATTCATGGAGGAATACCCATTAATGTGTCGAATTAGTCAATCAAAGCTAAAAATTGGAGGCTAAGATATGAGCAAAACTATGAAGCAAACGTTGTTACGTGGTTGTCTCGCTGTTATCGTTGCATTGTCTTCAACCCTGACTCCTGTTGTAGCGAACGCAGCAACGACAAATATCTCGAGTTCTGTAACTCGGATTGGTGGAACTGACCAATACGAAACAGCAGCCCTGTTGGCTCAAACAGGTTGGTCAGGCACATCCGATAATGTCGTTCTCTCGGCTGGAATGAACTACTCTCTTGTCGATGCTTTGGCTGCTGGCCCGTTAGCCGCAAAATTGAAGGCCCCGATTCTTTTAACTGATGGCGGACAAAGTCTGAGCTCGTTTGCTAAGGCGGAGTTACTGCGCCTCAAACCCAAAAAGGTCTATATAACCAGCGGAACGGCCGTAATTAAGTCCTCGGCGATTGACGAAATCAGGGCGATGGGTATTACCCCGGTTCAACTCGGTGGGTATGATCAATATGAAACGTCCGTAAACATTGCTAAAGAACTAGTAAATCAGGGTGTCAATATTTCTAGGGTTATCCTAGCGGCAGGCTGGTTAAGCCCTGCCGATGCCCTGTCCGTTGCACCGATTGCCGCAGCACAAGAAATACCCATCTTGACCACGACCCAAGATCAGCTACCTAATTCAGTTAAGACGTACCTTGAAAGCATTAAGGCCAAGGTCACAGATTCCTATGTCGTAGGTGGTTCAGCAGTCGTTGCTGAGGCAGTCAAAAGCCAATTGCCTGGTAAGGTCAGCCGATATTCAGGCCAAACGAAATATGACACGAACGTCGAAATTCTAAAGAATTTTGCGAGAGAGTATAAGAATGACAAAGTGTATGTAGCCAACGGGGAAACCTTGGTTGACGCCTTGGCTGGCGTGCCTCTTGCCGCAGCTAACTGGGCCCCGGTTGTTCTCGTTAATCAACAAGTGGAGAAGACTACAAAGGACTTTGTAAAGTTAACTATTTCTACTGCTAAAATGGTTGCCATAGGCGGTGAAGCAGTTGTCCCTTCCGCGGGTATTGACGCTTTGACCTCTGGTGTTACTTATGCGAGCGACAACGACACAATTGGTTCAACCGACATCACTAAGCCGGTTGAACTAACGGAAAATGTCCAAATACTCGGCAATAACATAACCCTAAAAAACGCCCTAGCCAACTACAGTGTTTATGTCAAAGGTGACAACGTCACGCTGAGTAATCTTACTGTCAAGGGGACAGTATTTCTGGATCCCGGCGACAACGGATCAGCAACCTTAGATGGCGTAAGTGCTACTAATATTGTTATCCTTTCCGGGGCAAAGAACAGTATTCATCTTAAAAATACTACTGCAAATGATCTTACGGTAGACAGCAGTAGCAGTAATGTTCGAGTTGAGTTAACAGGGACGACAACTATCGGTAACACAGTTGTACGTTCTTATGCAATCATCCACAGTAATGGAGCCATGGGTCAAATGGTGATTACAAATAAGACTGGTGAGAGTCCAGTGGTTGAGCTGAGTGGGACATTTAGCGAGCCTGTCATCGTCGAAGGACAATCAACCGTTCGTGCTGCTTCAGGAGCATCCCTTGCCCTTCAGATTTCGCCCAAGAGTAAAGAGCAAACTGTTACTCTAGAAGGAATTTTCACGACTGTCGAAGTGAATAAAGAAGGTCAGGTTCAACTGGGTGCATCTGCAGTCATAACAGATCTTATAACGAATACCAAAGCAATCTTGAATGTTAATAAGGGTGCAAAAGTGACCCATTTTGATAACAGAGGAAATACTGTGGATATCAGCGGAGATGGAGCATCTGCGGTTCCTAAAAGTAGTACTATTTCTACTGAGGAGCCGATAGTGACACCCCCCGTTCAGTCACCAATAGGTGGAGCGGGTAATCCTCCTTCGTCGCTTCCGACCTCGGTCACCCTTTCCAATCTAAAAGTTATCACTGACCCTGCAGATTTATTAGGAACGTATAATAACGGAGCAACCATTAATCTCTCCGGACTAGATGATGATATAGAAGTTCTTGGCTTTGCCTTGACGGCTGATCAGAGTTGTACTTTTCAATTTAAGGTGGATAATAAAACTCAAAATATAGCTTTAATAGCTGGGCAAGAACGAGTTGTCACGGTAGGGGATCTAATTCTAGGTGAATCAATGGAAGGCGGGGTAAGCCTTAGCACATTTAGACTTTTCTATACAACAAAAACCTTACAGGGTAGTTTGCTGAAAGATGGAGTTTCGGTTGGCACATTAAAGGTTACGTTGAAATTTAAATAATTAGAATCTTCTTAGTGAACTAACAATAATATGGCCGTATTTTCGATACGGCCATTTCTGCGTAGAAAAAAACATTTAGCATAGTTCAATTGAAGGAAATATGAAAATTAGGGCGAATAGTATAATGTCGAACAAGTTTTACTGGACTGATTTGGGAGGTAGACATGGAAGAAGAAATAGAATTACGACAGTACTGGGAAGTTCTCCAGAAACGTTGGATCATCGTTGTGGCTCTACCGCTCATAGCAGCCCTTACCAGCGGAGTCATAAGTTTTTTTGTGATAAAACCCGTGTATCAAGCTTCAACAACTATGATCGTGGGTAAAAAGGCTTCAGAGTCAGGTCAAGCAGCAGTCCAAATGCTGGATAACAGTGTTCTTCAAGCCAACCTCCAACTTGCCAAGACCTATGCAGCGATTGCGCAAAGTCGCACTGTCGAACAAAATGTCATTAATGACTTAGATTTGGAATTGACGGTTGCCGAACTGGACAGTATGATCTCCATTAACCCAGTGAAGACTACGGAAATCCTAGAAATCCAGGTTATGAATACAGACCCTGAGCTGGCATCCTCTATCGCCAACTCAATGGCTAATGAGTTTTCTAAAGCCGTGATTGACATCAAAAAAGTGGATAGTGTGAGCATTGTCGATACTGCCATGACCCCAACTCACCCTGTTAAGCCCAATAAGCAATTGAACATCTTGATTGCCTTTGTTGTGGGCTTAATGGCTTCCGTCGGACTTGTCTTCCTCTTGGAATATCTGGACAACACTGTAAAGACCTCCGAGGATGTGGAGAGGATTTTGGGGATTCCGGTACTAGGCGTCATACCAAACTACGAAACGGAAATACAAGGGTAAGAGGGGACGATTCCTTTTGACAGTTTCATTAATTACATTTGAACAAATAAAATCTCCAATCTCTGAAGCTTACCGAACACTCCGAACCAATGTCCAATTCACAGGTGTGGATTCCAAGACTAAGAAAATTATGATCACCAGCTCAGGTCCACGGGAAGGGAAATCGACTACGGTCGCCAATCTAGCGGTAAGTATCGCTCAAACCGGGAAATCCGTGCTGGTCATCGATGCGGATTTGCGTAATCCCACTCAACATAAACTATTTAAGGTAGGTAATTTTGAGGGTCTATCGAGTTTTCTGGTTCAGGATCAAGGTAATCAAGACTTTATAAAGGAAACGGCGATTCCCGGTGTCAAGGTTCTCACGGGAGGTCCCATTCCGCCGAATCCAGCGGAGTTAGTCGGATCCCAACGGATGAAGCGTTTGATCGAGGAAGTCAGCGAGCAATTTGACGTGGTTCTGATCGATACTCCGCCCATCATCGCGGTGACGGATGCCGCCATTATTGCCCAGGAAGTCGATGGAGTCATCTTGGTTCTAGCTTCAGGTGAAGTGAACAAAGAGTATGCCCAACGAGCCAAAGAGCAATTGGATAAAGTAGGAGCTAAGATCCTAGGGGCTGTTCTCAACAAAGCAGACATGAAAACCAGTGAATACTACTATTACTACTATTATCATGGATCCGAGGATTCTAAGAAGAAGCACAAAGGCCATAAAAAACGCTAATTTCAAGATACATTACACCGTAGGGGCAATTCATGAATTGCCCCTACGGTTATTCAATCGATTAACGAAACCGGGTTGGTAAAAAACGGATGAAAAATGGGAAATACTAAAGTATAATTATAGTAAAACACCAAAGGAGCGTGTTCTTGATGCCATTACCACAGGAAGGAAGAAAATACACCTATGCAGATTACATAACCTGGCTTGAGGAAGAACGATGGGAGATTATTGACGGAGTACCCTATATGCAAGCAGCTCCAACCTGGCAGCATCAGGCAATATCTGTAGAACTAACCTCACAATTTAATGCTCATCTTAAAGGAACACCGTGCAGGGTATTTGCTGCTCCGTTTGATCTTTGTATTCCTAACGATAATGAACGGGATGAAGAAATCTCGAATATCATCTCACAGCCCGATATTGTGGTGATATGTGATGAAAGTAAGCTTAGAAAAACAGGATATTTCGGGGTGCCAGCCCTGATTATCGAGATTTCCTCGCCGTCGACGGCTAGAAAAGACAAGCTTTTAAAGTTTAATAAATTTGAAAAAGCTGGAGTGCCAGAATACTGGATTGTTGAACCTGAGAACAGGTTAGTAAGTGTGTTTACTTTACAGGAAAATAACCGATATGGTAGACCTGAAGTTTATGCGGAGGATCATACGATCAAAGTAGGGGCAATTCATGTATCCCTACCCTCAGCATTTGAAATAGATTTAAGCTCGGTTTTTGTTTAAAAATGAGCATAGGAATTGATTAGCATTCTTTGAAAAGATTATGTAGAGGCAATTTACTCAAAAACTCTAAAAACTGTGAGCTGCAAAAGCCGAATCTGTGCTAGAATACTTTTGAGTTCAAAATGCACATAAATAATTACTTGTGAGATGGAGATCAACACGGAATTGCGTTTTGTTCGGGAAGACATTAAGAAAATTGACAACCGCTTACAGCCCAGGGCGAGGAACTCATCCATATTAAACGGCTGAAATAAGAACATATGTGTGTTGGGGACCCCGAGCACAAGCCCGATTTTAACAGATATCACCCGTTCGGGTGATATCTGTTAAATCCATTTTAATATATAATCCACACAAAGCTTGGAGTCGTTGAATCTTGTCTCAAGTGTCAAACATTCTCGGATCAATTGTAACATTCTTTACCGAGATTAAAAAGCAGTACTTTAATGAGAAAATTCTTTACAATACTATGGTAAAATAAAGTAGTGCAAATTATTTTCTAGAAGGTGGTGACACCCCTGGACATAAAAGGCTATCCAAGGCATGAGAAAGGAATTGACCATGAGCGTCTTCCAGTACTGGTCCTGGAGGATTTCCCAGGGGTAACTCTTCAAGAACTACTGGAGAGAAAGACTCTGGACCTGAGGAACCGTTATTGACCAGGGCCGACTCTAACAGCCTTAAAACACTGGGGTCATCGTCAACAATTAGAACATTAATAGTAGACATACTTTTTACCTTCTTTTGCTTCATGTAACATCATTGTAACATAAGTTTGAAGGCTTGTTACTTTAGTATTGTAAAATATTATGGGAATGTATTAAAGATAGGAGTTGCAGGAATAAGTCAATATATGACGAATAATAGTAATAAGAAGATGTTAGTACTATAACAGTTTGGGAGAATACGGTATTATCAGAAAGCGTATAGGGGAGTTTAGATGATCGATATCCACAGCCACATCCTGCCCGGGCTGGACGACGGGTCAGATACTATGGAAGAAACACTGGGAATGGTACGTCAGTTATACGAGGCAGGATTTAAGACGCTGATAGCCACCCCGCATGTCCTAGAGGGGAACGACTCTTTGAGCCCAGAGGAGATCCTAGCTACAACAGACCAAGTACGTAAGCAAGTAGCTGAAGCAGGGATCCCAGTGGAAATCTTACCGGGCGCGGAGAACTATATCTTCCCTGAAATGGCCAAGTGGGTGCGTGAAGGTAAACTATTGACCCTGGGAAATACCGGCAAGTATCTCCTAGTTGAGCTCCCCATGCTAGAGATTCCTCAGTATACCGAACAGGTCTTTTTTGAACTCCAAGTCCAGGGGCTGACTCCGGTTCTTGCCCATCCGGAACGGAATAAGGGGATAGTTGATGAGCCGGGGCGCTTACTTGAATGGGCTAACAAGGGGGTTCTCTTTCAGTTGAACTTTAGAAGTCTGAGTGGCAGATATGGTCCTCGGTCCCAGGAACTCGCAGAAATCATGCTTCAGAGTAATCTGATCCACTTTGTCGGATCGGATGCTCATCGCGCATCTCAAAAGGATTCCACCTATCTGAAGGCACTGCAAAGCCTCGAGGAAATCGTGGGTGAGGAACGCTTTCAAGAAGTGACGCTGAGCAATCCTCAAACCCTCCTTGCCGGGAAACCTCTGTCGGGTGAAAGGGAGTATACCCTTAATGAACCTGTTAGAAAGAAGAGAATGAATGGATTTTGGAGGTTTTTTAAACGGTTGAGGGGGAAAGAAGAGGATTAATTTGCAAAACAGCATATATTTTGGTGAATATTCATTTGATAGCGATGATGATGTAAGAATTATGGGTACTTCTTGGGAAGGACTTTGAGTCGTCATTCACGAAAATACTTATAAGTACATTTGTCCTAGGACTGTGGACCTATAGGAATAGGAGCAGGGTCGGGATTTTTAACCTTAAAGGGTTAAAAATCTTTGTATTTTATATCGAGGAGGGTCTTGAAGGACAGGGAGGGTATATAGTAGTAGTAAATAAAGGAAGGTCCGATCCATGATCTTAAACCGAAAATCGTTAGCCTTAATGTTAGTGGATTCAGTACTCCTTAATCTGGCTGCGTTTGGTAGCTTTTATCTTCGCTTTGAAGGAGACATTCCACAGGAATATTTCCTGACCTATTATCATACAGCTTGGGCTGGAACACTCATCTACCTACTCGTCTTTTCCTTATTCGGTCTGTATAATCGGCTTTGGCAGTATGCCAGTATCAGTGAACTCACGTCAATCCTTTATGCGGTGACGGTCGGAACGAGTAGTGTCGTACTCGTTATATATTTCTTAGCCCCCATGCGCTACCCGAATACTGTAGCGGTACTATTATGGTTGACCTCCACCTTTTTAATCGGAGGCTCACGTTTCTTAGGGCGGATCTTGCAAGACGGGTTTTTTAACGTTCGTATTCCGGGAATACCGAAGCGAATCCTGATTATCGGGGCAGGAGATGCCGGGGCCTTAGCGGTCCGAGAACTGAAAAACAGCAATTATCGAGAAGGCTATCCTGTGGGGATTATTGATGACGCTTCACAAAAGCAAAAGCTCAAATTGATGGGTATTCCCGTGCTAGGAAAAAGGACAGATATTACGCGAGTTATAAGATCCCACAAAGTGGAGGAAGTCATTATCGCGATACCTTCAGCACCAGGGAATACCATACGGGATATCACCGAGCTTTGTGAAAAAAGTGGAGTTGTCATTAAGATCATTCCGGGTATTTATAACTATTTGAGCGGACAAGTGGATGCCTTGAAAATCCGTGAAGTGCAGATTGAAGATTTATTGGGCAGGGACCAGGTGAAGCTCGATATCGAGGAAGTAGCAGGCTATCTAGCCGGAGAAACCGTCTTAGTCACAGGAGCCGGTGGATCGATTGGCTCAGAACTCTGTCGGCAAATCTGTAGATTTAACCCGGAAAAGCTGATCCTGGTCGGGCGTGGTGAGAATAGTATTTTTGATATCGAGCAAGAACTGCGTTCTGACTGTCCCGGTCTTAATCTCGTCACCGAAATCTTGGATGTCAAAGATCGTGAAAAGGTCGAATTAGTTTTCAGAAAGTTCAAACCCGGAGTCGTCTTTCATGCTGCTGCTCATAAGCATGTTCCACTGATGGAGCACAACCCAGAGGAAGCTTTGAAGAACAATATCTTAGGAACCTATAATGTCGCCGAGATCTCGGACTTGACCCGGGTCAAGACCTTTGTGCTAATTTCTACGGATAAGGCCATTAATCCGACGAGTATTATGGGGGCCACGAAACGAGTGGCTGAGATGATCATTCAAAGTTTAGATCGACGATCCCAGACCCGTTTCGTCGCCGTTCGCTTTGGCAATGTCCTAGGGAGTCGAGGCAGTGTCATTCCGACCTTCAAGAAACAGATTGCCAAGGGTGGCCCTGTGACCGTGACTCACCCAGATATGGTTCGCTACTTTATGACCATACCGGAGGCAGCGCAGCTTGTGATTCAGGCGGGAGCGATGGCTCAGGGTGGAGAAGTGTTTATTTTGGATATGGGAAAGCCGGTTAGGATTGTAGAATTAGCGAAAGATCTGATTCGATTGTCAGGGTTTGAGGTGGATGTGGATATTAAGATTGAGTTTACGGGGATAAGGCCTGGAGAGAAGTTGTACGAGGAGTTGCTCACCGCGGAGGAAGGGACGACGAGTACGAAGCATCAGAGGATCTTTGTGGCGAAGGCGAATGGGGTGGATGTTGCGGGGATTGAGGGGTTGGTTCAGGTGGTTAGGGAGAGGGGTTCGTACTTGACGAGGGAAGAGATCGTGGAGGAGTTGGGTGGGGTTGTGGTGGGGTTTGGGCAGTGGACGGGGAGGAACGGGATGGAGAGGGTGTCGGCGAGGTAGGGTATGATTTATCTAAGTCTTTAAAGAGATGTACGTTTGAAGGGGTAAGATGAGAAGGTTTACACAGATTATTCATCGTAAACTTTTTCTAAGCCTCATCATTATATTTAGATATAGAAATTAAAGGAGGGAAGGGGTTTGCAGCAGATGATTCCATTATCAAGACCTGATATTACAGAGAGAGAGAAACAAGCTGTTCTAGCAGTCCTAGACTCAAATTTTTTGAGCTTAGGGCCAAAATTAAAAGAGTTCGAGGAAAAAATGGCAGCCTATGCTGGAACGAAATATGCAATAGCCTGTAATAGTGGGACGAGTGGTTTACATATGATTGTTGCCGCTTTGGGAATAAAAGATGGCGATGAAGTTATAACAACTCCATTTAGTTTTATATCCTCTAGTAATTGTATGTTATTTGAACGCGCCAAACCCGTGTTTGTTGATATCTATGAAAAAACCTATAACATGGATACCGCGCAAATCGAAGCGAAGATTACGGAAAGAACCAAAGCAATTTTACCGGTCCATGTATTTGGGCAACCTGCGAACATGCATGACATAAGACGCATTGCTCTTAAACATGGCCTGTTTATTATTGAAGACTCCTGTGAGGCGATTGGGGCCGAGTGGAATGGTAAAAAAGCGGGAACGATGTCCGATGCTGGGGTCTTCGCCTTTTATCCGAATAAGCAAATTACTACGGGTGAGGGTGGGATCGTCGTTACGAACAACGAAACCCTTGCTAAGTTATGTTATAGTCTTCGCAATCAAGGACGTGGAATCGATACCCAGTGGCTCAATCATGTTCGTTTAGGCTACAACTATCGGATGAGTGACATCAGTTGCGCACTTGGTATTGCACAGTTGGAGCGAATTGATGAAATTATTGCTGCTCGTCAGCGAGTTGCTGATTCTTATATGGAAAAACTTAAAGATGTTGAAGGGGTTATTCTTCCCACGATTGACGAGAGAGTGAAAATGAGTTGGTTTGTGTTCGTAATACGGTTTGAGCCATGGATTGATCGGAACTTAGCTATGGAAACACTTTTAGACCGGGGGGTAGGGTGTAGGCCATACTTTACTGCGATCCACCTTCAGCCTTTCTATCGCGAGATGTTTGGGTATAAGGAAGGGGATTTCCCGGTTACAGAACACGTTGCGAGCGGTACTTTGGCTATTCCATTCTTTAATAATATCACTAAGGAGCAAATCGATATCGTCGTGGATGAGGTTAAGAGAGCTATTCGGTATGCCTCTATTGCCGATCCTGAAGCACGGCTGAAGAGATTGTGGGAAGATGTGAACTAGGAGTGTAGACTGTTCATGATACCTTACGTTAAGATAAAGAGAGTTATGGATTTATTATTTTCGATTATTTTGTTGATTGCGGCGTCTCCGATCATGCTTTGTGCAGCAGTTGCCATAAGATTAGGATCGCAGGGCCCCGTGCTCTTTAAGCAAGAGCGGCCGGGTAAAGACGGAGTAATATTTACGATTTATAAGTTTCGGACCATGCGCTTGGAGACGGAGAATAACGGTCAACCCCTATCCGATATGGAACGTATGACCCGTGTTGGAACGGTTTTGCGAAAGCTTAGTGTCGATGAACTACCTCAGCTTTTTAATATATTAAAAGGGGAGATGAGTTTTATTGGCCCTCGCCCTTTGTTAGTTCAGTACTTAGAACGTTATACTCCAGAACAAATGCGGCGGCATGATGTGACACCAGGGATATCTGGGTGGGCACAGATCAATGGGCGCAATGGGGTGGACTGGGAGACGCGGTTTGAGTATGATGTGTGGTATGTTGAGCATATTTCGTTTGGGACTGACTTTAGGATCTTTTTACGGACATTGGATATTGTGCTTAAAAGGAGCGGGGTTAATCAGTCGAAGAATCAGACGATGGAAGAGTTTGGTGTGGCTGGGGAGAAAATAAGTGGCTAGATAGAAGGTACATTTCATTTAAAGGTCCGTTTAGCCCTTACATACTAAGAAATGAGTGATTATAAACCATGGAGGAATTTAACATTCTGTTCACGAGTGCTGGTAGGCGAGTAGCGTTAGTACGACACTTTAAAAAGATTCTTAACGAGCTTAGAATTGTAGGTAAGGTTGTTGTTGCGGACTTACAATCCAATGCCCCAACGCGGTTTATTGCTGATGGGAGTGTATTAGTTCCCCCAGTGGCTAATCCTTCGTATGTTGAGTCCATTTTGAGAGCTTGTAAGGATTATAATATTCAAATGGTTGTACCTTTGATTGATCCTGAATTGGGGGTTCTTGCGGAGCATAAGGAGCAATTCAGAAAAATGGGGGTTCGTTTGCTGGTGTCATCAAAGCAGGTTAATGATATCTGCTTTGACAAGAGGAACACTAGTCGTTTTCTCCAATCAATTGGAGTTGAAACGCCAAGAATATCTGATGCTAATAGGATTTTGGAGGACAACGAAGGTTCGTATCCGTACTTTGTTAAGCCTGCGTGCGGAAGCGGTAGCATTGGTGCAACTAGGGTTAACAATAGGGCGGAATTAGAATTCTACATGAAGCATGTACCTGAGGCAATTATTCAAGAATTTGTACCCGGGGAAGAGTACACTATTGACGTTTTAGTGGATTTTGAAGGAAAAGTACGATGCGCCGTACCGCGGTTACGGATTGAGACAAGGGCTGGAGAGGTTAGTAAGGGGATGACAGTCAAGGATCCGGAGATTATTGAACAGTCGATTAAGATTGTTAGTGCTCTTCCTGGGGCGTTGGGTTGTATTACCTTGCAGTGTATCCGCACAGTGGATAATCAGTTAAAATTCATTGAGATCAACCCGAGGTTCGGTGGAGGTTTTCCACTGGCGATAGAGGCCGGGGCTGACTTTCCCAAGTGGATTATCCAGCTATTACGAGGCTCGAAGGTCAATATAGAAATTGATGAATGGGACGACGGAATAGTGATGCTTCGATATGATGATGCCGTTTTTGTTAGAAAAGAGGATATTTTATAAGAGATTTTTTATCTAATCAACTTGAACCTGATAAATTAGTCTTGCGGTTTTAAGGATGTGTACAATGAGTATAGAAGCAATAGTGTTCGATTTAGATGATACAATCTATCCGGAAGAGCAATTTGTTTTTAGCGGCTTCAACTCTGTAGATACATGGTTAAAGGCGGAATTTGAGATCTTTGGATTTCAGGAGCATGCCAAACAAATTTACGGACTGGGAATTAGGGGTAATATCTTTGACCAAGCATTAGTGAATTTAGGTGTAAAATGTGACCCTGAGCTGATTCGAAGTATGGTTCAAGTATATCGGGAACATTCCCCCTATATTTCTGCTTATGAAGATGCGATATGGGCATTAGATCACTTCCAGGGACGATATAAGATGGGGCTTATAACTGACGGATATTTAATGGTTCAAAGGAATAAGGTAAAAGCTCTGGATATTAAAGATTATTTTGATACGATAGTATTTACTGATGTGTATGGTAGAGAAAATTGGAAGCCTAGTCTTCTGCCGTATTCTATTGCTAAGCAAGAGCTCGGGTGCGCACACCATGATATTGTGTATGTAGGGGATAATCCGAGCAAAGACTTTATCGGTGCAAAGAAGCTAGGATGGCTCACTGTTCAGGTCTCTAGAACAGAAGGCCAGTATTGTAATGTTCAAGTTCCAGAAGAAAATTATTCTGCGGATTTCTGTATAGAGTCTCTAACTGACTTGATTGATGTTTTAAGGTGATCGTTGGCGGAAACTGTGGTTGTTGGCACTGGGACGCGAATGGGCATAATCGAGAGTGTGAAAAAATAACGTAAACAATACCAGTGGTTGCATTGTCGGTGCAGGTGTTGTAGTGGTTAAGGATATAAGTGAGACTGGGGCCTATGCTGGGTTGCGGCGGAAAAGATGATATGAAAAATTAGGTGGTAAGCGATGAATGTACTTTTTATGACAATTGCGTATCCAGAAGTTGGAGAACATAATATATACTCTGATTTAATGCAAGAATTTGAACGCAATAGTAATAAAGTATATATTGCTTGTTCCAATGAAAAACGCAATGGCCAACAAACAGTTATTAATGAAGAAGAGGGAAAAAATGTCCTGCGAATTAGGACAGGTAACCTTACCGGAAACGTCAATTTAATTGAAAAGGGTCTTACAACAGTTTCCTTGGAAAGTACATTTATTAGAGGAATCAAGACTTATTTTCATGGTGTAAAGTTTGACCTAATTATATATTCGACTCCACCGGTTACATTCGCACGAGCGGTTAAATACTTCAAGAAAAGGGATAATGCAAAAACCTATTTATTGCTAAAAGATATATTTCCGCAAAATGCTGTAGACATTGGAATGATAAAAGATAAGAGCTTGCTGCATAGATACTTTAGAGGTAAAGAAAAGAAGCTCTATAGCCTATCGGACTATATCGGATGCATGTCACAGGCTAACGTTGATTTTGTATTGAAACATAATCCGGATATACCAGCAGATAGAGTTGAGATTTGCCCCAATAGCATCTTGCCCGCAGAATTGAATAGATCTGACAAACGAAGCATAAGAACAAAATATAAGATTCCAGATGATTGCACTATATTTATATACGGTGGCAATCTTGGCAAACCGCAGGGAATAGATTTTGTTGTTGAGTGCTTAAAAAGCAATATAAACTTAAATGATAAGTTCTTCATTATTTGCGGCAAAGGTGCTGAATACCATAAACTTGAAACGTTTTATAAAGAACAACAGCCGAGCAATATGCTTTTGATAAATGGGTTGCCAAAGAAGGAATATGATGAACTGGTAACTGGTTGTGATGTTGGACTGATATTTTTAGATCATCGCTTTACCATACCAAACTTTCCATCAAGGCTATTATCGTATATGGAGTATGCTATGCCGATAGTGGCTTGTACAGATGCAAATACCGACATTGGACAAGTCATTTGTGATGGTAAATTTGGCTGGTGGTGCAAAAGTAATGATAGTGACAGTTTTAAAGACATTATTGATTCAATATGTACATCACGAGACGAATTGAGTGCATACGGAGATAATGCCAGAAAGTATTTAGTAAAAAATTATACAGTTAAAACATCATATGAAATTATTGTGAAGCATTTTAATTAATTATTTTTTGGAGGAGAATAGGATAATGTTCAAAGACAAGACTTTATTAATAACAGGTGGTACAGGCTCTTTTGGTGGGGCAGTTTTAGACCGCTTTTTAAATACTGATATCGGCGAAATCCGCATTTTCTCTCGTGATGAGAAGAAGCAGGACGACATGCGCCGTCTATACCAGAACGAAAAAATCAAGTATTATATAGGAGACGTTCGTGATATAGCCAGCATTAAAAATGCAATGTATGGAGTGGATTATCTTTTTCATGCCGCTGCACTAAAGCAGGTGCCTAGCTGCGAGTTCTTTCCGTTAGAGGCGGTAAAAACCAATGTTCTGGGCACAGAGAATGTATTAACCGCCGCTATAGAGTATGGCGTAAAGAAATGTATCTGCCTTTCAACAGACAAGGCAGCCTATCCCATCAATGCTATGGGTATCTCCAAAGCTATGATGGAGAAGATTATTGTAGCGAAGTCGAGAACTGTTGCCCCAGATGGGACGAGCATTTGTGTCACTCGTTACGGTAATGTTATGGCTTCAAGAGGTTCTGTTATTCCTCTGTTCGTGCAGCAACTTAGGACAGATCAGCCGATGACAGTTACTGATCCGAATATGACACGTTATTTGATGAGTTTAGAAGAAGCTGTGGAATTGGTAGTATACGCATTCCAACATGCTCAAAGTGGAGATATTGTTGTGCAGAAGTCTCCGGCAAGTACAGTAGGAGATTTAGCAGAGGCTATGCGTCAGCTCTTTGACCCTAATCATGAAATCAAAATCATCGGTACTCGTCATGGAGAAAAGATATATGAGACGCTGTTGACTAAAGAAGAATTCTTTAAAGCGGAAGATATGGGTCATTACTTTAGAGTACCGGCTGATAATCGTGATTTGAATTACGAAAAATACTTTGTGAATGGAAATGAAAAGCTCTCTACAATGGAAGAATACAATTCCCATAACACTTATAGATTGAGTGTTGAAGCAATAAAAGATAAGTTGTTAAGTCTTGATTTCGTTAGAGTAGAGCTTGGGATGAATGAGGTGCAATAAAGTGAAAGTACTTATAACTGGAGCCAACGGCTTTATAGGAAAAAACCTCTGTGCAACTCTGGATATAAATGAGAGATATGAGCTATTAAAGGTAACTCGTCAAACTACGGATGCAGAGTTAGCTGAATACCTCAAAGAATGTGATTTTATCTTCCATTTGGCAGGTATCAACAGACCAAAGGATGAAAAAGAATTTTTTGAAGGAAATGCTGATTTTACAGCTCAGATTACTCAGGGTTTGATGAAACATAATCGTCGTAATGTGAAAAAGGTGCCTATCGTATTCACCTCAAGCATTCAAGTGGATAAGGACAACCCATACGGCCAGAGTAAAAAGCAGGGTGAAGCGGCTCTTGCTGAATATGGAAGGACTACTGGCGCTCCAGTGTACATCTACCGTTTAACCAATATTTACGGCAAGTGGAGCAAACCAAATTACAATACGGTTGTTGCGACTTTTTGCTATAGCATCGCGAGGGAACTTCCAATTCAAGTCAACAATCCAGATGCAGACTTGATGTTATGTTATATCGATGATGTGGTGGAGGAATTCTTAAAAGTGCTGGAAGGAAATCCAACAGTAGAAGACGGTCATTGTATTGTTCCAGTTACACATTCCATCAAGTTGGGGGCATTGGCTAGTACGTTTCGCAGCTTTAAAGAGAGTAGAAGTAATCTTTCTGTTGCCGATATGTCAAATCAATTGGAGAAGAACCTCTACAGCACATATTTGAGCTTCCTCCAAGAGGATGATTTTAGCTATCCTTTAAAGATGAATGTTGACGATAGAGGAAGCTTTACTGAAGTTATCCGTACTGCAGAAAGAGGACAAGTATCCGTCAACATCTCCAAGCCCGGTATCACGAAGGGCAACCACTGGCACCACAGTAAAAATGAGAAGTTCTTGGTGGTGAGCGGTACGGGAGTTATTAGATTTAGAAAAATTGGCGAGAGTGAAGTAATCGAATACCACGTCAGCGGAGATAGGTTGGAAGTGGTAGACATTCCACCCGGTTATACTCACAACATTGAGAACTTAGGTGATACAGACATGGTTACATTAATGTGGGCAAATGAATGCTTCAATCCGGAGAAACCGGACACTTACTATGAGGAGGTGTAGAGAGTGGCAGACAAAATGAATGGAAATAAACTAAAGGTCATGACCATCATCGGTACAAGACCTGAAATCATTAGACTATCAGCTTGTATTAAGGCTTGTGATAAATACTTTAATCATATCCTCGTTCACACAGGACAGAACTGGGACTACACTTTAAATGAGGTGTTCTTCGAGGATTTGGGGTTACGTGCACCTGACTATTATTTGGATAGTGTGGGCGGCACTTTAGGCGAGACTATGGGAAATATTATAGCAAAGTCCTATGAGGTGCTTCAAAGAGAAAGACCGGATGCACTCCTCATTCTTGGCGATACAAACTCGGCTCTTGCGGCAATCTCAGCCAAGAGACTAAAAGTGCCTATCTTCCATATGGAGGCAGGTAATCGTTGTTGGGATTGGAATGTATCTGAGATGGTTAACAGAAAGATTGTGGATCACATTTCCGACATCAACCTTCCGTATACGGAGCATAGCAGACGTTATCTGTTATCCGAGGGCATAGATGGAAAGACCATATTCGTGACGGGTTCTCCGATGAGAGAAGTGCTGCGGGACCATATGGAAAAGATACAGGCTTCAGATGTATTGGAGCGCTTGGGATTAGAAAAGGGTAAGTACATTTTGCTCTCAGCTCACAGGGAAGAGAACATTGATTTGGAAGATAATTTCATGTCGTTGATGACATCTGTTAATAAAATTGCAGAAAAGTACCAGATGCCGATTATTTACTCAATGCATCCGAGAAGCAAGAAGTTTATCGAGCAGCGTGGGTTTGCATTCCACCCGCTGGTTCAGAGCATGAGTCCGTTTGGATTTATCGATTATAACCATCTGCAGATGAATGCGTACTGTGTGATGTCGGATAGTGGGACATTGTCCGAAGAAAGTGCTATTCTTGGCTTTGCGGGGGTTTTGATTAGAACTTCTACTGAGAGACCGGAGGTGCTTGATAAGGGGACTGTGGTTATTGGTGGGATTAGAGGGGAAGATGTTGAGCAGGCGGTGGAGCTGGCTGTGGCGATGTTTGAGAATGGTGAGGAGACGGTTATGGCTGAGAATTATTTAGATACCAATGTGTCTGTAAAGGTTGCGAAGCTGATCCAGAGCTATGCAAAGATAGTTAATATAACGGTGTGGGGAGAAACCTAAAATAAAAAAGTAGGAGCAAAAAAATGGAAGATAGAGAGTACCAAGTTTGTGCTAACTGTGTCATGGACACTACAGATTCTCTTATACAGTTTGATGAAAGAGGTTTCTGCGATCATTGCAACAATTATTACAACAAAATACTTCCCAATTGGCATCCAGACGAAAGAGGTAAACAACAATTAGATGCAATCGTAGAAAAAATCAAGCAAGACGGCAAAGGGAAAAAATATGATTGTATCATCGGTCTTAGCGGTGGCGTTGACAGTTCCTATCTTGCATACTATGCAAAAGAAATACTTGGATTACGTCCGCTGATTTTTGCGGTTGATACAGGATGGACGTTGAACGTGGCTGTTGAGAACATTGAGAAAATTGTTCGAGGCCTTGATGTTGACTTGTATACGGAGATTGTGGATTGGAATGAGATGAAAGATTTGCAGTTGTCGTATTTTAAGGCACAAGTTCCATATCAAGATTCTCCACAAGACCATGTAATCTTCGCGTCACTGTATAATTATGCTGCAAAGCAGGGATTAAAATACGTTCTAACAGGGGCAAACTACTCAACTGAGTGTGTAAGAGAGCCAAATGAATGGGTGTACTTAAATGATTTACGTCAAATGAAAGATATTCACAAGAAATTTGGCGTAAGAGCATTAAAAACACTTCCATTTTGCGGTATGTTTAAATATCGCTTGTATTATCGCTATGTTAAAGGCATGAAAATAGTTCAGCCTTTAAATCGGATACCTTATAATAAGGAAAAAGCTATATCCCTCCTGGAAAAGAAGTTTGGTTGGCAGCGATATGCTAATAAACATTTTGAAAGTATATTTACACGATTTTATGAAGGTTATTGGTTAGTCAAGAAATTTGGTTATGACAAGCGAAGAGCCCATTTTTCAAGTCTGATTCTGACAGGTCAAATGACAAGAGACGGAGCATTGCAAAAACTTGCAGAACCCCCGTATGATGAGAATCTTGCGATACAAGACCTTGAATATGTTGCTAAGAAGCTTGGTTTAGCCAAGAAAGAATTCATAGAAATGATGAATGGCGAGAATAAAACATTTCGTGATTATAAATCAACGTACTGGTTAATTAATGCAGCCATAAAATTTGCAATTTTAGTAGGTTATGAAAAACGCCAGTTTAGATAAAAAGAAGATTTATAAAAGTATAGTTTTTACCTAAAATAAGATAAAGCGAGTGAGAAAATGATAGCAGTTATCGATTATGGAATCGGCAATGTGGGTTCCATCATAAACATGTTTCATAAAATAGGTGTACCCTCAGTACTTACAAAAGATATAGATCAGGTAGAGAAAGCCGAAAAGCTAATTCTACCCGGAATAGGCGCTTTTGATATTGGCATGCAGAGACTGAACGAAAGCGGGCTTGTTGACGCAATAAAGAAACACGCCGTTGAAAAGCAGAAGCCACTGTTGGGAATATGTCTCGGTATGCAGCTGCTGGGTAGAAAAAGTGAAGAAGGAATAGAAAACGGATTAAGTCTTATCCCTTTTGACAATAAACGTTTTGTTTTTGAGGAAGATACGCAGTTGAAAATTCCACACATGGGATGGGATATTGCTGTAACCACAGAAAAAGATGATCCCCTTGCTGAAGGGCTTACATCTGTACAAAGATACTATTTTGTACATTCATATCACGCAGTGTGTGATAGTGAGAAAAATGTCTTAATGAGGTGTGAATATGGTTATTCCTTTGCCGCGGCAGTAAAAAAAGGCAATATATATGGTGTGCAATTTCACCCTGAAAAAAGCCATAAGTTTGGGATGGCATTGCTGGAGAATTTTGCAAGGAGAGTTTGAAATGTTCTATAGACCTAGATTGATACCTTGCCTTACCCTGAAAGACCAGGGCTTAGTTAAAACAACAAAATTCTCAAATCCAAGATATTTAGGAGACCCTATTAATGCGGTAAAAATTTTCAACGGTAAAGGCGTTGATGAACTATGTATTTTAGATATTACAGCAACTTCTGAGAACAGAGGCCCTGATTTCGATTATTTGAAAGACATAGCTAGTGAAGCCTTTATGCCGCTTAGTTATGGCGGTGGGATTACCAATATGGAGCAGATTAAAAAGCTGTTTTTCATTGGGTATGAAAAAGTAATTATTAATACAGCATTTGTACAAAATCCACAGTTAATAAGAGAGGCAGCAGATTTTGCCGGTTGTCAAAGTGTTGTCGTATCAATTGATGTAAAGGACGAGTTGTTTGGGAAACGAAATTGCTATATCAATGATGGTAAAACTAAAGTAAGCATGGATTCGGTTACATTAGCAAAAAAAGCTGAGGAGTTAGGGGCCGGGGAAATATTACTAAACTCAATCAGTAGAGATGGTACAATGCAAGGCTTTGATATCAGGCTTGTCAAAGATATTGTTGGTGCAGTTTCTATCCCTGTCATAGCATGTGGCGGGGCTAAAGATATCCATGATTTTAAAAAGGTTCTTCAGGAAGGTGGCGCACATGCAGCTGCAGCGGGTAGCTTGTTTGTATATTATGGTGAGCAAAAAGCAGTGTTGATAACTGCACCTGAAGAAAAACATTTATTTGAAATTGGTGTGTATCAGCATGATTAGTTGTTGTTAGTTTAGAAATGGATTATTTGGCAGAGGGATTTATTAAAGTTGACTAGTGGTAGGAGAATTGGAAGAAAAACTTATATCTATTGCATTTTAAGTATGCGTTGATTAAAAAGGCAGAAAAAGAGGACGATGCTACTGGAGTCTGAAGACAAAACTTTTTAAACAGTGAGGAAAATACTATGAAGGTATTATTGATTGACGTCAATTGTAAGTATAGCAGTACGGGGAAAATTGTATATGATTTATATTCGAACCTAAGTCGGGATGGGAATGCCGTTACTATTTGCTACGGAAGAGGACCACGGATTACTGAGACTAATATATATAAATTTAGCAGTAAAATCGAAGTGTGTACACATGCGATATTAACACGATTAACAGGATTAACCGGTTGTTACTCTTTTTTTGCAACACAAAATTTGATTAAATGCATTAACAAATTTAAGCCGGATGTTGTCCATATACATGAGCTTCATGGATACTTTGTTAACATTGCTCCGGTGGTTAACTATTTAAAGAAAAGCAACATAAAAACAATCTGGACATTTCATTGCGAATTTATGTACACGGGTAGGTGCGGTATTTCATACAATTGCGAAAGGTGGAAAAGCGGTTGCGGACGCTGTCCAAATTTGAGGGAATATCCCTCTACCATTCTTTTTGATTTTTCAAGATGGATGTTCAAAAATAAAAAGAAGTTGTTTGATGGTTTTGATAACTTGACGATCGCTACTCCGTCAAAATGGCTCTCGGACAGAGTTGGGCAATCCTTTTTGAAGAATATGCGGGTAGAGGTTATATACAACGGAATTGATGCAGAAAGCATTTTTTATCCCAGAAAATTTCAACATCTCAAGGAAAAGCATAATGTAATTGATGAAAAAATTGTGCTTGCTGTTGCACCTTCGCTCATGTCGAAGGTAAAAGGCGGCAGTTATATTGCTGACCTTGCAGAGCAAATGAAAGGTGAAAATATCAAATTCTTTCTGATAGGCGTTGAACATAAGACAGAAGAATTCGAGGACAACGTAATTGTACTACCCTGCATAGAAAACCAAGTGGAGTTGGCGGAGTATTATTCCATGGCGGACGTTTTTGTAATGTGTAGTGAAAGAGAAACTTTTTCATTAACATCTGCCGAGGCGTTGTGTTGCGGTACGCAGATTGTAGCTTTTGAGTGCGGTGCGCCTGAGGGAATTTTTGAAAATCCATTTGCAACCTTCGTTAAACACGGAGATGTTTACGCATTGAAAAATGCGGTTATGGATACTTTAAATAACCCACTCTCAAAAGATGAAGTCAGAAAATATGGAGCGAACAATTTCTCAACAATTGAAATGTACAAGAAATATCTTATATTATACAAAAACTAAAGTGTTTAAAGAGGTATCTATATGATTTCATTCAGCGGAATAGACGGTTCGGGCAAAGGTACTCAGATTTCTCTTGTTGAAGAATACTATCGTGCCAATAATATTAAATTTAAAACTATCTGGGCAAGAGGAAGCTGGACTCCAGGAATTGAACTGATTAAGAAAATCGTTAGACGTGACAGGGGATTTTCGGAGGAGAAAAAAGCCGAATACCGAAAAGAGGCAAGAAGCGATCCTAAAAAACAAAGAATTATATTGATTTTATCCATATTGGATTTGTATTGGTTCTTTGGAATATATTATCGTCTTGTAGAATTTTCTGGAAGAGTGGTTATATGCGATAGGTATATCTGGGACACGCTTGTGGATTTAAGAGTTAACTTTTATAATCATAATTTTGAGAGTTGGTATATTTGGAAGTTAGTGATAAGGCTGATACCGAAGCCAAAGCATTCTTTCATTTTTGTTATATCATCGGAAAAATCCATTGAAAGAGGCCTGATGAAGCAGGAAGCCTTCATGGAAAGCGTTGAAATAAAACAGGCAAAGATTGAAGAATACTTTAAATTGATTGACCAAGGGAAATGGAGTAATGTCATTGACGGCGATATGACAATAGTAGATGTATCTCAAAAGGTTAAAGAAGGTATTAATGAATGAAAATAGACGATATGCTGGTGCGCGAAGATTTTTATAACATTTGCGAACGCACACTAAGTGACTATTTTACAAATATCTATATGTGTCCTAGTGTAGTAAATGTCGTTAAGAAGAATCAGAAGTGCGATTTATATATCTTTCCTCGCTTAAATGCTATTATATCACTCCACGTTAATCGAAGCGTAGTGAGTTTTCTTGAAGATGAGTATCGTGTTCGTGGGAGTATATTAAGGCGTTTGATTGTAAAAACATATATTTGGAGCGCAATACGCTTTAAGTGGATGTTCGCTGTAAAAGGTATTTGCATAACTGGTCTACAGCACGATCTATCTGAAATGCTTATCTATCCTTGCAATAGAAAGATAAGAGTTTTTCATTTTGAAAAAGGAATAGTCGATGTCATTCTTAAAGAGGGTTTTGCTGATGCAACTTTACGTAATGAGATTTCTGCAAGAACGATTTTATCAAAGACGTTCATACCGAAGATTGAAGAAGTATTTGTAAATGGATACCGAGAGAAAATAATTGACGGTATTCCTTTAGCGCGAATATCAGACAATATAAAATATGAAACATACAGAGCTGAAGCATATCAGTGTGTTCACGAAATTGGGCTAGCAAATAAACGGCTTGTTTCACTACAAGAATACGTAAATCAATTAGTAAGCGAAATCGCAAGTAAGTCAGTTAACAAATTATGGGCAGAACTATCTACTTCGATTCAAGATATGCTTCAGGATGATACGTCAGAGATACCCCTCGGTCCAAGTCATGGAGATTTACATCACGGTAACATTTGGGTAGAAAGAAATACCAAATCTGTTATCATCATCGACTGGGAAACATATAATGAACGCAGTTTATGGTATGATGCAGCAGTACTTTTTTGCGGACTTCGGAATGTCCAGGGAATTCAACAACTGCCTGAACAAATAGAGAAAATGATTGCTACCGGGGAAGTTCAGTTCTATAATTCACAGTTAAATAGTATGGGAGTAATTATTAGTGTTTTATTACTTGAAGATATGCTCTTTAAATTATTAGAACACAGTGCCTTGCCGTGTGAGCTAGACAATACCGAAGCCGATGTTTATATAAAAGATATTGAGCTTTGTATTGGAAAATTAAAGGAGAAGTATTGGATTGTTTGAAAAACTTAAAGAAAATGCATATTTTAATGAAATTTGCTACCTCAGTAAAGAACATGTTGCAGCAAAAGATTTATCCAAAGCAAGTGATTTGCTATGTAATATAGATTTGGATAAGCTATTTCGAGTTGCAATAGATAATGAGGTTGCTTCAATTATTTATCCTTCTCTGGCATTGATTATTCCAGATAGACTCCCAGAAGAGTGGGAGAATGAATATCTAAAAGTAAAAAAACATGTTACATTTATGATGAATCAAGTAACCTGTCTGGCTAAAGTATTGAAAGATGTAGGAATTCCGCTCGTTATACTAAAAAATGGCGGCATTGCTCTATCGATGGAATATGATTTGGGTAAATGTCCGATGGGCGATGTAGATACTTTAGTAAGAAAAAAAGATTTTATTAAAGCGCACAATGTAATCTTGGGTCAAGGATATAAGTTCAAGTTTCGTAGTGAATATGAATTTGAGGATATTGAACAAGCGTATCAAGATGGTAGCACAGAGTATTACAAACAAGAGAATGATAATATTATGTGGTTCGAGCTGGCTTGGCGGCCTATTGCAGGCAGGTGGATTGCTCATGAATTGGAGCCAAGTGCAGAGGATTTCGTGTCCCATGCAGTTGAGATTGAAGAAAATGGAGCTTACGTTCTTTCTCCAGAAGATAACCTACTACAAGTATGTATACACACTGCTAAGCACTCATATATAAGAGAACCAGGATTCCGGCTACATTTGGATGTAGAACGGATTGTGAATCGCACGCAAATTGATTGGGACCTGTTTATTAGAAAAGCTGAAGAGACCAAAGTTAAGGCAGTTGCTTACTTCTCTTTATATATACCCCACGTATTGTTTGGTACGCCTATACCAAATGAGGTTCTGAATAGATTAAAACCAAACCAATTAAAAGAGAGAATACTTCGTAATATGATTGAACGGGGAGGAATTTTAAACGATGGAAAAGAGAAGTTTAGCAAGATTTCCTTCATAATGTTCCAGCTGTTGCTTTATGATTCGGTTACTATTGCTTGGAAAGTTGCGTTTCCTGGGGTAGTTTCATTGAAAAAAAAATATGGAGGAAATAGTACACATCGTATTATTATAGCTCAAATTAAACATATAATGGATTTAGCGGGGGTGCGAAAGAAAAAAACTAAAAAGTAGAAGCCTTGATTATCGATACTATCATATGCCACTTTACTAACGCATGATTTGTTACAAACGGTAAGGTTAAAGATATAATGTTCAAAGTATGGAATCAAATATGTCCATGCTACAAAAGAAAATTATTATAATATGTAATTATAATAGTTAATAGGGTGTGCTGTAATGAAAATATACTACTTAGGGTCAGTTATAAATACTGATACATTTGAAAGAATAGTCAAGAATAGTAAAGATAAGCCTTCTGCGGCGCCACAACGATTTGAATCTCTGATGCTTGAGGGAATGAAAAGTATTAAGGATATTGAGTTGAATATTCACTCTATGCCCGCAATTGCGGCTTATCCCAAAAGTAATGTAAGGTTTTGGGGAAATAAAAAAGAAATCGTTGCTGGAGGTTACCAAATTACCTGGATTCCGTGTATAAATTTGGATGGTATTAAGCAAATTACAAGTTCTATTACCACTTTTTTCTCAGTGCTGTTTTTTTTGCTATCAACTATATCAACGCAGGATAGAATAGTACTTACTTACGGTGTGGAGGCAAGTACTGCGCTTCCTATTCATTTATTATCACGATTGTTTAGATGTAATCGTGTAGCCATCATACCTGATTTACCAGATTATATGTATCAGAATAGAAAGAAGAGAGGGTTGCAGAAATTAATACAAAATATATATATATTTTTGAGCAATAAAGCGTCAACACAGTATGATGGATATATTTTATTGACGAAAGAAATGGCTAAGAAGTTAGGAATTGAAAATTGTCCGTTCGCCGTTATAGAGGGATTTGCAGGAGAAGAGCATGTTCTTGAAAATATACAAGGACGATCAAAGGCAATCATGTATGCTGGCGCATTATATGCTAATATGGGTATTGATTTGTTGGTCGAGGCATTTACCAAGTTCATAAGACAAGATATCGAATTGTGGCTTTTTGGGTATGGATCATATGCGGAACAAATAATGGAGATAGCAAAGGTTGACTCACGTATAAAGTTTTTTGGAAGAGTACCGCATAATGAGGTCTTAGATTATGAAAAGAAAGCAATGCTTTTGGTAAATCTACGCAACAATGATGATGAATATACTAAATTCTCTTTTCCATCCAAAACACTGGAATATATGTCCTCTGGAACGCCATTATTAATGACAAGATTAGATGGTATTCCGAGAGAATATTTTGATTATGTTTTAACACTTGATGAACGTAATAGTAATGCATTGTGTAATAAATTTGAGGAAATTTTCAGTATGGATGATTCAGAATTAGAAAACTTTGGGCTTAAAGCGAAACAATTTGTATTGAGTTACAAAAACCCGGGTGTACAGGCTAAAATCCTTGTCTCTCTTTTGAAATCGGTAAACTCTACAAAAAAGTAAAATATCAGAATCCGATTGGTTTAAAATGGAAATAATATGTTGAGTAAATCTTAATAACTGTGTTATGTAGAATATTTTACAAAAGTTTTCAATTTAACATCAAAAATAAGAACCTAATGTTAGCAAAGATGGGATACATTATATGTTAACTAGAAGAACCAATTTTAGTAAGTTAATTATGATATTATCTAAGAGATTTAAATATATTAGTTTTATTAATGCAAGTTTTTTTATTTACGCTATAATATTCCTGAAAGGTATTTTCACAAGACGATTTATTACTCCGGAGGAATATGGAGTATTTGTGAATACTCAATTACTAATGTCATATGGTATGTATCTACAATTAGGTGCATTGAACGCACTTAATTTTGAAATCCCAGGTCTAATAGCTAATAGAGATGATAATAAATTAAGACAAACTATTAGTTCAGCAAAAGGGTATATTACCATTTTAGCGTTAATTTTTTTAGTTATAACACCGGTATTTCTACTATTGAATATCAGTCCGACACTAAAATATGGATATATGTTCACAGCAATCTGCTTATCTTTAAGCCTATTTGTAGGTATAGGAGAGAACATTCTTCGAGGTTATCAAGACTTTGGCAAATTGTCACGGATTATGTTTTTTAAGGCAGTAAGTATGTTTATTGCAACTGTTATTCTAGCATATTATATCGGATATTACGGATTATTCTTTGGATTAATTATCGGAGAAATTTTAGCATTTTTCTTTATGTTCAAAGAGATATTTAGCTTTAAATCAATATTTAGTTTAAAACTTATGTATGAGCGAATAAGTCTAGGTTTTCCAATATTTCTAAATGGTATGCTTTGGTCTCTTTTTCTTACTACTAGCCAAACAGTAGGATTTTTTAAATTATCTAAAGTAGAAATGGGAGAATTTAGTATATCAATTATGATTTACGGTGCTATCATGATTGTGCCGACGATTGTATCTCAAATAGCTTATCCAAAAATTTTGGTCTTTATAAGCAGAAATAATAATAAAACACTAATAACTGACTTTTATAAAGATTTTATGGAATATTACAATTGTATACTTACAATTATTACTGTTCTCTCTTTATTAATTATGCCAGTGTTAATAGAATCTATTTTACCAAACTACAAAAATGGTATTAATGCATCAATGATTTTATTATTATCTATGTTTATTATAGGGATAAATGGCATAATTGCGAATATAATTACTGGCTATAAAAAGGCTAAACAATTAACGATCCATATGCTAATAGCATTTCTTTTATTGATTTTAACTGAATTACTTCTTCTCGATTCACTTGGAATAGATGCAATTTCAATAGCTTTGGTGATTGCATATATAACTTATACAATATTAAATATTCATTATCTAATTAATAAATTAGAAATAAGTGTATTAATTATTATTAAAAAATTATGTTTAAATTTTCTATTATGCATAGTACCAACTTTTTTTCTTCTGTATATTGGAACATTTTATTTAGCGATATTTTACGGTATAGTATGCATATTACTTAATGTGTATTTTATGGTAGGGGAAATTAGGAGAAGATTAGATGATATTTAAATTCATTATAACAAGTTTAATTTTTTTGTATTTTTATTCGCTTATTTATTTGAAGCCAGAGTTTAGTATTTTATTCATTAATGCTTTAAAATTATCAGCAGTTCTCATTACAATCCAACTAATCTTTCAATATATAAATAAAAAAACCCATATTAGTTGTCGTAATTATATGACACTACTTTGGCTTTTGACAGGATTCATGTTTTTAATGACGCTGATCTATAGCGCATTTAACATTGGAAATTACTCAATAAGCACATTAATTCAAGATATGATATCAATGGCAGTCTTTAGTAGTGGTTTTTTGTTAACAACAAAAAAAAATTCTAATGATCAATATATAATTAAGTTTTTAAAATTCATTGGAATCATTGCTATTATTTCCGGACTTATAGCTATTTCTTACGCTAATTTTTCCCTAGGAAGAGACGACAATATTTGGAAACCTCAATATATTTGGTGGGGATTATTGTATCCTTGGAGTTACTTATTGTTGTACAAGTTTATTATGCAAAAAACATCTGCTTTTTGGAATGTGTTGGCTTATGGGAGTATGGTGATGTATTGTGTTCTGGGCCTTCTATTTGGTAAGAGGGTTGTTATATTTGAGTTAGCAATAGTTCTATTAATAATAATTATTGCAACAAAAAGAAGAAGTTACATACTAAAAATGTTTAAAACAGGCGCGGTTACAATGGGGCTTATCTTCCTTGGTGTGTTTGCGTCACATTATATCTTTGACCTTAATCTGATTAATCTCTTTGAGGATACCTGGTTACGTCTTAGCAGTGACAGTATTCAAGAGTTTGATAGGTTTGAAGAATTTAAAAATATATTTAGGCAATATCCTTATTCAATTATTATCACCGGAGCAGGGCTAGGTTCTTTTCATGATGGACCAGGTGGAATCAATTTGCATATAGGGTGGCTTAACTTTATTTTTAAAGGAGGTATTTTGTTTTTTGTTCTTGAGTTATGGGTGTTTAGCATAGCGATAAAGGCACTATTAAAATCGAAGAATAAATGGCTGAAATATATATCTGCATGTGTCGTTTTTAGCTACATCGGTATTATGATCTCATCTTCTTGGGTAGCTTCTCCAATAATAGTAAGTTTTAGCATTATGAAATTTGGGCTTTTAAGAGTCACAGAAGCAAATGTTCCGGACTTGAAGTGAGCAATCTGAATAAATGAATTAAATATATGATTTGAAGGAGAGTTCAAATAATGAAGGTTAGAGATGAACGGGTGAAAATATGTTTTTATGCGAGAGCCGGACAACTTGAACTGTATGTTGCTATAGCTAAGAAACTTAGTACAGCAGAGAATATAAATATTGTTTTTGTTACTCAACACAAAAAAGAGACTGATTTTATCAAAAAGATTATAAAAAATGCAAATGTATATGAGATTGAAGACTTTATTAGGAAAAACTGGAATACTAAGTCGGAAAAAGATACAAAAGAAGTGATGAAAGATTATAACAATATTAACATATGGAGAATGCTTTATACTGATAGATTTTTAGTAAACTATAACAAAGAAGATTGCATTAAAATGATAAACCTGCATTTTAATTTTTTTGATGAGCTATTTAAGAACGAAAGACCTAAGTACTTTATCAATGAAGTTGTAGCAATTTTCGCTGCTTATGTAGCTATGGTTGTCGGTGAAAAATATGATTGTACTTATGTAGGCACTACAATTGCTCGAGATAATGCTAAAAATCAGTTTTTCTTCGTTGATGACTTATATCAGAGAAATAAAGAAATGGAACGTCTTTATCGGGACGGTGAATTTGATCAATCAGATATAATAGAAGCCACGGACTACCTGTATGAATTCAGAAACCAGCCGAAGTCACCTGCATATATGAACCAACATAAACGACGCCCCAGTTGTACATTGAAACTTCCACTTTATCCGATTAAGTATTTGTTAGAAAAGAACAAGAAAATATATAGAGATAAAGTAGCTTATATGACTTACAATAATGCTTTTAAAATAATAAATGCCCCTTTGATAAACTATATTCGCTATAAGTGCAGTGTAAAGTATTACCGAAAGCCCGTAGAAGGGGAGGACTACTATTTATATACGCTGCATTATCAACCAGAAGCCTCAACACTAGTGTGTGCACAAAAATATGAAAAGCAGCTATTGGCAATTGATAATATCGCTAAAAGTATTCCAACTGATAGTGTGTTGTATGTAAAAGAACATTATGCTGTGCTTGGACACAGAGATTTACACTTTTATAAAGAGTTATTAAAGTATCCAAATGTAAGATTGATTGATCCGTATTACGACATACACTCATTAATTAATAACAGCTTAGCTGTAATTGTATTAACAAATACAACAGGATTTGAAGCAATTCTACATGGTAAAAAAGTATTTGTTCTAGGGGAGGTTTTTTACGATTTTTTTGATAACGTAGAGAAGATAACAGATATTTACAATGAACATTTAAAGTTAACACATATCGAGCCAAACGCAAGTGATGATAAAATTATTAGATTTTTGTGTGCATATAAGAAGTCCCTTTATAAAGGATGTGTTTATACAGCCTTTAAAGATTTCTTGAAAGAGGAAAACATTGATGTTTTGATTAGTAGCTTTAAAGATTATATTAGACAAAGAACTTAGACAAAACATGAGTTTCGTATCGGATCGAAGCACCCATTAAAAAGTGATAGTGTATTTCGGTGTTAATAATGAATGTGAGGCTAAAGACAATGAAAAAAGTATTAATAACTGGTTCAGACGGTTTCATCGGGAGCCATTTAACAGAAGAATTAGTAAAGCAAGGATACAAAGTAAAGGCTTTTACACTCTACAATTCATTTAACACTTGGGGGTGGTTAGATACGCTTTCAGTAGACATTATGAATAACGTCGAGATATTTCAAGGTGATATAAGAGACCCTAACGGCGTAAGAGAAGCAATGAAAGGTGTGGATGAAGTATTTCATTTGGCAGCTCTTATTGCTATACCATTCAGTTATCATTCACCGGACACCTATGTTGATACCAACATCAAAGGAACACTGAATGTTTTGCAGGCAGCAAGGGACTTAGCAACAAGCCGTGTGCTGGTTACTTCTACATCAGAGGTCTATGGAACTGCTCAGTATGTACCCATCGATGAGAAGCATCCATTTCAAGGACAATCTCCCTATTCAGCAACTAAAATAGGGGCTGACAGGTTAGCAGAAAGTTTTTATCGTAGCTTCGACATGCCTATTACTATAGTGCGACCATTTAACACCTATGGACCGCGTCAATCGGCAAGGGCAGTGATTCCGACAGTTATTACCCAGCTTTTCTCGGGAATAACTGAAATAAAGTTAGGGTCCCTAACTCCTACGAGAGATTTTGTTTATGTAAAAGATACTGCCCAGGGCTTTATTGACATAGCTACGTCTGACAAAACTATAGGAGAGGAGATTAATATCGCAACCCAGCAGGAGATCTCAATTGGTCAGCTTGCACAGGAGTTAATTGATCAGATTAACCCTAAGGCAACGATAATTTGTGACGAGCAAAGACTTCGCCCAGAAAAAAGTGAGGTAAACAGGTTATTAGGTTCAAATAAAAAAATTAAAGAACTTACAGCCTGGGAACCAAAGTACGGGTTAAAAGAGGGCTTGGCTGAGACTATCGTGTTTCTTAAGGAGAATCTATGCAAATATAAATCAGATATTTATAATCTGTAATAGTTTTAGGAGTGTTTTTATGGATAAGTTAATTCCACTTTCTGTTCCAAACTTTAAAGGCAACGAGCTGAATTATGTAGCTGATGCTGTAGAATCTGAATGGGTGTCTACGGGCGGTGCATACATAGACAGATTTGAAAAACAATTTGCAAATTATTTAAACGTCGATACCGCTGTCGCATGCCAAAGCGGAACCGCTGGACTACATTTAGCATTAATTTTAGCGGGGGTTAAAGCCGATGATGAGGTAATAGTTCCAACGCTTACATTTATAGCCGCTGTTAATCCCGTGAAATATTTACAGGCTCATCCTATTTTCATGGATTGTGATGATACTTTGTGCATGGATATGGATAAGTTGAGGGAGTTTTGTCAGACAAAGTGTAACTTCATAAATAATAAGCTCATTAATAAATGGACTGGAAGACATATAAAAGCAGTCGTAGTTGTGCATGTTTTCGGTAACATGGCAGATATGGCTGCAGTTATGGATATTGCTGAGCAATATAATCTCAAGGTTATTGAGGACGCTACTGAAGCCTTGGGATCTTACTACATTGATGGTTCTTATAAACATAAATATGCTGGGACAATCGGAGACATTGGGGTTTACTCTTTTAACGGTAATAAAATAATTACTACCGGTGGGGGGGGCATGTTAGTTTCATTAGATACAAACACGATGAAGAGAGCAAGATATTTGTCTACACAGGCAAAAGACGATGCAATTAAATTCATTCATGGAGAGGTTGGCTACAACTATAGGATGACCAATCTACAGGCTGCATTAGGTGTGGCACAATTGGAACAGCTTGAATGTTTTATAGAAGTAAAAAAAGAAAATTATTACGAATACAAAAATTGTATAAATAATGAGATAAAAGGTTTAAGAATATTAGATTTCCAAGATAATATTAGACCAAATTATTGGTTTTATTCCTTATATATCGAGGATTTTGATACGTACTCTCGCGAAAAAATAATAGACCATCTGTCGAATAATAACATCCAAACACGCCCTATATGGGGACTTATCCATGAACAAAAACCTTATTTGAACGCCCAAAGTTATAAGATAGAAAAGGCATTTCAATATGCTAACAGAATTGTTAATATTCCATGCAGTAGCAATCTGTCCGTTTATGATGTGCATAAGGTAATCGATAATATAAGTGCTATTATATAGAAGTTAGATTATCTTGAATTGCTGTGTAATTCTTAAGAAATGACTGTCGGTTACAGCTTCAGAAGGTTGTTCCAGAGAGGTGCTTTTTAATGACAATGCGAAAAAAAGACATAGTAATTATAGGTGCAAGTGGGTTTGCAAAAGAAATTCTATGGCTACTTGAGGTGAACAATAAACAAAAGGATGAATGGAACATTTTGGGCTTTATTGACCAATCGTACCAACAAGACGCAGAGTCGATTCACGGATATTATATTGTTGGCGATGATGAGTGGCTGGCAAATTATAAAGATGAAATATATGCCGTATGTGGGGTAGGTACTCCGTCCTTGAGAAAGAGAATTGTTCAGAAGTTTAAGGATAATATGAATATCATTTTCCCAAATATAATCTCGCATAATGCGGTTTCATCTGAAAGCGTGAATATGGGGAAGGGATGTATAGTGTGTTCCCATACTATACTTACCGTTGATATACAATTGGGTGATTTTGTAACTATTAATTTAGATTGCACTGTTGGGCATGACGTAGTTTTAGAGGATTATGTTACATTATATCCAAATGTGAATGTTTCAGGCAATGTACGGATAGAAGCAGAAACCGAAATTGGTACAGGAACGCATATTATTCAAGGTTTGACTATTGGAGAAAAAACTATAGTTGGTGCTGGTGCAGTTGTAGTCAGAGATTTACCAAGCTATTGTACTGCTGTGGGTAATCCTGCAAAAGTAATAAAACAAAGAGATGCAAGTTCATAATATTAGCGGTTTGGAGTTGTCAAATTTGGTTTAGTCCCTAAACTCGTAATTTTAGTACCAATTTATGGTTATAATATAACTGGCTCTTATCTACAGGCAGGATAGTGAAATGCTGGAGAGCAACACGAGCGGCCGGTAGAGTTCTGCTAAGGATAGCCAGGGGATATATTTAATCACCCTGGTATCTTTATTTCTATCCTTAGGAGAACCAAAAAGCGATAAACTCAAGAGGCGAAGCCTCTTAACTGTTACACCGCTTGGGGTAAACGCTCTCGATAATACTGTGAACGCATTACTAGGGGCGGATAACCTCCGTTTGGAGTGTAAATTCGTTTCCGATTGTAATAGGTTTCTATAAATCTAAACACTATGCTTTTAATCTTTTCCATACTCATTGTTTCGGTTCTGAATTTATAGATGCTTTCTTTCTTTAATGTGGCAAAAAAGGACTCCATTCTGGCATTGTCATAACATTTACCAGTACTGCTCATACTCTGTTTCGCACCATGCTGGGCGAGTGCTTGACGGTAGATCCCGCTTGTGTATTGACTACCCCTGTCCGAATGAAAGACCATCCCATAGGCTTGATACCTCTTAACACCCGAGGTAAAGGCTTCGACACATAGCTCGGCTCTCATGTGATTTGCCATTTTAAATCCCACGATACTTCCATCGAAACAATCCAATACGGCGGCTAAATAAAGCTTTCCGTCAGCCGTTGGGATTTCTGTGACATCTCCAAGCCATTTTTGATTGGGTGATACTGCAGAAAAGTCTTGTTTGATGAGATTGGCACTGGCTTGAGCGGCTAGATCTGCTTTGGTTATTCCTCTACAGTGATGTTTCTTCTTGAGCATAAGATGGTTGATTTTACAGAGCTTAAGGATTACATAATAGCTACCGGTATAGCCTTGATAAAGTTTTAAATGGAGATAAATCCTGTATGCTCCATAGTCCGGGTTGTCCGCACGAATTTGAAGGATCTTAGCCAAAAGTTCTTCGTATTTGTAAGGCTTGGACTGCCTTTTTAACCACTTATAATATCCGGCTTCACTAACCAGTAATACTCTGCACATGGTTTTTATGCTGTGCTTGGTTTTCTCTTTAGTTTTGTGAAACCACATCCAATGAAAAAGCTCTCGTGCAGCTATTTCTTTTGGCTCTCTGCGAAAAAACCTAAGGCCCTTTTTAGAATATCATTGGCGGCTTCAAGGTCTTTAATCTTCTTTTCCATTGCTTTGGTTTCAGCTGTTTTTGGGTCAATACGTTTATGTCCGCTGCCAACAAAACTTACTTCTCCATACCGTTTTGATTGATTTTTCCATGAGTATAGCGTTGTTACTGGAATCCCCAGTTTCTCTGAGGCAGCCGTCGTCCCTAATTCGTAAGACAACTTGATGGCCTCTTGTTTGAAGTCTTTGTCGTATTCTCGCATCTGGATTTACCTTCTTTCGTTTTTCCTATTCTTACCAGAATTACGAGTTTTCTGACTTAACTAAAATGATACTACTCCAGTTTGATCATGGGGGTCATTCAAACGAAGAGACTATCAATTATATTGTTAAGAGGATCGGGTAGTTGAGAAAAGGGGGTGTAAGACTTGGATATTAGTAAGTTCATAATCGTAGAGACTATGCCTATTATCGAGACGATGGAAGCTATAAATAATAATGGACACGGAGTTGCGTTCATATGCGATAATGGTTGTTTACTAGGAGTAGTAACTGACGGCGATATTAGACGGCATATACTTAAAAATGGAGATTTGAAACGCCCTGTTGGGGAAATAGCAAATTATAACCCCAAATACGGAACGATTGGAGATTCTATTGATATAGCAAAGTATATGCGAGAACAAGCAATTGCAACATTGCCAATGGTGAATAAGGATAAAATAATATTATCAATTCATTTTGTTAATTCGAATCCAGTGCATAAGAATACTAATCTGAAAATTCCGGTTGTTATCATGGCGGGTGGAAAAGGAACAAGATTATATCCTTATACACAGATATTACCAAAACCACTTATTCCTATAGGAGAAAAAACTATTACAGAGTTGATAATGGACCATTTTGAAGAGTTCGGTTGCGATCAGTTCAACATGATAGTCAATTATAAAAAAAATCTTATAAAAGCTTTTTTTCAAGACAGTGAACAAAAGCGGTTCGTTGAATTTACTGATGAAATAGAATTTATGGGAACTGGAGGAGGATTAAAGCTTCTAACAGGTAAATACAATTCCACTTTCTTCATGAGTAATTGTGACGTCATAGTTCAGGATGATTACAGCGAAATTCTAAAACACCATAAAAAACAAAAGAATCTCATTACCATTGTGTGTGCTATTAAAAATGTGATCTTTCCATACGGCACAATTGAAGTCACAGAAACAGGACAAGCTTCCCAACTTAAGGAAAAACCTAATTTCTCATTAATGACAAATACAGGGTTTTACGTTATTGAACCAGAGTTATTAGATAGAATACCACCCGACACGTTTATACATATTACGGACGTAATACAAAATTGCATAGACGTTGGAGAACGAGTAGGAGTATATCCGGTATGCGAAAGCGCATGGTTAGATATGGGGAATATGGAAGAACTGGAAAGAATGAAGGAACGATTGAGCTGAGATATCTGATTTATACTACGTATCCAAGAGAGGTAGTGCTATATGAAAAATGAGTTGCTTTTATGTACAGTTATCTTCTCACAGAATATACCTTATCTTGAGTCTTTCTTTGACAGTGTATCAAATCAAGATACACTGTCATTTGACTTTCTAATTATTAACGAGGATGTGGATATTACACAGTACACAAAGTGGACTAACAATGCAACGATTCTACAATCAATTGGAAATCCTATAGAAAACCGTCTTCAGATGATAAGGTATGCAAAAGAAAAACAGTACAAATACATTACTTGGCAAGATAGCGATGATATGTGTTCACCTGAAAGAATAACAACTATATTGGAGGAAATCGGAGATTACGATGTCTTAGTACATGATATGCGTATTGTAGATAATGTTGGAGATGAAATCTGTGAATCATTTATTGGTGAGCGCTTTTGTAATATGGATATTTGTTTTGAAGATATTAAATACAAGAATTTCATTGGCTTTGGAAACACTGCAGTGCGGGTAGATTGCTTGAGCTCTAATATGTACATTCCTGAATCAATTAAAGCAGTGGACTGGTGGATAGGATGTTCCTTGGCGCTAGACGGAAACAACATTAAGTACATTGATAAAAGATTAAGTGATTATCGACAGTATGATTCTAATTTAGCACATTTAAAAATTAGTTCTACGAACCAGTTAAAAAAACAATTGGGAATTATTAATGCACATTATATTGAAATAATTAAATCGTTAGTAAAAGATAAAGTGTTACAAATTGAATTAAAACAACATAATCAAAAAATTGAAATGATAATAAACAAATTTCCTGAAGAGGAGCTTAAATCAACTTTATTAGCCTCATTTAAGGACGAATACACAAGCCAATCTGTTTGGTGGGAAGAGATTAACGATATTATTAAGGGGGTTAACTATAATGGCAAAGCTATTATTTAACAACGGTGCAGAGATTGAGGATTACGGTAAACCATATATTATTGCTGAGTTAGGTGCGAATCACAACGGTGATATGGATTTAGCTAAACTGATGATTGACGAAGCGAAAGTAGCGGGATGCTCATGCGTCAAGTTCCAGTCATGGACTAAAGACACCGTATTCTCAAAGAAAGTGTATGAGGATAATTACTTTTTAAATGACGACTATAGGAATCGTTCGGATTATACACTTAAGGAAATAGTGGATACTTTCAGTGTATCTGAGGCGGAGCTATATTCAATGTATCAATATTGTACTGAAGTTGGGATAGACTTTACATCGACACCTTTCAGTAAAAAAGAGGTTGATTTTTTAGTTGACAAATGCAACGTATTATTCATTAAAATTGCGTCTATGGATTTAAATAATTATCCTTTCCTTAGATATGTAGCACGTAAAGGGGTTCCAATAGTTATTTCAACTGGCTTAAGTGATACTGCAGAAATTGACAAAGCGATCAGTGTAATTGAAGCCGAAGGTAATACACAGATATGTATACTTCACTGTATTTCAATATATCCTCCGAAATTTGAGGATATAAATTTGAAGAATATACTTGGATTACGCTCTATGTATCCCAAGTATCCAATTGGATTCTCAGATCATTCGTTGGGAGTTGAGATACCTTCAGCTGCAATCGCACTTGGTGCATGCATTATAGAGAAACATTTCACTCTTGACAAAGATATGTTCGGTTGGGATCATAAAATTTCTGCAACTCCAGATGAGATGAGAGTGCTTATTCAATACGCGCAAAATATAAACCAAGCATTAGGCACAACTAGAAAGGTTGTTTGCGATGATGAGATAAAAAAGAGAGATGCGTTTAGAAGGAGTATCGTTGCAGGAAAGAACATTAAACAAGGAACTGTTTTAACAGAGGCGGATCTTGATTTAAAACGACCCGGAATAGGAATACAGCCAGATAGATTAGATTGGTTAATAGGTAAATCGGTTAAACGAGATATAGGATATGATGAGTTATTAAGGGAGGAGGATGTGATGTGATTGCAATTATTCCAGCTAGAGGTGGGTCGAAGGGACTACCAAGAAAAAACATACTTCCCATTAGCGGAAAACCACTTATAGCGTATACTATTGAAGCTGCGCTTAGAGCGAAGTGTATTACTGAAGTAATTGTGACAACTGATGATGATGAGATTGCCGAGGTTGCTAAGGTTTATGGTGCCAGTGTGCCATTTTTAAGACCTGACTATTTGGCATCAGATAAAGCCTCAGCTGTGGATGTTTATATTCATGCTGTTGAATGGCTTAATAAGATTAGGGAAGAAAACATATCAAAATTCATGGTGCTTTTACCAACAGCTCCATTACGAACAAGTGAAGATATTGAAAATGCATATAATCTATTTTATCAAAATAAAGCTACTACTCTTATTGCTGTTAAAGAAGCAGATGTACCTCCAAATTGGTACATGGACATTGATAGCAATTTGCGGTTGAAGCCTAGCGGATTCGGCGGAGCAGATAACATGGCTAATCGACAGGAAAATAAAAGATATGGAATTGTATGTGGAGCTATCTATATTCTTGATTATCAATTACTAAAAACCAAAAGAACATATTATTGTGATGACACATTAGCCTTCGTTATGCCAGAAAATCATTCAATTGACATAGACTGCAAAGCAGATTTTGAGTATGCAAAGTTTTTGATGACCAAATTGTAGGCAATCAGGTTTGGTATAAGGAAATAATTTGTAAGCGGTGGACTAAATAGCGGTAAGCGTCTAATAAGACAGTGTATAGAAACCTAATTAATGCTCGGGTCGGAAAAGGCCTTCGAAGTTCGTCTTCGGGGGTCGTCTTTTCCTCCCCAAGGGGACTGGTACTTCCCGAAT
>NZ_BAAHYN010000015.1:0-132923 GCF_054657535.1 Desulfosporosinus burensis
TTCTGCGCTTAGATCCTTGAACACCGCGTCCTTAGCGCTCTGGTAAAAGATAATGTTAAAGCAGCCAGTCAGTTCTGACGAAACAGTTCGTTCCGAAGTCAGTTTTGCAAAATCATTATACAACACAAATATTTCTTTGACAAGTTTAGTTATCATGTATTCAAATATTGTTTTTTTGTATATAATAGAGTAAAAGGGTGGTGTAAATGGATCAAAAAAATATTGGCGTGAACCTCCGCCGAATTCGTGAAGCCAAAGGTTTTAGTCAAGCGCAAGTTGCCGATTCTGCTGGAATTTCTAGAGTTGCCTATCGGAATATCGAAAATGGCATCTCAACCCCAAAAGTATCGACCTTACAAAATATCGCTTTTGGCGTTGGCGTAAAACTCCAAGATTTGTTCGTCCCGATTCGAACCTTAAATAAGGTACGATTTCGAGCGTTGAAGAGAATGAATAGTCGGGACAATATATTGAATGAAGTAGCACAATGGCTTGACGATTATAATTATCTCGAAGACTTATTAGATGATCGTGAAGATTATCTATTTCATGACCTAGCCAAAAAATTATGTTCAATTGGCGAAAGAACTGATCGAGCTAAATACGCAGCTGAGCAGGCTAGAGAATTGTTTGGACTCAAAATCAGTGAACCTATCCGCGATATCACCGGTTTACTTGATTCAAGTGGGATAAAAGTATACCCCATAAGTCTTGCATCCGATGGCTTCTTTGGCTTATCCGTTTCAGAAGAAGATGGGGGACCTGCTATTATCGTTAACGTTTGGGAACGGATTTCTGTTGAGCGATGGATTTTCAGCGCTGCCCACGAGCTCGGGCATTTACTTCTACATTTTGACGCTTATGATGTGGGATTAAGCGCAGAAGAACCTGATCAGGAAGAAGAGGCTAATGTTTTTGCGTCCCATTTCTTGATGCCCAATGCTGCTTTTGAATCAGAATGGGCGGACGCTTATGGCTTGCCTTTTATTAATCGTGTTCTCAAAGTAAAGAGGATATTTCAAGTTAGTTACAAGACAGTCCTGTATCGCCTTTCTGAAAGTTTAGGAAAATCTATATGGGGAAAATTTCAGCATGCCTATAAATTAAAAACTGGCAAAACCCTAAGTATTACTGACGAACCTGAAGCTTTGTCCCCAGACAAATTCCAACAAACTCCAGAAGTATTGCGTTCCCTTGAACCTGACTCCCTATCATCGTCTCACTTTGTAGAAGATCGTTTATCTAGATTAGTCCGCAAAGCAATTGAAAGGGATGAAATTACCATGAGCCGTGGAGCTGAGATCCTCAGACTTGATCTTGAAGCCATGCGAGAAATAGTTTCTTCGTGGGTATAATGAATGGTAATTACAAAGAGTCAATTTTTGATATTAGATGCTAATGTTCTTATTGATTTCTTAAAATGTGACAGAACAATTATTAAATTGATTTCTACTAACGTTGGGCAAGTATATTTAGCAACACCTGTTTTAGATGAAATTAGCGAAATTAGCGATAGTGATTGTGCTGAACTGGGAATTATACTTGTTGAACCTGAACTAGACCAGGTTATGTTAGCGGCAGAGAAAAAAGGATCATTATCATTTCAAGATAACTTATGTTTAATTCTTGCCAAAAGTTTTGGTTGGACTTGTGTGACTAATGATAAACCATTAAGGCAAATGTGTGAATCTGAAGGCGTAACGCTAATTTGGGGGATTGAACTAATTTGTATGTTAGTAGAATCTGGCGGACTCCCTGCCACACATGCTAGAGATATCATACTAGATATTAATAAGATTAATCCGAAATACATCACAGCCAGCATTGTTGAAAAGTCCTTATTGAGACTGGGATTTGGTTGATGTTAACCAAATCCCATGTTTCCAAATGTGCTTGAAAAGTCAAAAGACATGGACGAATTTGTCCATATCTTTTGATATACACTTAATTAAAATCAAAGCTTGAAATTTTTTATTTAAATTACTGGAGGATTGCTGCACCAAAAGAAAAAGAGATCATTGATGCAATTAACGACGTGACCAATCCCACCAGTTGGTATTTGATCTTGCTTTTTCCAGACACTTCTCAAATACTGCCACAATCTGTTTCCGTTGCAGTGGAGTGGCGTTTTTCATTAGGTTAGGTGAAACAATATTGGCTAATTCGCTAGCCTCTTTAATAATAAAATCCATGCATTGCTCAATTAATGAGTCATCCTGCGTAATTCCAGACACTACAGCCTCAATATCAACTATCTTTTTTGCTTCTTTCTGCCTAAAGGTATTATTAATGATGGTTTTGCGAACCGCACGCTTGACGGCTGTTTCTGGTAGCCTACTAAATTCGGCGACCTTCGTTAAATATTCAATCGCCCCAACATGATAACCAAAGATTTCTGAACTATTCCGCTTGAGCACATCGACTATCTGATAAAAAGTTCTACTGGGAACACGGCTTTGCATTCTATCCAAAGCTAAAAGTGCTTCGTGGCCAAGCTTTAAGGACTTAATAATGTCCTTATACTCCTGGGGTATATCACGAATCTTTTCGTATTTACGAACAACTGCCCTGGCAATGCCAGTTTCCTTGCTAATCGTGTTGATATCCCACTGCAGACCTAACAACCAATGGACGTAACGGATCCGTTCTGAACTACGCATTTTTTGCTTATTGTAGTCCCGACGTAACCGCTTTGCGATACGGTAGGCACGATCCGAAACTGGTTCGATAGTACATTGGACACTTTCCCATCCCAGGTGAACCAGACTTATATACCTCTTATAGCCGTCTACAAGAATATAGTGATCGTTGATTGGCCCCTCGACGATTAATGGATTGTCCAATTTATTCTTTCTAATATCGGCTGTTAATCGCGTATCCTCTTCACATCCAAATAAGGGGTCCAGAAATATTTGGGACAACCTAATCCAATTAATATGCCCGGGCATAGTAACACACCCCCAATCCTCCTAAGGAAAGGTTATGTGAGAAATAAATTGTCCTATTCTCTAATCGTCCAATCTCTTTACTCCTAAAACTTTTCGTTTCGCGTCCTAGCCATAAGGAAAATTATGACACTTTTAGTGCTGAGTCTTCATGATACAATTGAAACCTTATGCCAAGCAAATTCTAGTTTACACGTCAAATTAAACCCCAATCACTCTTGGCCTTAAATCAATCCTATAATTGAGAAACTCCTTTAACTCTTCATCATCTTGAAAGTGAGTTGTCAGGAACCTTAAGAGATCTTCTTGCCGAGGCTGGCCAAAAACCATCCGATAGGCTACAAGTGTTCGCTTTAAATCATTTTTATAACTTGCTTCACGACTTAAAGGCAGCGACAGGATATGTCGTTCGATCTTATACCCTTCGCTTTCTTCGTGCTCATCGTTCTCTTCATAAATCCAATAAGGTACTAAATCATTGGCGTCTGGGCTACGATCAGCTTTAGCTTGGGCAAATATTACCGCCCAGGGATCGGAGTAGGTTCCGTTTCCGTTGCTTTCCAACTCCCAAAGGGCCTTTACCGTTTAGTCCTAACGATTCATAAAGAATATGAAAGTACTCATCCATCAGAGCTTGTATGTTGCCTTCAATTCCATAGTCTAAAACTGCTTTCCAGTACACTTCCCGACGCTCCCGACGGTGTAAGCTCCGAATCAGACTGATCGAATCTGGTAAATTATAGAGGTTCCGGAAACCTGTGGCGATAAGGGCAGAAGCTGACAGGATTTCTAGGGTATCCGTGATCTCTGCCAGCGACCAAACCCGGCCAAAAGAGCGCAAAGCCGAAATTGCCGGGGAACCTAGAGCGATCTTTGTGATCACCTCACCTAAATCTCCAGGCTGTTGGCCCAAATCCTCGGGGTCAAAGCTATAGAAGAGCTCACTAACATGTTACCAAGTACTCCTTTCAAGGCTCTTATAATTTTCAGAATAGTTTCCCATTGTGTGTTGGCACTGTGTTGGGGGCGTACCCCTGGGGAAGGTTGACCGCAGGGAAGCCTTCCCTCTCAGTAACGACAACCATAAGCAAGCATATGCCTCGCGCCGAAAGGCGCGAGGCATATGCTTTTAAGGGAGTAAGATTACACTAAATCTTGCTCCCTATATTTCGTAGAGCTTCGTAACGGTCAGATGCCGAGTTCAATTAATAATTCAATCTAATAATAGCAAATGAAAGCGTTAAACTTAATAACTACTTAAACATTAGAAGTTGGCTCGGATCAACGTCAAGGGCTTTGGCGATTCTGTAAATGGCAATAACAGATAAACCATAGACAGATGTGCTTTCAAGATGGCTAATGGTGGCATAACTCAATTCCGATTTTTCGGCAAGCTCACTCTGACTGAGGCCTCGCTGCTTCCGAAGAAATTGAATTTTAAAGCCTATATTCTTCAAAAATTGATTCTCTTCCTTGGTATATGACTTGCTGCTGATAGGGGGCATATGATTCCTCCATTAGATACAACAATATTTTATCTAATTCTACCTAAAATGGAATTGCAAGAATACGCAGTATGGGGGTATAATATTGTAGTTATACTACAATATTTAATTCACTATTGTCAGAGAAATAGTTGAGGAAGGAGAATTACATTGTTAAACATTGGCATATGTGACGACAAGCTCATCCTGCGTAAGTATCTGATGATACTGATTCAAGAATATGAAACTGAAAATGACGTCAGGTTCAATCTTTATCAATTTGATAGCGGAGAAACACTTATTGAAAAATTCAACGAGGATAAGGAATTTTTTGATCTTTTCTTCCTTGATAACTATATGAAAGAAATGACCGGACTGGAAACGGCTTTATATATTCGGCGCGACAATACTGCTTGTCATATTGTTTTTGCAACGGCTTCCGATGAGCCAAATGCTTTTATGACCGCTTCTCCACTTCAGATACTGTCCAAGCCTGTCCAAAAAGAAGATGTTAAGTCCATATTGAATAAGGTATTAGCTTGGAAAGCCAGCAATAGTTACAGCTGCTAAGAGTCTTTCGTGTATATGTAAGCATTAAGGTGCAACGCGGTTCTGTCTATCACGTCGCGATAAAGACCACAAGATAAGCCTAACCCCGTAAATTGACTTGCCACTGGTTGGCAAGTCGATTACTTGCACCGTTAATTTCGAGCTGAACGTAGGTTAATAAATTGTCTTTTATCATGGATTTGCGTATAATAATCTTAAGAGGTGAATCGCTTTGAAAACGAGTGTTATAAAAGGTGTAAGGAATTATAAAAGAGTAATTTCCAGTGTTGGGGCTTCAATGGCGATGGAAGGATTACAACCAAGTTTACATGCTCAGGCACTCGGCAAACTGTACCTTGAAGATAAAATTACCAGCAGAGAAGCAGTTGCGAGGATAAAGGAAAAGCACTCTGCTAAATTTGGACGATGAAATGGGTAGTGGCTTTTCAACCTATGACCCTTTAGAAAATCGGCAGTCAATCTATTGTTATAAAGGAACGGATATATTAATTAACAAGGAAAACATCCGTGATGCAAAAGCTCTGGCTGAGTACGAAGCAGATATTACAATGATTCGGCAATATGAACTTGAAAATGCGCAGACTGTAAAAGGTAAATTTGGTATTACCCATTTAATACGGATTCATAAATATATTTTTCAGGATGTTTATCCTTTTGCAGGAAAGCTGAGGAGGGAGTTTATCGCAAAGGGAAGTACCCCTTTTTGTGATAGTCCATTTATTGGGGAAAACTTACAATCCTTATTTCGTAAACTAAATAAGGAAAACCATTTACGAGACTTGAGTGCTGAAGAATTTTCCAAGAGGGCTGCCTACTATATGTCAGAACTCAATATGATTCATCCATTCAGAGAAGGAAATGGCAGAAGTATCAGGGAATTTATACGGCAGTTGGCTTTTGAAAGAGGTTATATTATTAATTGGTCCTTGATTACAAGTGAAGTCTTGTTAGAGGCGATGATTACTGCGGTTAATAAAAGTATTGAACCATTAATAAGTTGCATCTTTCAATCCATAGAAAACAAGTAACTGCAAAAAGCAATAAAACGCACCTAGGGCTAGGTGCGTTTTATTGGTAGAAGCCGGTTTGATGGAAATTATATGGAATTCTGCTGAGGTGCATTTAGAACCAGTAATCGCCATAAAATTGGGAAGGCTATCCTTAGTCTTAATGAAATGCTGGTTTGGGGGATCATGTTATTCGTAAAGTCACGCGTATGAAATGTAAAGCAAGTTTTCTTATCAGCTTCTTTTATTCCTTAGTGTCTTCCACTTCTATCCTACTTCTCAAGACAATATCGCCCCATGGTGTTGATTACATAACCAACTCGTTTTTGGGCAATGGCTTTTTCGAATACATTGTGATTTTCTATCTCCCCCTCATCGTATTTTCCAGCAACCCATTGAACCTGACTAAGGTCAACATTATCTGTCACACCAAAATAATGAAAAGGGCTGAGCAATTTCCGCCTCAATGACTTCCCATAAACGGATTTTGGCAGCAACTCTGCCCTCGAAATATGTATAGATGCTTTGTCCGTCCGCTCTCTCTGGAGTTGCCGTCAGTCCAAGTAACACTTTCGGTTTATAATACTCTAAAAGTTCTTGGTAGGATGGGGCTGCAGCGTGATGGAACTCGTCAATCCCAATATAATCATAGAAATCAGGCGAAGTAACCTCAGTCAAATCCTTCGAGTTAAAAGATTGGATGGAGTCAAATAAATAGTCAAAGCTATCCGGCTTTTAGCCTCCAACCATCATCGAGCCAAAGTTGAGATCCTTGAGTATCCCTCGGAAGCAAGACAAGCTTTGACTTAATATTTCCTTTCGGTGAGCGACAAAAAGCAGTTTGTTTGGTCTATTGTTTACCCTGCAAACCCGGTAATCAAAGGCCGCGATGACTGTCTTACCCTTCCCCGTGGCCGCAACGACCAGGTTTTTAAACGAGCGATGCGCTTCCCGTTCAGCTTCAATTTGTCCAGAATTTCTTGCTGATAATAGTAAGGGTTTAAGATCAAAGTGAAAAGCTAAGTCATTTGCTTATCCTGACTCCTTCTTCGCTCGGACTTCAAAGCCTTTCTCAAACGCTCGAAATCAAGAGCTGTAATAAAGAGTGTAAACTCAAGATTATTCCAATATCCTTCAAAGGTAGCCCGGATTTTCTCCAGAATATCCCCTGAGTCATATTGGGATAGCTTAATATTCCATTCCAATCCGCTCGTCATAGCTGACTCAGAGATGTTCGACGATCCTATATATACGGTACTGAAACCGGTGTTTCTTATTCAATGCATTCAAGATTAATCGGGATGGTTAATACACAGCGGGACAGATCCATTGTACTGCATTATTGATCAACTTTAAGCCACACATAACAACCAACCCCTTAATGGGTTCGACAAATTGCGGGAAGTACCAGGTCACTTGGGAGGAAAAGAAGACCCCTGAAGATGAACTTCAAAGGCCTTTTCCGACCCGATCAAAGCCTGAATGATGTGAAGGTTGACACTTTATGTTCAGCAACTGGGCCGCGGTTTTCCATTACCTAAATTCTGCATTTTTCTACTAATCCCTGCCAAAAACTGTTCTTTTTACAATATTCTTGAGTTATTTTGAAGCTTATTGGAGGGGTTCTATGTAAATTGCTATTAAGTTGCCTACCTAATTAAAATCATAACATTCGGTCTGGACATTATTATGTCATTCAGACATTCTCGACCTCAGTACAATAAGAAAAAGGCATCGGCTTGATTAAACCGATACATAATGTTTTGTAGAGCAAATTTTCACCCGTAAATAGGAGTATGTCATTCTTGATTCTTTAAGCCGTTCCAATCACTTCGTCAATCATCTTCAAAAGATAATCCGGGAAGTCATCCGAATCATGTTCAACCGATGTGAGTCGCTGTTTCATTCTTTCTCCGACTTCAACAGCCTCTTCTTGATTACCATACTTGCAGAGTAACTCCAATTCCTCGATCCTCTCAAACAAGGCTTCCGTACAAGCACTTGCATGTCTGTAACTTAAAAAATCGCCTTGCAAAAACCAACCCAAAGTCTTTTCAAAATGCTCTATAATAACTTGTGGATTGATACTTACCTTTCTTAGTACCATGTCTTTTCCAAGGACTTCCTCGGACAGATCCCTTATCTGAAACTCCATATTAAAGCCCTCAAAGGCTGTCAGGGTTCGTCCAAAATCAGGTAAAGGAATATTCTTGCCATCTATAACCAGATAAACTTGATTTTCTTCTTCAGCATGTTGAATCCGGCATGTTCCAATGCTATTAAGGCTATATTGCTCCTTGTTGATGTGAATTGCATTATCAATAAAATACCTATCCGGCTTACGTGCAAGCGTTTTATATCCTATTCCGGTCAATATTTTCTGATGCAAATGTTCGATTGCCACAGCTTGATTCTCTTCAGGCTTAACGAGTATCTCGAACTGATAATCGCCCTCCAATTCTTCTGCTTTCCATACAGAAAATCCAGGCATAATCATATTAGAAATCTCAAATCGATGTATCATTCCGTCAACATCGAGGGTTGAGATAATCTTGAAAAAATCATCCATCTTGTTAACTCCAAGAAAATCTGCCATTATTTCATTATTACAGTTCAAACAGAAATCGCCGACATTTTCCACATGAATATTAGCTTCATTCAATTTGCATTTTTCACATTTCATGATTGCAACTCCTTTTGGATACTAAGTTTCTTAATTGGTCAAGTGCTTGTACCCTGCCAGTGACTGATTTTTTTTATAATATTCATGAGATATTTCCATTTCAGCTGAGATCTTTATTGGACAGTTTTAAGATTTCAAGGTTTGCCCATTCGAACACATTCTCTTATAACTTACTCTTCCTAACCTCATCAATAAATGCCGGTCTTTTCTTAAACTCCATAAGCAGTTTACTGAGCATATGTGTCCAGCCATCCTTGTCCTTTAAATGCTTTAAATAGATTGCTTTAACTTTCCCAAGATATTTTACAGCTTCTTTGTATGTTTTTCTATCTCCATTTGGAATTCTACGATATGCTTTTTTGTAGTAGTACTCCAGAATTTCTTTTGGATATTCTTTTTCAAGTTTTTGTGCGAATATGTCGAAATCAGAAAAACTGGCACATCCCCATTGGTTCACTGGCGGGGATATTATAGTTTTAATAACAATGTCCTTCATTCCCTTTTGAAGACAAATACTTAAATAGTCATGCATGTTATTGTTTTGGGCCTCATTAACAATCTCTGGTTCTATTTTTTCCCAATCAGATTCAGATAGATAATTTTTCATTCTCTTATATTCTTCAAAATACCTTTTGTTATGGGTCGTTTTATATACTAGAATCAGCTTCTCTTTCGCCTTTTCATAGTCACCATTTTTATAAAATGTAAATAGTCTTTCCAAAACATAGCTTTCATCATTTTTTCTTTGCATTGCAATTTCAGCAATTGATTCAAGATGGTCTTTATCCTGTTGCTTCGAATAATGGTCAATAAGATAATCATAAAGCTCGGTTAGTCTTCCTTCTCCATGCTCGATACCCTTTTGCGCTATTTCAAGCGCCAATTTCTTATTTCGTTTGCCGATATAGTATTGGACTAAATCCCAATAATCCATCCCATATTGAAGGTTTTTAAGTCTCTCCTCCAAGTATCTGGAATCATCCTTTAGCTGATCCCTGTAAATCCGCATGACAAGCGTCTTTCTCCAATCGGACTTCCTACTATTAAGCTTTTGCACAAGAAATTCCCATTCATCTTTTTCTTTGCACAATTCAAAAAACAGATCCATCAGACCGTCGTCAAAACCGGAATTACCTGTATCATATTCAACAAAAGCTGCATCCATAAATCGGTGCTTTGCTTCAGGTGTAATCTTATCTTCCTTTATCAAGTCAGAAATCTTCTCTAACCATTCATAAACCTCCTCTTCTTCCTCCTCAGGTCCTCCTCCGTAGCAATTAAATTCAGAAATTATGCTCTGAGCATTGTTCCAATATTCGAATAACAGCTCATTATGAATTTTGGGAGATTTACTTTTGTTTGAATTTGAAGCTTTCTTATTTGTATTGCAATTTTGTTCAAGCCATTCCAGCACATGCAATCTTGCCTGTCCTTCTCTTTGTATGAGATTCATGATTAACTTTATGAGTTCATTTGAATTCAAACCCTCTAGCCCGTCTTTAATCGAAAACTCACTCATTTTTTGTTCCATCCTCTACGATTAAAATGCGATTCATTATGTAACTCCAGTAATAACACAAAGCACCTCTTTTTTTCCTCTTCAGTTATATCAGAAATTCCGTAGAAAAGGCCCCCACCGTTTTCGATGAGAGCCGAATGATTAGGATAGTTTCGCTTGGACAACTTGGTTAGAAATACTTCTCATCATTTCTTCTGTAGTAGGTACCTTTAAAAACCTATTGCGAACAGCCTTTAAAGAAAATATCTTATATTCAAGGAACCTGAGTGCTGAGTTAGTCATCCAGTAAACACTAAGGACAGCAGGAGCTTTCCAAAGAAATACTAGTCCAATCGCTACTGGTACAAAAAACATTAGAAACGATTTAACTTCTGCTGTAAAACCACCTAATGCTTGGAAGACACCCGCCAAGATAGGAAGAACGTGTAATGAATCGGGAGCATGAACACTTAATACCCAAGGGACCAACATGCTTCCCACTGAAGTACTTAAATTAATTATCGAAGCGTACAGAGAAAATAGGATCGGGGCTTGAACTACGAGCAACAACGCAGATAGGAAAGTGTTCACCTTATATTTAGAGGCGATCTTCAATAATTCTTTATCAATCTTTTCCGTCTGATTCTTGAATTTAGTGGTTAAAAAAGACTTGACCTGATTAAGATTAGACGTTGTGAATTGATCTTTATGTTGTTTTGCGGATAAAGGAAGGAGACATAACCTTATCACCAAGGTTACTAGAATCACAGCGATAAACCAATCCCCTGTCAAACCAATAAATTTTGTCAATAAGATAGTAAATGAAGAACTAAAAATACTCATGTTTTTCCTCCTTAGTTTTTATGACTATAAACTAAGGAGAAGATGTGGCGGATCATCATCAGTATCAATCTTAATCATTCTTCGAACAATCAAATACTTATTTGCTAAAATAGTCAACCCATTTGAGATAAGTCGTGAAATACCAATGTTCTTGCTCTCTGATGCTTTAAAACAATGGGCGCCACGTTTAACGAAGGTAAAACCTAGCCAAGATAAAGCCAGTACGATTATAACGTTGAAAAGTAGTAATAACCAAACATGATTATCTATCGGCACTGGCTCACCTCCAAAAACAACTTTAATTTAGATAATTATATACTCACTATCAAACGTTCACAAGTTAATTAATACGTCTATTTAATACGTAATTTTGCGCTAGGAGATACCGGTTGAGCCCGGTACCCCAATTGAATTATAAGTATCCGGTTGTTTCCCATGCGCTTCCTGTCAATCAGATACCCACTGGGCTAACAATTGCCAAATAGAGGAGATAAGCCTCTCATTTGGGATACGGCCATAAGTCGCTTTTGCAAAGCCGCCCAATCTGCATCGATCCAGAGTGTCCGCTTTAGCAAGCGGTAGAAAAAGTGTCAAGGGATAAAACCCAACCCTATCATCCCGCTGCTTACCCGGATGGGGAAACCCTACGGCGACCATAGCATGCAGCTGTCCGCAAGGACAAGTACCGAAGTAGTAACTAAAGTTCCCTTAAAACTACTCGGCGCAGGGATGAAACAACGTGTATGAGGATGAAAGCTAAACTGTTTTAAAGAAGTGAGTTACCCCACTTCCTCCAAGGCTAACTACGGGTTGGTCTACCTTACCCGATGGGATTCCACATCCACTACATTTTACGACCTGGCACATCCGCACTGTCAGGCACCGATGCCCAGACAAATAGCCTACCGAAGTGCACGGTAGGCTAGGCCATTTTGGGTTATTCTAACAACCCTTTAGCAAACTTATCAAAATCAGACTGAAACAATCTATCCTGCACAATGCGGTATTTTTCAAACTCACTTTCAGCGAATGATTTAGCTATTTCAGCTGTAACCTTGCCCGCATTATTTAGTAGTTCATATTCGTTAAACTGCAAAAAAGCATTTAGTCGATTTGCCCAATCCTCCATCGTCATTGGAATTCTACGCTTGGCTTGGTTTTCAGCATAGTCCAAATACATTGAGACAATTCGATTCAGACCATCAATTTCATCTAATGTAAGGTAGTTTTTAGCAATAGATACATCACTTTTAATGATTTTCCCCTGCGGTGCATTTTTCCATGTAGTTAGCCCCATATGTTCTATTTCAGCCTTGGCTCTATCAACGATTAATTCTGCTGCAGTTTTTCCATGAATGGCAAAGTGCAGCTTGTTTTGAACAGTTTTAAAAAATGATATTGTTGTTATCGCTTCCACGGAATAATCCATTGCAGTAGCGTAAATGTCGGTAATTTTCTGATAAAATTTCCTTTCACTAGCTCTGATTTCTCTTATCTCTTCAAGCAAGTGGTCAAAGAATTCTTGATTCAGAAAAGTTCCATTTTTCAACCTGTCTTTATCTAAAACGTACCCTCGGATAGAAAACTCTTTCAAAATAGAACTTGCCCAACTTCTAAACACAATAGCTCTTTCCGAATTAGTTCTAAATCCAACAGCAATAACAGCTTCTAAATTATAAAATTTTGTATTATATTCTTTTCCATCAGTACCAGTTCGTCGGGATTTCCGACATACTGAATTTTCCTCTAACTCACCATCAGCGAAAATATTTTTTAGATGTTCAGTAACAGTAGAACGTCCCTTATCATAGAGTGTTGCAATCATATCCTGCGTTAGCCATACATTTTCATCTGCAACCATAACTTCAATTGAATCGGAACCTGAATCTGCTGTAAACATTAAAAATTCTGCAGTACTGTTTCTTATTTTAAATGATTTTTTATCTTCACTCATAAATTTCATTCTCCTTTAACCAATACTGGGACATCGACATCTCCGCTTCCTGCGAATGCACAATATAACGTAAGGATAAAGTTTTGCTTCTTGATAGCTTGCATAAGATATTTCTCCGATACGTCTAATTTCAGTAGGGTCCATGGTCCATCAAATGATTGCACCTTATCCCCCCATTTCGAGAACGTTTGTTCTACTAACATTCTAATCCTTATTGGGGATAGTTACAATAGAAGAACCAAAATATTCCACCAATAAATTCCATAACTAAGTCACTCCACTTTTTTTCAGGACAAAATAGAAGCTTCTCATGAAAGTGGGGAGAATAACGAAAACCCTTAATTCTGTATAAGAAATCCAAAAAATTAAACCTTTACCGTCTTCTTCATCACAAACCCCGGCAGCGGCTCCTTCATCTTCCAGACAATACTAATTGGTGCTGAACCATAGTGGCTTTGAAAATCGGCAAATCCAATACAAGTAAACGGAGATGCAAAAGCCCCCTCTTTCTTATACTCTCTCACAAAAAACAACACCTTCCCATCACTGGCTACTTGGTTAAGATACCTCTGCCCTGTCAGCGATTCCTCCGTCGTACGACTCTGAGACTGCCAATGAAATAGCTCTTCACTGATGGAATAATCCTGATACATGGTTGACGGAGAATAGTCCTTTTCGGACTTGTTCAAGGTCACGAAAAAGACATCCAGCTTCTTCTCAGCTAGGTAGAGAACTCCTTCCCGGAAAGAGCTCCTCTTTTGTTCCGTATGTTTTCCCAGAGCCACCAAAATCTGATCAAACGTGTAAGCACAATATAAGTCGAGTGGGTATTCATCCTCTAATCCGACCAAAGGCTTATCCACGAAATTGATATCGAACTGATAGTCCAGCAAATCCATCAGTTCTTGGTAAAGCCGTGGACATCTTGTGGTGTTACATGGTAACCCTCGAAAAACTCCCTGACCTTAAGCTCATGTTTGATTTCTAGAAGATCATAAAGCTTGCTGATCAAATTTCGCTTAGTATTAACCGCATCTCGGATGTTCTCCAAAATGTAGTCTTGGGCTTGTTTTTCCAATTGGATTGAGCAGCCTCTAGCCACATTGGCAAAACCCATCTTTATTTCCTGCTCAATCGTTTTTCGAGTCCTAGATAACAACGCTTTAAAGCGGTCTTCAAAGGAATACTTCTGATGCGCTTGTCTTACAAAATCCAATACTGTCAGCGCTTCTTTCCCCTCACAGAGTCTTAGCCCCCTACCTAACTGCTGCAAAAAGACGGTTAAGCTTTCCGTCGGCCGCAGAAAAAGAACCGTATTCACTTCAGGAATATCGATTCCTTCATTATATAGATCGACCACAAAAACAAAGGTGATTTCCCTCATTACCAGGCGCCGCTTTACGCTATCCCTCACGTCGTTTTCCGATTCCGCAATCAGAAATTCTGAAGGAATCCCCGCTTTGTTAAAGACCTGAGCCATAAATTCAGCATGCTTTTTACTTAAACAAAAACCAATTCCGATGATCTCCACAGGATCAAGACAATATCGCTCCATGGCGTTGAAGATATATCCAACTCGTTTTTCGGCAATCGCTTTTTCGAAAACATAGAGGTTTTCTAGCTCCCTCTCATCATAATTTCCAGCAACCCATTGAACCTGACGAAGGTCAACATTATCTGTCACACCACAGAGCTGAAGCATGATTTATTTCATAAGTAAATAAAACTCAGCTTTCTTCCATTCTTCGAATCTCAAATCAATAATCTACAATTAGCCAAAGCTAAGCCTTTGGAGTTGTCAAATTTGGTTTAGTCCCTAAACTCGTAATTTTAGTACCAATTTATGGTTATAATATAACTGGCTCTTATCTACAGGCAGGATAGTGAAATGCTGGAGAGCAACACGAGCGGCCGGTAGAGTTCTGCTAAGGATAGCCAGGGGATATATTTAATCACCCTGGTATCTTTATTTCTATCCTTAGGAGAACCAAAAAGCGATAAACTCAAGAGGCGAAGCCTCTTAACTGTTACACCGCTTGGGGTAAACGCTCTCGATAATACTGTGAACGCATTACTAGGGGCGGATAACCTCCGTTTGGAGTGTAAATTCGTTTCCGATTGTAATAGGTTTCTATAAATCTAAACACTATGCTTTTAATCTTTTCCATACTCATTGTTTCGGTTCTGAATTTATAGATGCTTTCTTTCTTTAATGTGGCAAAAAAGGACTCCATTCTGGCATTGTCATAACATTTACCAGTACTGCTCATACTCTGTTTCGCACCATGCTGGGCGAGTGCTTGACGGTAGATCCCGCTTGTGTATTGACTACCCCTGTCCGAATGAAAGACCATCCCATAGGCTTGATACCTCTTAACACCCGAGGTAAAGGCTTCGACACATAGCTCGGCTCTCATGTGATTTGCCATTTTAAATCCCACGATACTTCCATCGAAACAATCCAATACGGCGGCTAAATAAAGCTTTCCGTCAGCCGTTGGGATTTCTGTGACATCTCCAAGCCATTTTTGATTGGGTGATACTGCAGAAAAGTCTTGTTTGATGAGATTGGCACTGGCTTGAGCGGCTAGATCTGCTTTGGTTATTCCTCTACAGTGATGTTTCTTCTTGAGCATAAGATGGTTGATTTTACAGAGCTTAAGGATTACATAATAGCTACCGGTATAGCCTTGATAAAGTTTTAAATGGAGATAAATCCTGTATGCTCCATAGTCCGGGTTGTCCGCACGAATTTGAAGGATCTTAGCCAAAAGTTCTTCGTATTTGTAAGGCTTGGACTGCCTTTTTAACCACTTATAATATCCGGCTTCACTAACCAGTAATACTCTGCACATGGTTTTTATGCTGTGCTTGGTTTTCTCTTTAGTTTTGTGAAACCACATCCAATGAAAAAGCTCTCGTGCAGCTATTTCTTTTGGCTCTCTGCGAAAAAACCTAAGGCCCTTTTTAGAATATCATTGGCGGCTTCAAGGTCTTTAATCTTCTTTTCCATTGCTTTGGTTTCAGCTGTTTTTGGGTCAATACGTTTATGTCCGCTGCCAACAAAACTTACTTCTCCATACCGTTTTGATTGATTTTTCCATGAGTATAGCGTTGTTACTGGAATCCCCAGTTTCTCTGAGGCAGCCGTCGTCCCTAATTCGTAAGACAACTTGATGGCCTCTTGTTTGAAGTCTTTGTCGTATTCTCGCATCTGGATTTACCTTCTTTCGTTTTTCCTATTCTTACCAGAATTACGAGTTTTCTGACTTAACTAAAATGATACTACTCCAAATTTGGTTTAGTCCCTAAACTCGTAATTTTAGTACCAATTTATGGTTATAATATAACTGGCTCTTATCTACAGGCAGGATAGTGAAATGCTGGAGAGCAACACGAGCGGCCGGTAGAGTTCTGCTAAGGATAGCCAGGGGATATATTTAATCACCCTGGTATCTTTATTTCTATCCTTAGGAGAACCAAAAAGCGATAAACTCAAGAGGCGAAGCCTCTTAACTGTTACACCGCTTGGGGTAAACGCTCTCGATAATACTGTGAACGCATTACTAGGGGCGGATAACCTCCGTTTGGAGTGTAAATTCGTTTCCGATTGTAATAGGTTTCTATAAATCTAAACACTATGCTTTTAATCTTTTCCATACTCATTGTTTCGGTTCTGAATTTATAGATGCTTTCTTTCTTTAATGTGGCAAAAAAGGACTCCATTCTGGCATTGTCATAACATTTACCAGTACTGCTCATACTCTGTTTCGCACCATGCTGGGCGAGTGCTTGACGGTAGATCCCGCTTGTGTATTGACTACCCCTGTCCGAATGAAAGACCATCCCATAGGCTTGATACCTCTTAACACCCGAGGTAAAGGCTTCGACACATAGCTCGGCTCTCATGTGATTTGCCATTTTAAATCCCACGATACTTCCATCGAAACAATCCAATACGGCGGCTAAATAAAGCTTTCCGTCAGCCGTTGGGATTTCTGTGACATCTCCAAGCCATTTTTGATTGGGTGATACTGCAGAAAAGTCTTGTTTGATGAGATTGGCACTGGCTTGAGCGGCTAGATCTGCTTTGGTTATTCCTCTACAGTGATGTTTCTTCTTGAGCATAAGATGGTTGATTTTACAGAGCTTAAGGATTACATAATAGCTACCGGTATAGCCTTGATAAAGTTTTAAATGGAGATAAATCCTGTATGCTCCATAGTCCGGGTTGTCCGCACGAATTTGAAGGATCTTAGCCAAAAGTTCTTCGTATTTGTAAGGCTTGGACTGCCTTTTTAACCACTTATAATATCCGGCTTCACTAACCAGTAATACTCTGCACATGGTTTTTATGCTGTGCTTGGTTTTCTCTTTAGTTTTGTGAAACCACATCCAATGAAAAAGCTCTCGTGCAGCTATTTCTTTTGGCTCTCTGCGAAAAAACCTAAGGCCCTTTTTAGAATATCATTGGCGGCTTCAAGGTCTTTAATCTTCTTTTCCATTGCTTTGGTTTCAGCTGTTTTTGGGTCAATACGTTTATGTCCGCTGCCAACAAAACTTACTTCTCCATACCGTTTTGATTGATTTTTCCATGAGTATAGCGTTGTTACTGGAATCCCCAGTTTCTCTGAGGCAGCCGTCGTCCCTAATTCGTAAGACAACTTGATGGCCTCTTGTTTGAAGTCTTTGTCGTATTCTCGCATCTGGATTTACCTTCTTTCGTTTTTCCTATTCTTACCAGAATTACGAGTTTTCTGACTTAACTAAAATGATACTACTCCACTTCGTCGCACACCACATTATGAATTCGGATCTAGCTTGAAGTTACAATCACACTACGACAAATAAACCCTAAGAGGGTCATTCTTTGTTTGAAGTTGTCATTCAGACATCGGCTGATTCTAACTTGCTAATCTCCAATGGTAACTTCCGTCGTTAACAATGGTCGCTATTCGGTTTAGATCCAGAACATCTGCTGTACATGCTTTAAAAATAAACGCTAACAAGCCTGTGATCCCTAGTTCGGTCACTTTTTTCTCGAGAAGTTCGCTATGAGCCAGCAATACATTGATGAATCGGCCAATTTGCATAAGATAATGAAAGCCCACCATGGCATTCCAGTCGTAGGAAAAACAATGTTCATATCGATATCCTTGATGTTTCATAACCAAAAAATTGTTTTCGATTTTCCAGCGATAACGACCAATCTTAAGACACCTGGTTTCTACATTCGTTTTACTAATCTCTTTTCCCGAAATCCAAACATATCTTGTTGAGTTGGAGGTCGTTTTGCCCGTCGTTCGACTAGTTTCTTCCCAGGTTTCTTCACAAACCACAACATGGAGTCGTGCTTTACCTCGGCCGTTATTACCAAAGGTATACTCAACATCATTAATCCACTGATACACCTGGTTCCGTCCTCCGCAATGGCGCTTTAGGATATTTTCAGGCGTAAGCCTGATCAGACCCATGGCTTCTCTCCAAGCATCTCTCATGGATCCTTCTTTGAAGACAAGCATATAGTCCCAACCATATACGCGACAGGTTTTTATGACGGGTCCGCATGCGTAGAGCCCATCCATGGTGACGGAAATCTTGAGTTTGGGAAAGCGTTTCTTGATTCGTTCAGCAAAATGAATATTTCGCTCCGAGAGAACCACTGTGTCGGCGAAATAGAGCCATTATCACGGAATAAAAGAGCCAGACTCACGCTCAAGGGAGCCGCCCTAGTTTCAAGCCGTTGTTACAGACCCGAAATTAAAACTTGACATGGGTAGGGATGTGCTACCCTAAATCAAGGGGGTGGGGCTTACCCAAAAGACAGTCTTCCTTTTAGCCACACCCCTCGACCCACTGAAGCACATCCCGTGGGGCCCCATGTCAAGTTTAACCCCAGAGAAAATCGACTTTTTTGGTGGCTCTCTGTTCCGTGAAGGTGGCTCAGTTTGAGCGTGAAGGCGGCTCTCTTTTTCCGCTAAAGCGGCTCTTTCACCCCGAAATACTCACAAAACGGTAAAACGCTTTGCGTTCACAATCTTGCTTGTTCGTACTTAGCTCTCGATACTCCTCGTTGTTTAGAAACTCACTCATGAGAGGTAAGGTTATCCCGTTCTCAAAAATGACGACGGCCTCGATCACATAAACATAATAGTGTGCCTGTTTATCTTTGCCAACATGCCTTACCAGGGGTTCTTCTGTCCATGGTTCGGTTCTCATGAATTTTTGAGACCCATCGATGGCTATGACGTAGCGCTTGTTGATCAGATAATTCCTGAATTTCTTCTTTTTTACCAGCTGTTCAAAAAGTTCTAGCATACTTTCTTCGATTTCTTCCACCTTAATTCTCTCCAAGAGCCTGCTTAAGGTATCGGCATGGGGCATCGTTTTAAAGTCTGGAAACATCGTTTTCATATTCTCGAAAAATATGGCTGTGCTCATTTCTTTATTCGCGTTCCTTAAGGAAGACTGTTGGTAGACAAACATCAGAATCCCATAGATCATGAGCACCGTCAAACTGTGTTTTAGCTTCTTTGGCTGTCTTGGATCGTTGATTTTGCTTAATCGTTTAAGGAGGATGGGTAGTGTTCTTTGATACACCCTTAGTGCAGCTTCGACACTGCTCTGTCGGTCTAATTTCTCGTCTTCCGGTGTTCCGTAGCCTCGCTTTCTATTGGCTATGGACCGTTTTTCTGGATACGCCTGTGTTGAAAACATAAATCCTTGGGCTTCAAACTTTTTGCGTTTAAGGTTGTCTTCTTGCGCTCGTTTCTCTTGTCGTTTTTCCGATCTAGTCATCTGGGTTCACCATTTTGCAGGGCTTAAGCCCTTTAAGACAATCCTTAAAATCCTTTTGGAGGGGATACATATAGATCGCTTTACGAGATAAAGCATACTCTCTTTTTCGATCCACTCTACCACGACCTTGGGTTTCACCAAGATAGAGCCAATTAGAGGCTTTATAGCATGTGCCTGCAAAGTGAGATGTGTCGACAAAACTTTCTAAAAGCACGGGCGCATAACAATATTCGCGCAGCCAGTCTTCTTGAAGCTGTTTGATCGCCAACGATAAGACTTTACTGGCTAGGTTTTTAACGTTAACCCAGGGAAGTATGAGAAATCGGCTGTTATTCACGATCAGATGGAGTCGAAGCTTACGATCCTGAACCTTCCATCCAATCCACTCGTCCCGAAAGCTCAAAGCCCATGAGGATGCCGAAAACTGAAGACAACCGAGGATTGTCTCCCTTGATTTAATAAAGTAGGCCAAGCGAGAACCAAAGACTTGTTTGTCACCCAGCATATGATACCCGTTAACATAATGTCTCCAACGCTTTAAATCCATACCCGCTCTCGCAATTTCCAGATGAATCGGCTCTAGTGCCTTTAATTCACAGGTGATTGGAGTGGTATCAATCTGAAATTCGGTTATCTTTGAATTTAAAGTTCGTTGTTTAGCAATCTCTATAGGGGGAAGCTTAATGAGCCCTGCTTCTTCCAACGTTTCTAAAAACGAAGTACATTGAGCTCTTTTTGCTTTCCCAGCAGGGGTAGTCCAACCTAAAAACTCACATAGGGTTTTTGCTAATTCGGTCCTTGATAGTTGGGGATATTTTTTTCTGGTCCATTGGATAAGTTCTATCTCTTCAGATGTGAAATTTCTGCCAGAGTAGACCATGATCGTCTTGTCCATTGGTGGTCACCTACCTATTCAAGACTATCATAACAGATCGGTTTTGTGGCGACCAGCCCTATTTCGCGAAAAAGTAAAATAAAAGAACTTTACACCCCTGCCCTTATATGAGATGTAAAGTTATGCTTCAGCTCTGGTCACACCAAAATAATGAAAGGGACTGAGCAATTTCCGTTCAATTGCTTCCCATGATAAGTTGGTGTCAGGCACTGGTCCCCTGGTCCCTGAATAGCCAGGTCTCTGTCCTTGACAGCCTGCTGCAATTCCAATTTGTTCATGCTCTCGACATCATGCTCCGCGATAAACTCCTCCCGCTCCTCTTCCGGGATCCCAAGAAGGATGAGCGCCTGGGTGTAGGTCAAATTCGTCACCAGTGACGAATTTAGATTGCCTTCACTGTCGGGGGAGGCAATCAGTTTCGTCCCGTACTCTTCGCAGAGCTGCATTAACCTGTCTGCCGTTCGCTGGGAGTAACTGACCGATTCCTTCAACCACTTTCCCCATTCTCCATAGGGAAGCAGGTCCTTAGCCTCCTTCATGCGCCGGCCGATTTCAATGGCGCCGGTAAGGAGGATTTCCCGGCCAGGTGTCTGATCGTGTTTATTTCAGCCGCGATCACAAGCGGCGTGCGATCTGTGATATCCGTCTTGGGAGGAATACTTGCAAGAAAAGTTGGATGCTTCTCTGCGTTAATGATAATAAATATTTATGGTTCAGTGAACAATATAAAAAGATACTGTTCTTTAAGAACAGTAAAAAGGAGTTAATTATTATGGAAACAAATTACACATTTGAACTAGTAAATGAACTGGTAAATAGAGAAGGTGTTGAAGAAATAATTGTGAATCCTTATGAAAAGATAACTATTGGCGACAAAACTATTGTAGGTATGGCCAGGATATTAATAATCACGGATTAGTGTATTCTCTTATATTGATATGTGAACTTAATATTTTCTTTGTGATAAATCCCTTTAGAACTTGCATTCATTAAACTGTGGTGAACATTACTTGGAACGCCATAATATTCATAAATCCATCCAGTATGAAAAGCAACTTCTAAGAGTTGTGTGGTTGGTTCATAACCAACAGAATGAATTGTGCTGGAACTTACACGTATTCGATTCATCTCTCTCACCTCCCACTCCATCCTACTATATATTGGCCAGAGTTTGAGAAATTCGACAGAAGATGGTTTATTGTGACATTTTGGTGTTTGGGAAAATACAATATATGACTATCTCCTTCTAAGTTGGTAAAACTATACATATAATATTGAAACAGGGTTTGGCAGGTGATATGATATGGACAAGAAAAACAATGATAGTCCTCAAGAGGAGGGAGAAAAAATGAGTATAATAGAAAGTGAAATATTAAGTAATAGACACTGTCCTCCTACTGAATCTTTAAGACAATCTTTAAATGAAGTTAAACTTATGAAAGAAGGGAAAAAGGCAGAAACTTCTCTTCAAGATTGGTTTTCAAAAATTAAGAAGGATAAAGAAAACGGGAGACTGTAGTTAAATGAATATTGTCCCGACTAACACACTTGATCAGGATGTTAGAGATTATATACGAAAAAAGAAGTATCGACATATAGAAGATGATTTATATGATGATATTTTTAAATGTTTAATCAATGACATTTTGATTGGTGACGAAATTAAAGGGTTAAATTTAAGTCAAAGTGAACATGTTTATAAAGCTAGAGCTAAAAATACGAGTGTAAATGTAGGGAAAACTAATGGATTTAGACTTATTTATCTATATTCAGAAAGTTTATCTAAAATATATTTGTTGACTGTTTATTCAAAGAAAGATCATGAGACTATATCAAAGGCAGAGATAAAGAGAATAATTAAGCCATACTTATAAAGATAAGACCTCCGCATCGGGGTCTTATTATCATTCTCCCTTCCTTTTTTTCTACTTTAGTACCTACATTCAAAACAGACATTCATATCCACATACAAACCGTTCCGAATGAAGCAGGATTAGAATGCGTGGGTACGGATATTTCGGGTAACGTTATTGGATTACCGACATGTGTCGCAGATCTCTCCGACCAAAATACTTAATATCCAAGCTAATCTCACGCAAATAATGGGTCTTTTCTGACTCCGTAAGGTCCATTTTCGCCAGTGGTTTTGAATATTGATCAAAAAGCTCCAGCCGATGCACAATGTTCTTAGCCCGATCTGCAAGCACGATCGTAACGGGATTAACCATCTGTACCTTCTTCCAGTAAACTTCCATAAATCCACTTGGCGGTAAGGCGACAATATAATTATCTTGGTTACTATCAATAATTTTCTATAACACCAGCGCAGCCTTTTGACGAAAGGCAGCCATCGTGAAGAATTCCTTTTGGAGGAATTCTATTGGTTTGGCATAATAAATCTCTACCTCATAATCTAGATCAAAAAATTTGAACCCAATTTCCTGTGCCAACTGCTTGCCAATGGTTGTTTTTCCGACACAGCTTACCCCCCTGAGAAATAATCGCATTTACTATTCACGCTTTCTTAGTTTTTCTTTATTAATCTGTTAGATCCTACTCTTCGTCTAAGCGCCGTTCAATCTCTTCATCAGTCAAGTCAAACCGTTGCCAGCCTGCTTGCGTATTGCTTCTTCAAATGTCGTCATTGCGACCAGAAGTCATCCGACAGATACGGAGTGTCTCAAGGAGATCCTCAACTTTCGGACAACATATGTCGGGATGCTGGGAATACAAAAAAGATTAGCGCCATTGTAAACTACTTACAAGAGAGAGGGTACACTCCTCAATCTCTTGCGCGTTTAAAGGCGCCGATCGGTTTAGATATTCATGCTCAACTCCGTTCGAAATCGCGATAAGTATTTAAATTTACGAAGAACTATTGTGCAGCACCTTGTTTTTACAACATTTGGTGTCTTACTAAAAAACCAGCTCTCCTGGTTTATAGCCGGCAGGTAATTCCTCTTCATACAAAAATTTGAAATTGTCATCACGCAGTATGGGTAAAAATACTTCGTAGGGTATCCTGAAAAACGCACAGGTATAATTACTGGCTCCGACCCACCTGCCCTCATTGCCACTAAAATTCAAACCTCTGGCAAATTTCGTATAGTTTGAGCAATCATGAACTGCTAAATCCCAGCTTTCTTCAACGGCTATTTTCATGAATTTCAGAGTTAATTCCCTACTCCAAATCGGAGATATATAGCCATGTCTGGAAATATACATGTTTTCCCCGTAATAATTGTCTATGTTATTGGCATTTAAGTGCAATTCTGCACAATTGATAAAATCGAGTTTTGTCTCTAAGATCGCTTGCTTCTTCTTGAAAAAAGTTTCGAAGAACTCAGGAGTCATTGGCGTTTCAATACCTTACATTTTTAATGTATTTTTTCGCTATTGCATAATTTTAATCACTTTGTCCGAACAATTTGAGGCACCCAGGTTGAAACGCAACTCGTCAAGACCGGCTTCACCTAAAGCTTTCAACGTCTCTTCCGTAGCTAAAGTGCCATTTGTATAGAGATGTTGATGAATCCCTGCATCACTGAATTTCTTTATAACCGGATAGTATTTTTCAATTTCCATGAATGGCTCTAAATAAACGTAGGAAATGCCCGTGGGCTTCTGTTGGATGGAAAGAAGTAAATCAATGTCCTTCTCATAAAATTTTGTGTCTCCTATTTCCCACATGCCTTCGCCAACCGGAGCAATATCATCCAGTTCTCCATAATGATAGCAGAACTTACACTCTAAGTTACATTTGTTCGTTTTCCTGATTGCACTCAAACCGGTTCCCAACAGACAAGAACGACATCCTTTGGGGAATTTGCTTTCATTTCCCACAAAAAAAGTTCTATTCTCCAAAGTTTTCAAGCCTCTAATTTCCGACATTAACATATCATTTCTATGATCGATCGCAGCCTCAATTTGTGCAAAGGTAGCGTAAATGATTTCTTGTTGTTTTGTCATAACTTCCTCATCCTCTGGCAATATTGAAAAGAATTCAAACCAAAACAACGCATCTTTCTTTGAAATTTTCATACATGTCCTCCTATAATTAATTCTACTAAAGATTCGATTCCTATCTTCCTGCTATGCTTTTTCACATAGTCTTCTTCAAAAGACATACGCACTCCACATGACCTGCCTCTGAGTGTTACTGATGCCGTTTAACATCCAAAACCTGACGGCGTAAGCTGTCCGGCGGTAGACAGATAAGCTGACCAATAAGGTAAATGAATATCCGTCAGTCAGTCTGTCTGTCTCACCGCAGCGTTACCAGCGTCTTCAATTATGGCCTTGGCCAGTTATCGGGTATATGTGTAATCAATGACTATTTAGATTTTGTTGGTAGCGAGATCAAATCAAAGAAAATCCTTGTTCCTTCAGCCTCATATTTTACAACCATCGTGGCGACAGCAAGACTAATAAGCGCATTTTGCGTCATCCCAAAAGCCGTAGCCATAGTATCAAGACCTTTTTTCACCTTATCAGGTAGTTCAATTGACTGTCTAGGCACCTTTTTCCCTCCTCATTTTGATGCAAGGGACGACAACTTATACATCAGAGCAACACCAATCTACATCGGTTTCCATCGTTCTATTAGTGAGCGATCAACTTTATCCGTTCTTATGTACTCGCTTTTTCCCGAAGATGATCGGTCGTTGCCTTAAAGGCCAGAATGTCTGCTCTAGACTCTTTCAGCTTCTCTTCAAAAACCAGTCTAAACCAAGCTATTCTATTTCTAGTGGGTGGATACTGATTAAACTTATCATGGACTTTACAGATCGCTTCAATCATCTCAAAATGGTCATATCCCAGGGTCCTCGCTAATTTCAAGGCCATCGGCAGGAGATCATAGAACCCTGTTTTAATGAAATAGTCTTCCAAGCCGGGTCGATTCATGACAATTCCCCCTCAATCACACGTTTTACCATCCGGTCATCAATAATCCTGTGACCGTTCTGCGAACCGTAGAGGAGGCAATGGGTGCATAACTTGTTAATGAGTCTGGCGGCACCGCTGGAGTAACGATAAATATCGTCGATCGCTTGGTCTGAAAAAATGTCGCTGGTTGCACCCGCATAAACCAAGTGCCGTTTCATATAGGCCTCTGCCTCGGCCCGATCATAGTGCGACAGTTTGCACTGCAAATCGATACGTTGACGAATCGCGGTGTAAGCCTGCAGGTGTAGACGATCCCATAGCTCGTTCTGACCGACAAGAATGAGCGCCATGGGGCTCTCTGCATCCATCTTCATATTAAGTAGAAAGCGAACTTCCTCCAACATCTCTTTATCCAGCAAATGCGCTTCGTCCACGACGACAACTGCCTGCAATCGATGAATTCCGCGCATCAATTCAATCTCCCGATGCAGTTGGCGTTTGGCATCGCCACGATAGAACTTCGACTCGTATCCAAGTTGCTCAAGCATTCCTTTGTAAAAGTGACGAGGTGTTAACTTTGAATCCGACAAGTATAAAATCCTGTACTTCGCTGGATCAAGTGTTTTCGCAAACCGGCGAATCGTCGTCGTTTTTCCTGTCCCACAGTCGCCGGTGATGACGGCAAACAACTGACGCTCTGCTGCATATTCGAGCCTACCAAGCGTTTCTTCCAGTATGCTGGATAGGTACAATTTATCGGTGGGAATATCCCTTGAGAAGGGTGTGTGACTCAGCCCGTAGAACGATTCATACATGCTTTTCTAACTCCTTCCGAACTGTTCGGTAGGAGACGGCAGGAGCTTGCCGTTCGTTTCGTTGCTTATTCTGCTCCTCGGCTGCACGAAGTAAACGCGATTCGTCCGCTTTTTCTGGTTGCATATGATCCGGTAGCGCCGGACGTTTTCCAGACCATTCCCTGATGACTAGCTCACGAACCGTCCAAGGTGCATGACCCTCGTATTCGATGGTTAATTCCGTGATGTCAGCGGGATCGTACACGAGTTGGACCTTTCTTCCTATGAAGAGTAGCCCTACCTCATATTTTTTCCCCATAAAGCTAATGCAACCGGACTTGTCCACTTTGCGCTCTTCGCTATGGAGGAATGCATTCGTTAAGATTTCAGGTTCTACGAATCGAAGTGGTGAGCGATCGCTCCGATACGCAGTTTCGGGACTGGCCGTCTCTCCCAGTGCGGTGTGAGGCTTGTTTTGGTGGCATTCGCTAAGCCATAATTGAAACCAGGTGTTAAGTCGATCCAATGTTTTCGGTTTTTCGAGCAGGACTTCATTGAGGAAACTTTGAACCACACGATTCAGGCGTTCTACCTTCCCCTTAGATTCTGGAGAATAGGGTTTAGCAAACAACAATCGGATACCTAGTTTGGAGCAAGTCCGACCCATCCATCGAGTGCGGTACTGCTTGCCATTGTCAAAATAAACGGCTTCAGGAAGCGCATTTTGTTGGATAGACTTTCGAAAGCAGTCCTCCACAATGGCCTGATCGAGCGTTGGATAAAACTCACCGTGAAGAACGTAACGCGTTGCATCGTCAATAAACAAAACAAGATACACTTGTTTGAGGGTACCGTTCGGGCCGATCGGAAGAAAAGGTCCATATTTTATGTCGGATTGCCATAATTGATTGCGATGTCGTTTCTGGAACCTTCGAGCCGCAGCTCCGTCATTCGTATACATCCGCATGGTCCGGGAGCTATAGCCGCGTTCCATAAGCCTTTCTTGTAAAGTGCTTCGTTTGAGCTGCTTGGGTTGTGCTTTTCCTTCCCATTCTAGGATTTGAATGATTTGGCTGACACTGCGACTCGGAACTTCACGCCTCAATAGAATCGCTTGTTCCAAGAGATGGGCAGGAATTGCCTCTGTCTGTTTTTCCCCTTTTCCTTTAGGTAGAAGTCCACTGAACCCTTCTTCTCGATACTGCGCCAAATACCGACGCAGTGTACGCTCTGACAAACCTGATTGTGCACAAAGGGCAACTTTAAGTTGACGGGCCTTGGCTGGGTCCAGTCCGTCTGCTAGTAACGGTGACAAAAGTTGTACCCTCCCAGCTGCAATCTCTTCCGCTTTCTTCTGATCTTTCATTGCTAACGCCTCCATTTCGTGGGATTAGCATGATTCTATCTCAGATGAAGGTGGACATGAATGCAGAACGGGTCTGTCTCCAACGATGAGAATTTGCGATCGGTTGGACAGTTCTACTCATCCATCCGTCTGCGGTACCGACAAACTGTCCAAGAAGTTGGAGGAGTGCGGACTGTGGTCGATCGGACGAGTTCTCCACAGCAAGGTTGTAACGAATTGAGATCGACTGTAAGCAGCCATGGGCGTAGACTACCCACGTGAGAAACCAGAGTTTCCAACGTGAGATCGTTGATTCATCCACTGCAATGTCGGTGCGTGGTGGTTCGTTTAAAATACCTTCAATACTTTCCGCATCATAGCGTTTGTAAGGAACAAGCAAGTCCGGCAATTCATGGTGAATCTTGAAACATGACTCACAGCGTAGTCTGCGAATGATAAGTATTGATCTTCCTCCAGAACTTTGAAACCATACCCGATGACGACTGCCTATGACGATTAAGAGTTTCCCACAACAAGGGCAAGGTACGCTTTCCGCACTCCTAACAAAAAACGCCAGTCCTATACTTCTTCTCAACTAGCGAATAATTTGATACAATGATCATGTTGTTATTGGGAGGACGTCTCTAGTGATGCTGTTGTAGCAGTACCACATCAAAAAAGAGGCGTCTTTCTCCTTTCTTCAAGGATAACGTTATGGTCATTATATTCGTCAACTTAGGGACGGGCAAGACCGTCAGCTTTCGGACTATTTAATTCAGCGTACACACCTGAGATATAAATTTTCCCTAAAACTATGATGGCATAAGATCAAAACCTCTAAAACCTCCAGATATCTCTCAACTTACGCTTTAACTCTTTTAATGAATAATCATTCTTTGGAGCATAGTTCTTAATTAGTCGAGTAGCCTTTTAAAAAAATATTACTTGCATCTTGTTTCCTTATATTTATTTTTCGTTTTTTTGTCGGAAAATTATACATGGGCAAAGAAAACCAGCTCCTTTGGTCCTATCTTTGCCCATACTTATAAAAGATAACCTATTAATATGTTATACAATCTGTTTAAGTTTTTTGACTAAAGCCCTAAGAGCATAATCTTCTCTTGCGTTGTAATCGATATCTACAATTATACAGTTTTATACCTGATTGGCGCCTAAATATTATCATTTAACCAGCAGCATCCTTTAGTAGCCAGACTTTTACCACCTCAAATTTCATCTTCCAAAGAGGCTTCTGTGATATACTTTATCTCTTACGCCGAATGGCCTCTAGGGATTCTTTTCCGGTAAATTGGGAAAACCTTATCCAAAAACAGCCGGATAATAAGTAACCCAACCTCCGCATAAATTCCTAACATTGGTAAATCCGTGTTGAGCCAAGATTCGATAAGCAACGTAGCCTCGCAGCCCAATCTCGCAGTAAACTACGATTTCCTTATCTTTCGGAAGTTCCGATAATTTACTGCGCAGCTCATTGACAGGGATATGCAGCGAGCCGGGGATAAATTTAGCTCTTCGTTCTTCTTCGTCCCGAACATCAATGATGCATATATCTTTCGCTTTAAGTTTACTAAGTTCCTGCCAATGAATCATGCGAACATCACCATTAATGATGTTTTCCGCCACATAGCCGGCCATGTTCACAGGATCTTTAGCCGATGAAAAGGGCGGGGCGTAGGCCAGTTCGAGTTCCTGCAAATCATAAATAGTCCCTTGGTTACGGATTACCCCGGCAATGTCATCGATCCGTTTATCGACACCCTGAGCTCCGACAGCCTGGGCACCCAGGACTCGGCCATTATTTTTATCAAAGACAAGTTTTATGGATAATCTTGTTGCTCCAGGATAATACCCGGCGTGGGAATTGGAGTGAGTAAACAAGACTTCATGAGGAATTCCTAATTTCTTAAGCATTTTTTCATTCGCTCCGGTGAACGCCGCAGCTAAATCAAAAACCTTGGCAATAGCAGTGCCTTGAGTTCCCTCATATTTCTTGTCCCGACCGGCGATAATGTCGGCCACAATGCGGCCCTGTTTATTGGCAGGCCCGGCAAGCGGTAGGAGCGCAGCTTGTCCTGTTACTAAGTGTTTTACTTCAATGACATCGCCAACAGCGTAAATATTAGGGTCTGAAGTCTGGAGCCGTTCATTGACTTTGATGCCGCCTAACTCTCCGATGGTTAGCCCGGCTTCCTTTGCTAATTTAATTTCCGGTTTGACACCAATAGCCAAGATCGTTAAATCAGCTTGTACTTCCTGGCCGCTTTGGAGTGTAATAAGAGCTCCATTTTCCTTTTTCGCAAAGGATTTTACCCCATCTTCCAAAATGAGGTTGATTCCTTTATTGAAAATGTGCTCATGAAGAATTGCAGCCATTTCATAATCCAAAGGAGCCATGACCTGATTGCTCATTTCAATAATCGTTGTATCTACTCCTCTGGCATGGAGATTTTCGGCCATTTCCAGGCCGATAAAGCCTCCTCCGACGACTGCTGCTGTTTGAGGTTTCTGCTCATCGATAAATTTCTTAATCTGATCAATATCTGTAACATTACGCACAACAAGAGCAGCGATGTCATTGATCCCGGGAATCGGCGGACGAAGCGGAGCCGCCCCGGGAGAAAGGATCAATTGATCATAGGATTCTCGATAAACCTTGCCACTCTGTTCTTGGACTTCGACGGCTTTTTCCTCAGGAAAAATACGGGTAACCTCACTAAAGATTCTTACATCAATACGAAAGCGATTTCTCATAGCTTCTGGCTTTGAGACCAAAAGAGCTTCCCGCTCATTAATAACTCCACTAACATAATACGGTAAGCCGCAGTTAGCGTATGAAATATGTTCTCCCCGCTCAAAGATAATGATTTCTGCCTCTTCATCCAAACGGCGCAAGCGTGCTGCAGCACTGGCTCCCCCTGCGACTCCACCAACAATGAGTACCTTTTTGCTCATCACAACTTCTCCTTTAGCAAATAGAATTATCCTTTAGTTTACAAGTTTATGAAAATTGTAACATGATTAATTGGCATTCACAACAAGCATGTTATCTTCTCTTTATAATTCAATTACTCCTCCATTTTTTATATCTGCGAATATCTAAATGTCCATCCTTTTGTTATCTTCATCCAATCTTACCTATATGTGGGCTGGTTGCATATTTTACAATCTCTGAGTATAATATTAGAAAAGGACTGACGTGTTGCAAGCACGCCAGTCCGGCAGGTTGTCTAACCAAACGGTTAGCCCGAATTAGAGGTTATAAGAAATAGCCGCCATCCTGGCCGGGGGCGGTTATTTCTTCTTCATGATCATAACAATGAGTGTCGCAAATGCAATGATGAGATACATCGCCTCAACCATTGAGATCATCCTACCACCCCCTTTCTAAAAGGGGGTGGCTAACCGTCCCTCGACAACCTGTCACAACTATTATAGCGAAATTTCCCAGACAAAAGATGAAACTTGTAGCTGAACTATTCACAGGGTTCAGGCCGCCTCATAACACGAGGCGGCCTGATTTGTTTCTCAGCCAAACGTTAAACTTCAAGGACTCCGTTCCTCACAGCGATGCGTATAGTTGAAACGGAAATATAAGTCACCAATCAATTTGATCTGGGTACTCCAAATTCAGACGGATATCATCAGGATTTCTATCATACTCTTTGGCTGCCTCAAGTATCTTTAAATAACTATATTTTACATAATTACTTTCTATATAACTACGAATTCTGAATTCCCCAACCTCATCCACATGAAGGAAACCTTCACTTGTTAAAATCAAACCTTTACCGTCTTCTTCATCACAAACCCCGGCAGCGGCTCCTTCATCTTCCAGACAATACTGATGGGCGCCGAACCATAGTGACTTTGAAAATCACACAAGCCCAGACAGGTAAAGGGAGAAGCAAATGCTCCCGCTTTCTTGTACTCCCTCACAAAAAACAATACCTTGCCACCATTAACAGGCTGGTTAAGATACCTCTGCCAAACATAGCATTAAATTGCTATCATTGCGGCTACACCTTCGAGCTGCGTCTTAATTTCAGTCCATTCAGCACCTAGATCGAGTGTTTTGACACTTATCTGATTACCACCCATCATGTAGTCGTTATCGGGAGTAATGTCTTCATCGGTCTTTGCATATAAAAGCACACCACTTACGTTTCCGCTCCCATGGAAATCCTTGTTTTTAACATAAGTGAATATTTCATACAGATTGCCCGTGATAATGGTGGTACTGTCATACCTTGTATTCCTTTGCATGGTTTGCCCATTCACGAATCAGAATCGCCGCCATTAAATCATGGACGTTTTCAAAGTCCTCGGATTTAACACTGCTGAATCCCTCTTCATTCAGTGTTTGATATGCGTAAGCCAGCATATAATAAACATTTTTCATCCTAATCATGTAATAGCACCACCGTAATTTTTGAGACCAGTGTTCCACCTTCGACGGCTCGTCAAACCAGTATTCTTTTATCAGCGGTATAAGTTCGTATTCCACTAAATCTGACAGCCACGCATCATCAATAACATCCCCAGTACAAAAATAGCTATGGCCAACACAGAAACCACTACCAAGTGATGCATCGCTCGATATGACACGGTTCATCGCATCAACAATTCCTACCAAACTATCTAAATTTTTATTCGCTACTGTCGCCTGATAGCGTTTAAAACCTGCACTTCCGAAAGCCGGTTCAAATTCAAAAAAGGCAAAGCGACGGCGAAGTGCATAGTTAATCATTGCAAGACTGCGATCCGCAGTATTCATCATGCCGATAATATAGACATTTTCCGGGACAGAAAATTGCTCGTCTGAATATAGCAGACGTACTTCCTTGCCTCGTTTATCATTCTCAATCAACATTAATAACTCTCCGAAAATCCTACTGAGGTTTCCTCGGTTAATTTCATCGATGATGAAAAAATATTCTCGATCATCTGGTTCAGCTTCTTTGCAAAAATCGTAGAACGGGCCCTTTGTTAAAGAGAAACCACTTTCTGTTGGGCGATATCCCATAATAAAATCTTCATAGCTATAGCTCTGGTGGAACTGAATAACCATAACTCTGCTGGTATCCTTTTCACCCATGATGGAATAGGCTAATCTCTCTGCTGCATAGGTTTTGCCAACGCCCGGTGCGCCCTGCAGAATAATATTCTTCTTTTTTATAAGGAGATTTTTCAAGGTATTATAACGCTCCTCGGTCATGAATACCTCTGACAAAAAGTCCTCTGCAGTGTAATTATCAAACTGAGACACAGCTTCGTCGTCAGAGATGAGTACATCATCTGTTGACGCAGCGAACATATTCTCAAGTCGTTTATAGTAGTCAGTGTACGGGGTAATATTCGTGAGGGTTTTCATTACGATTTGGCCTTCATGATCCCATTCGCCCTTATTTGTCCAATTTACGGTATGAATATGGCGATACTCTTCTCTCGATTCATCAAATATATAATCAGACGTAACAACGCCGCGGCCGATAATCTTCTTTATGCCTTTCTTGACGAAAATGACGTCGCCTATTTTCACTTCATTTGCAAACTGCCACGTTGCGTGTCCAGCGTTTTAATGTTAATCGTGACCGCCCTCGCCAGTTCCTTGTAGGCCATCCCTTCACGCATCTGCCTGGAGTACATTTCCGCCCAATAATACAGCGAGTGTTTCTCTATGTCGTATTGATTGCTTAAAGGTCCTAGTTAATTTATGGTTGTTCAAAAATGATCATCATGCTTGATCACTACCCTTCTCTTCTGGTCTAGAATTTTTAAGGAAAATAACCGGGCTTTCTTCTTCAGAATAATCGTATTCTCCTTGCTGCTGCGCTTCAACAAGAATATCAACAGCATTTGCCACTTTGGCGGCAAGTTGAAAATACATTTCCTTATAATCTGGCACGCAAAATACACCTCTCTGCAATTAGTGTTATATAACTAATTATGACACATAATATACCTTAGTGTTATATCACTAACAAAACTTATTCTTCTTCTGTATGCTTTTATTAGTGATAACTCACTAGGAGGTGTATTCATGGATACGAGAAAAGCAGTAGCGAATAGAATTGTTGAACTATGCAAAGAACGGAATATAACGCCCAATGCTTTGAGCTATCGTGCCGCTGTACCACAATCGACTATAAAAAGCATCCTAAATGATGAGAGCCTGAACCCTGGTATTGTAACCATTAAAAAGTTGTGTGATGGTTTAGAAATCTCTCTGTCGGACTTTTTTAATACGGATGTCTTTAGCAATTTAGAACAAGAACTCACATGAATCTCCAATAATCCTAACATTTGAGAAATCTACTCAAATCTCATTTCGGGGCATAAATAGTGTGCATTAAGTAACACCATGCAGTCTGACTTTGTCATACGAGCATTGAAGAGGCAATAGAAACCTATGAAACCTGATATTATTAACAGCGATCAAGAAGTCAGCCACTTCCAAGGCTTATATTCACTAAATTAAGAGCAAAACCATTAGAATCAGCATGAACGGCAAAGACCGAGCTAGAAATAATGCGAGGATAGATCTGCGTATTAACAGCAGAAATTTAAATCTTTACCGTCTTCCTCATCACAAACCCCGGCAGCGGCTCCTTCATCTTCCAGACAATACTGATGGGCGCTGAACCATAGTGACTTTGAAAATCGGCAAAGCCCAGACAGGTAAAGGGAGAAGCAAACACTCCCTCTTTCTTATACTCCCTCACAAAAAACAATACCTTTCCACCATTGACTGGCTGGTTAAGATACCTCTGCCCTGTCAGGGATTCCACCGTCGTCCGGCTTTGGGACTGCCAATGAAATAGCTCTTCATTAATGGAATAATCCTGATACATGGTTGACGGAGAATAGTCCTTTTCCGACTTGTTCAAGGTCACGAAAAAGACATCCAGCTTCTTCTCAGCTAGGTAGAGAGCTCCTTCCCGGAAAGAGCTCCTCTTTTGTTCCGTATGTTTTCCCAGAGCCACTAAAATCTGATCAAATGTATAAGCACAATATAAGTCGAGTGGGTATTCATCCTCAAATCCGACCAAAGGCTTATCCACGAAATCGATATTGCCGAACTGATAGTCCAGCAAATCCATCAGTTCTTGGTAAAGCCGTAGATCATTAATGGCCCAATAAATCGCCTCTTCTATTGAAGCAAACCTATTTCCCAGATCACCAAGCCCCTTACCCCACAGGGTATAGTGGACCATGGTTAGCATTGTCCGTTCCACCGTAGTCAAAGAATGCAATAAAGAACCTTTACCTAAAAGAATCAGTGGTAGGATCTTCTGCATAAAACCAATCCAGCGTCTGGAATTTACTAAAGATAATCTTCCTAGTGCTGTGGCAAGCAATCGTTCCCGCTCTGTATCTACCTGATATCCCTTGAGCAAACCAGCCTGAGCCGCCAGCCCCACAACCGTTACCTTTTTGCTATAGACATCTTGTGGTGTTACATGATAACCCTCAAAAAACTCCCTGACTTTTAGCTCATGTTTGACTTCTATAAGATCATAAAGCTTACCAATCAAATTGCGCTTAGTATTAACCGCATCTCGGATGTTCTCCAAAATGTAGTCCTGAGCCTGTTTTTCCAATTGGATTGAGCAGCCTCTAGGCACATTGGCAAAACCCGTCTTAATTTCCTGCTCAATGGTTTTTCGAGTCTTTGATAACAAGGCTTTAAAACGGTCTTCAAAAGAATACCTCTGATGCGCTTGTCCCACAAAATCCAAGACCGTCAGGGCTTCTTTCCCCTCACAGAGTCTTAGCCCCCTACCTAACTGCTGCAAAAAGACGGTTAAGCTTTCCGTTGGCCGCAGAAAAAGAACCGTATTCACTTCAGGAATATCAATTCCTTCATTATAGATATCCACCACAAAAACAAAGGTGATTTCATTCGTTACCAGGCGCCGCTTTACACTATCTCTGTCATCGTTATCCGATTCCGCGACTAGAAATTCTGAAGGAATCCCCGCTTTGTTAAAAACCTGGGCCATAAATTCAGCATGCTTTTTACTTAAACAAAAACCAATTCCGATGATTTCGGAAGGATCAAGACAATATCGCTCCATGGCATTGATGATATACCCAACACGTTTTTCGGCAATCGCTTTTTCAAAAACATAGAGGTTTTCTAGCTCCCTCTCATCATAATTTCCAGCAACCCATTGAACCTGGCGAAGGTCAACATTATCCGTCACGCCAAAATAATGAAAAGGACTGAGTAATTTTCGTTCAATTGCTTCCCATAACCGGATTTCGGCAGCAACTCTGCCCTCGAAATAAGAATAGATGCTTCGTCCGTCCGCTCTCTCTGGAGTTGCTGTCAGTCCGAGTAACACCTTCGGTTTATAATACTCCAAAAGTTCTTGGTAGGATGGGGCAGCGGCATGATGAAATTCGTCAATCACAATATAATCATAGAAATCAGGCGAAGTAACCTCTGTTAAATCCTTCGAGTTAAAAGATTGGATGGAGACAAATAAATGGTCAAAGTTCTCTGGCTTTAGGCCTCCAACCATCATCGAGCCAAAGTTGAGATCCTTGAGTATCCCTCGAAAGCAAGATAAACTCTGACTTAATATTTCCTTTCGGTGGGCAACAAAGAGTAGTTTGTTTGATCTATTTGGGTTTGCCCTGCAAAAGTCCCGGTAATCAAAGGCGGCGATGACTGTCTTACCAGTACCCGTGGCCGCAACGACCAGGTTTTTAAACGAGTGATGGACTTCCCGTTCAGCTTTCAATTTGTCCAGAATTTCTTGCTGATAATAGTAAGGTTTAAGATCAAAGTGAAACGCTAAGTCATTCGCTTCATCCTGACTGCTTCTTCTCTCAGACCTCAAGGCTTTTCTCAAGCGCTCGGAATCAAGGGCTGCAATAAAAGGCGTAAACTCAAGATTATTCCAATACCCTTCAAACGTGGCCCGGATTTTCTCCAGAATATCCACTGAGTCATATTGGGATAGCTTAATATTCCATTCCAAACCGCTCGTCATGGCTGACTCAGAGATATTCGACGATCCGATATAAACAGTACTGAAACCTGTATCTCTCCAAAAGACATAGGTTTTAGCGTGAAGGCGAGTCCGTTCAGTATCATAGGAAATATGGATTTCTGTATTAGTCAGTTTACTGAGTTGTTCGATTGCTTTAAAATCCGTGGCTCCCAGATAGGAAGTCGTGATAACCCGCAGTTTACCGCCACCCATTGTAAACTGGGTCAGCTCATTGATGATTAACCGCAAGCCGCTCCACTTGATAAACGAAACGAGAAAATCAATTCTGTCGCTGCTTATGATTTCCTTTTTCAGTTCTGAGATCATGCTCGGCTCATGGACCGCCCCAGTAAAGAGGGAGTTCTCTGAGATAGAAGTCTCTGGTCTCACAGTCTTTTCAGAGGCGGGTAAAGCTCTTGGTCTGCTTGCTTTCTTGTCCACAAGGGCTAATAAGATCTGGGCATCTTGAGTAATTAGGAAACTCTCAACTCGCTTAAAGGTCTCCTCATCTTTTTTAAAACTAAAGCTTCCTTTTTGAATACACTCTCCTATGTACTGCAAGATACCATTACATAAACTCACCCGATCTCTGACGACAGCATCCCCATCTTTGATATAATCAAAAATCTCGCGTAGAATTTTAGTTAGGTAATCTGCCAGAATCTTAGAAGACTCAGCCGAATCAAGGGGCTGAGTATCTTTTATGAAAAGTTGTTGATCCACTTTATTCAGGTTTTCGTTGATGATTCCGTTAATGATTTGCTCGTATAGGCCATAGATGATTTCTGACATGCTCCACCTCTAACTCGCAACTAGCTAAAGATTTTCTACAGGTAAAAAATCTATGGAGACAAAGTCAAGGCTATTAAACTCAACTTCAACAAGTGCAACAGCATGGGAATTCCCAAAAGTTTCATTCGGTTTGCAAAGTAGGATCTCGCCTATGATGAGATATGGTAACAAAAATTGTGGATATTTCCTGGCTAAGAGGTTTTATCGACAAGTATGTAGAACATGCTTTATGATTTTATTTTTATTCTATATATCTAACTTCAGTCCCTTATTCAATCTTGTTGGTCTGTAGACAAATCCACCTTCCAAATCCCCTCTTCTCATTTCATAACTTGGAAGACAGCTATATCCAATTTCTTTTTGCCGCATTAACAGTTAAATACTTAAATTGTCACTTACCCTCCCGACACTATACAAATAGTGCGCATCCTTGTTCCTTGAATTCTTCAATTTTTATTAAGAGATCTTCTTCCGAACAACCCATAAAATCAGCCAAACATATCAAACACATCTTTTTTTTGGTCTTTAAGCCCAATAGCTTTTTATTTAGAGCTTCCACATCTTTAGAGAGCTCACTATTGCAATAAGTACAATTAATTTTCATCATTACTACCCACCACTGTAATTTCTGGAATATTTTTACCTAGAAATTCGGAATCAATGATACTTAATTGAGTTTTAATAACTCGGCGCATTTCCATAGCTGGATCTAAACAGTATTTTTTGAATTCTTCCTTGTTTACATCTTCAGTTCTACGGACATTTGGAAAGAGTAGTTTCATAAACGCAGAGCAAATTCGTTTGATGGCTTCAGTATCACGAGTATCTGCATTTTTGGGCAACACCAAGAGCTCATCTACTATCGCTCGGAAGATTAGCTCGCCACGCAAAATATGCATAATCTCACTGAAGTATTCCACGTTAAGTGCCCATCCATTAACCTTAAGGCTTTCCTTCATCCTTGGGATATCCCAACCTTTGATAAAGCCATGGAAACGATCTATTAATGCAGACTCATGAAATATATCTGGTAAGCTGACAAACATATTTGTGTTAGTGTTCATTAATCTAATATCAATATTGCCTAGAAGAACCAATCCAGAATCACCGTTACCTTTATAGTCACCAACACGATATTCGCCACTCTCAAGATAGCCTTTAAGCGCACCTTGCATTTCGCTCTTATCGGTAAATTTTATACTCTGGATTTCATCAAATGCGACATAATCATAGTGTGAAGCAAGTCCCATAGTGCGTTTATTCATATCATAAAACATTTTTGCTCGGGAAATGCTACCTCCACTAACAAGCCAGCCATATTTGCTAATCTGGGAAAACAAATAGGATTTTCCTGTTCCCTTTGGAGCCAGTTCAATTAAATTCACTCTCTTTTCGACGAATGGAAGAAGGCGGCTTAACATCGTTAGCTTTTGTGATACACTAACATAGCCTTCTGGATTGTAATCAATAGCGCTTAACAAAATGTCAATCCATTCTTCAATAGTGAACTGTTTACGGGCCTCACAATAATAGTCAATGTCAATTTGATAGGGACAAAACGGTGTGAAATCTATTAGCTTAATAATGCTTTGATTGCGTTTTTCTTCCGTTTCTTCGCAAAAAAGTTCAACTATCCCCCAAACCTCATTTGGAGCAAGCAAATATTCTTTGTTCTGCTCAATAACATCCCAATCAGCAACAGCTTCACCCTTTACCTTTGGAACTCCAAAGTCTGGGAGACTAAAGTATGCCGTTCTTGAAGAGGTATCAAAGTCTATTTTGATTTTTGCCAGGAATCTAACAGATTGATAATTACGCAACATTTCAAATTGTAGCTGTTTCCATTGATCTTTTTTAGGAATAGTTTTTCTTACATAAGCTGCTATTTCTTCTTTATTCACTTGGCCGCTTTCACCAGCAAAACGCATCACTAGCCAGTCACGCATAAATGACGGAAGGCTTAGTGCAGAAAAAAACTTACCATTATCGGGACTTTTAAAGACTAACATTTCTCCAAAGTATTGTTTTAGTTTTTGTTCTATATTTTGATTTACCATGAAAACCTCCATCATATATCAAACTTAGTACTTTTTTGCATGCCATGAATTACTTTATAGCCTATTTCTCCCACAATCCGATTATCCGAAATGATTCTAGCAGAATATTCAGTTTTGTTGTCAGTAATATGCTGTTCGAATGTATAAGTACCATTCGTAAAGCTACAGTTAATACGCTTATTATCTACGACTGCAACAACTTTCCTCAGTTTCTGATTTGCCTTAAAACGAACCATGACTTTTTTATCGATGGACATCTTTATGGTTGATGTTAATATGGTCAAAACAACAAACTGATTTTGGGTTCCTTTCTTGCTAACGCAAAAGACAGGAACAATCATTTCTTCTAGTGAAGCACCCCCGTGAATTTCACATACAGGGGCTCCTTTTTGTTTGAAACGATTATAGTTGGCAAATATCCAATAACTTTTATCGTCGGTATCATATCGTATACATCCCTGCGATGCAGAGTAGTCTCCTTCAGAATCAACACAGTATCTGCCATACTTGTATCTTTCAGCAGTTTCATTCGTGTCGAATGATTCGCCGCGGTATAAGACTGCCAGTCTGCTTGAACCATGATCCGAAGCAATCATTACCGTATCATACTCAGCTAATAACTCCTTTATTTTATGCTGTATCTCTAGAATATGGTCTAGCTCTTGGACGACGCTTTGTGGGTATATACAATTTGAATGCTTTAGGCTATCTAAATCATAGTATGGTGTTGCATGATTTTTACCTTTATAAAAATCATTGTTTCGTTCTGTTGTAGAAGGCAAGTTGCTATGGCCAAAATGTATATCAATATCATATACATTTTCGTCAAAACCACTTTTAAGCGCACTAACATATTCTGCTCCTAGAGCATCCACGAACAGAATGATTGTATTATCGGCATATTGCTGTTCGACAAGCGTATTTCTTGACGGTAGCCCCCAAAATTTTGTCCCATGTTCATTTGCTATCATATTTACCATATTAATAAAACTGTCATTACCTTTGTTCGTGATTTTACACCTGCGATAAGCCTTAAAGTATTCTTCTACATCAGTATCGTTAAATCCAATATTCTGAAGATAATAATAGGCCAGAGGATAAACTGATTCCAGGATATGTTCAGCTGCTTCAGTATCAGACACTTCGGAAAAGCATTTTATTATAGCTTGCTTTTCTTCCAGTGTTCTGTCTGTCAAACATCTCATACGATTCAGAGGATCTAATTCATCAAAAGCAGTCATCCTTGCATTTGTAACAGGCAATTTCATAGCATTTAATAAAACCTTACGTTCCTCATAAAACTCGCTAAAGCGTGGTTTATCCAGGAATTCTACAATACCAATAAAAATGATATTTTCAAAATCATGTACGGATTTGGAATTATTGGATGAAATTTTTAAATACTCTATTTTTGTTTGTAATCTGGCCCAAATCCATAACAACCATTGTTTAAGACTATCATACGTATTCCAGTTTTCAAACAAATTATCGTTGTACTTGGATGCTGAAAGCAATGTACACATTGTTAAATCCAGATTTTTCACTTTGCTATATTCAGAAGCCAATTTACTCCACTGTTCATCTGTTCCTAATTCCTTATTTAAGGTATTAGGCATTCCAAAATACTGGCGAAGCAAATCATATGCACTTACAATAACCATGACATTATCTGAGAAAACAATGTCTGAATAGTTTATAGCATTCATTGTACAAAGGATAATCGGCTTATCCGGGTTTTGTTCCCAATAGATCAAGTATTTTTTAAAACCATCAATTACATTTCCGTCAATCGAAAAATCAAAATTTTTTTGCACAATCGTAAGAGAGTAATCGTTTTCCGAACTTTCGTTGATATACGAAACAGTTTTTGTCTCATTAGGACTTAGTTCAAGATTGCTTAAAATATCTTTCATCCGATAGAGCAGAATATAAACTCTTAATTTTCCTTCGTGGTTATTCTCAAAGTTTGCATGTAAAATATCGTAAATCATCTTGTTTGCGATAGGGCGATTGATGCGGAGGTACTCAGAAAGTGGCGTTACCAAGGTAGAAGCATTAGTTAAGCGAATCTCTTTTCTCAATAAATTCATATTTGGAGCAATATCCTCATTTTGGCAAAAATCTGATAGTCTTATAAACTTTTTTGAATTGGTAGTCAGGAATGATTTTACTCGACCCCACATCTTCATTGTCTCCACATTAATAAAGCGTACCGGGTTGAAATCAGCTATTCTTGCATCCTTATTTAAAAAATCAACGAACAGAGGAAAGTCATCGAAAATTTGCATACTGTTCACCACCTCGACCTTTGAGGATATTAATGCCAACGAGCGGTTTATCCTCAATAAGCTCTACTAAAAACTTTTGTGCCTCATTGGCGGATAGGTTAGAAATCTTTTCTATCACCTTTTGCTTATATACGCTTTTATATTTTCTTTCTGCTAACTTCTTGACGCATTCTTCTGTAGCTTTTCTCTTGTTTACCCAACTATAGATATCTTCGCCAATAGCGAAAATAAATGCATCCTTAAGTTCATTTATATCATCGATGATATAAGCATATTCACCACAGAAATAAGCTCGAAATATTTGATTGTGCTGGTTAGAATAATTTATGACCTCTAGCGCATCTCCACTAATAAATGCAATCGCATCGTCTAATTCTACTTCAGATTGAGCATTTCTTGTACGGTTAAGAAGCTCGAATATTTTCGAAGCAGTTTGAAATGAGCCTTCAAACAAGCACAGTATGGGAATCCTATTCTGCTTAGACCATGCCGTTGGGGATGTACATCCTGCTTTGCTCTCCCAAAGCTCATAAAGCCGATTAATCTTTTTATTTTTACGAAAGACTTTAAGATTATTGTTCATACTCATAATAAACTCTTCTGCAGATTTGAAGAATGCTTTTTCATCTACTTGATTATAGAGATAGTCCTTCTCATCAGTAGAAATATCAACGATATGATTCTTCAATGAATCATAAAATACATCCAACTGGTTAGCAAAAAAAGCATTTAACGCATCTGTCTGCAAAAGAATCCGCTTAATTACATCTGCCTTATTAGTAACTGATTTATTCCGAATGGATTTAAGACTATTCAAGATTTCTTTTAATTCAGGGCGTGCTTCCAATAGTAGAGCATCTGGCAACTTAATGAGATTTAACTTTTTCTCAACAGCTTTATATGCATTATCTAAAGAAACCTGCTTCTCGGATAGAACAAGGTTTATAGTATCAATTAACACATAATCTTCCAAAAGATTGTCAATCTGCTGATTAGTATCACTAACATCCCAAAGATACGAGGAATCTGCACTCAACTTCTTATTTAATGCTGTTAGCAAATCATGACTTGGTATACCGAGACGTTTGATAACCTGGATCAATTCTGGTCTATAGACAGCAATATAATATTCCATACCGGTCTTTAGATTCTCGACACGAACAAGCGTTTCTAGCTTGGTATCTATTCCTGCATTTTGCTTGTACAGTGCATAAAGATCTTCAGCAACGTGAGTAATATCGCGACCAGCCATCCTTTTGGGAGAGATAAGCTCACAATACAACCGGATGGCATGAAGCAATTCACCAGTAATTTCTTCCTCATCCAAATCATTGGATATATAATGTTCCAGTGTCCAAAGCGGATACTCGTTATTTCGCAAGAAGATGTTAATATTTTTCACAATGTCTTGAATAGAATTCTGTTTGTCTTTTGCAATCTTAAACACATTGCCTGTAATGCGACAAAATTCAATATGTTCTGGCTTCTGCTTTACAATAAATTGACCATTTGCTTTCGGTTGTCCCTTTACAACTGAGAAAATCAAATCGCTCAAATCGGTATGATTAAGAGCAACAGTATTTGCTCCATCAAACTTATAATAAGTTCCATCGGCATATTCCTTAAGTAAAAATCCAAGTAGAAAAACAGCGCCTGTACAACTTAGTAACCCAAATGGTGGTTGTTGCAAAGCATTCCAAATATCTTTAATTGCAACCATACTGTTCTTGCGTAATGACATTTTGATAGTATCGGTTATGCATTTTTTCATTTTTGAAACCGTGTGGTTCGGTAACGAAGATACAAAATCGGGGTTATTCCAAATATTCTCATTTGTAAGTTTAGTTGATATCTGATTCAAATAACTATAGTTGGGCGGAATAGCCAGACGATTCATCGCCATCTGCGCCACGGTTTCTTTAAACCCTGAAGGCGCGAATATCTTATCATTTGTTGATATTTCTTCCAAACCGCAACCAAACCATAATGCATTAAACTCTTTTAGTTTCTTACGTAAATTGCTTCCACCTTGTACCTGATTAGGCTGCCCATTCGTTTGGGGGTAAATATCAAGACGTGTAACATTCAGTTTCTTTTTCCAATCAGAAATCTCATTTGCTGAATTCTGCTTTGCCAGCTTTCCCTGACTGCTATCTTCTCCATAGTAACGCTCCTCGGTTTTTGAAACTAAAAACTTTTCATACGCTACATCGTTAAATGGGGTAGATGAGAAATCTACTAAGACCACATTTCTGCCAGCATCGTTTAGAATTTTAGCAATAATGGTTTTGAACTTCGATTGTTCAACATCATTTAGGGCAAAGATGTAAAATGATGGGGTAAGATATGGGCCGATTTTCTTTGCTTCATCTAAGGCAGCTTTGTAGTTATTCGGCGTAATTACAAAAGTCTGGAAACGATAATTCAAAAAACCATCCGGCTTAAACAGTTCGGTCACATTATAAGTAGCATCTGACAATATTTTCTCAAAGGTGATTTGCTTTTTGACATCCTCCTTTATCTTATCAAAGCGTTCTTGGTCAATATTCCCGACCGGAGGAATGTAGAGGGTGTCGTTTCCTTCCTGAATGGTAGAAAAAAGGCCTTTGGAAACAAATTCAGCCATTGTACTAGCAACTAATGTCTCGACCGGAGTCCCTACAAAAGCAGTAGAGATGTTATTCATAGTTGCGCGGAGTAACACAGACTGTCCCTGTGCACGGCCTGTTCCACTCTTCTGCTGAATCGCTGAGAGCAAGAGAGCAACCTTCAATACTTTTTGCTTATATTCATTGCCTCCGCAAAGGGAGACAAAGTTATCATATTGAGCAATAGCCGACTTGAATGAAACATTCAAGTCAACATTATCATCTGTAAAAAAATAATCCCAGATATAATCAGATGTTAAATAATTCCATTCACCAATTTCGCTATTATGATTTTTTAGAAACCATCTAAAATTACATTTTTCTTTATCGCCGTCCTGATAATCACCACTAAGGAATTGGAACATCGTCCGTTGATTAGAACTAATCTCCTTCGAAATTATTTTCAGTAAATAGGCGGCATACGGATGCATTGGCAAAAGGCTTTTTAACTCTGCTTCATTCGCATCCCTAGAATGGTAAATAATGGTGTTTCTCGTTACCCTTTCCACTCGACCCCACAAATCATTAGACACCTTGTCCCATTCAATACTCAAGTCTAGGTCGCGCTTGATAGCTTGCCCCATCAGCTTAAAGGCCGTGGTTTCAGCCATATCTATAGGTCTAATTTTAAACCTGGCCTCAATGATTTTCTTTGCATTTTGATCATTAATAATCTGTGTTGCGCTATGTGTGATCAGGAAAAAGTAAAAATTAATGCGTGCTGCTGCATGAGCAATTTCTTGAAGTCCAGTGATATTGTTTTGATTGTTCTTGAAAAATTCAGTAAATTCATCCCAGATGAATACAATGGCGTACAACTTGTTTCCCTTTACTACATCTTCAATCCAATTAATAACATCATTATAAGAGGAAGACCAGTTATAATTCTCTAGTTCAGCTACTTCTACAATAGTCTCCAAAAGATCCACACTATCGACAATTCCAAGGTCCTCCAAGTCGCGTACTACACTTTCAACGTCTTGATACCCTTCAAATTTTCTCTTGTGTCTTTCAAATGCATTTGCAAAATTGAAAGTGGCTGACGGATCTTTTAAAGAACTCAAAATATTGTCGTACTGGCTCTTGCCGCCCCGATACGTATACCCACCTTTTGCTAATGCACCTTTAATAGACTCAATGATACAGTTAAACAACTTGTTGTCTCCAACCACACTTGACGAAGAACTGCGATGTACAACTAAGATATTACCTCGATTGCGTACACCAGCAATTCTGGCAAACAGTGCTTGCATGTTGTTTGATGAAAAGTATGTCTCTACATCATTTAAGCGGTCTTCTAATAAATGTTTAATTACAAAGGAAGCAAATGTTTTTCCTGTGCCATAAGCACCATGCATCCAAATTGGCAAATCCTTATTAACAATTCCTTTTTCCAAGGTGTCTATCAACTGCGCTATTATGGATTTAAAACTGTCATGAGGGTAGAAGGATTTCCATTTATTAGGGAATAGAGCGTCGCTATGCTCACTAAAAACAGGTATAAAATCAGCATCAACACTTATGAATTCATCGTATTTCCTTGCCATAACTGTTCCCCCTTAATATAATGAAACAACATCAAGTGATGTCTTTTCGCTTACCAAATAAACATCTTCCATCATGTCCTTGTTAAAGTTAACCCTGATAAAGTCACTATAATCTCTAGCTAGTCCTTCAATAATGTGGTTACAAGTATCCCGATCCAGATTATAAAGCTTAGCAGGGCTGATTCCTTCACGTTCTGCTTCATCAAACAAGTCCGATACCGTGAAGCTGTAGAAATGATCAGATCTCTCCGCAAACTTATAGAGGCTATAAAGGATGGCTAGGGGTTCTGGGTCAGACCATCCATGACGGGTGATCGATTTAACCGCCTTACCTTTTAGTTCGCATTCTCCTTGACCTAGAAGCCAACCGATTGGAGAAAATCTAAGCGTTTCTTTGAGAGAAGAAAGCGCATTACTTTTTGTTGTCGGGGAATATGTATCCCCAAGTAAAATAGCCAAGTCATCAGATCGATACGCTCTGAAAAATTCTGTATTTTTAACGTACCAATTAATAATTGGAGACTCATATGCTAAGTTAGTAAATATCGAAGCCCATGTATTAGAAGAACTGCTTCCAATCAATGACAGCTTTTCACCAAAAGATGTTAAAGCATTATTTTCTGTTATGCCGCTCTCTTTTAGCCAGGTTTTAAATCCGATGAGCATATATTTTCCCATTCGTTCATTGATCCAGAATTCATCTCTTAATTCAAAATATAGTTCTAACCATTCCTGTCTAAAGCCAAAATTTTGGTATCTGCTTATGTTTTTTATGCTCATATTATTTCCTCCCCCTGAAATACCTAATGATTTTGCAACTACGCAACCTTTTCGTAAGTCAAGGCACGATTCACAGTGCTTGCAGTTTTTGATAGATATATCATTATCAGTAATTTTTAGTGCATTAAACTGACATTCTACCATACAAGCTTTACAATTTACGCAGTAAGCGGCTTTATTAAGAGCATTTTTTAACAAATACATAAATCTAATTGAGGATTTTGTCTTCAATAACGGTTTTAATATCAAAGTTGTTGTTTTTCCATCTTCGATAGCTTCGAACTGCAAATTAACATCCTTATATTCTATTGAATATCTTTCGTTACCATATTCAATTAAGTCACCAATTGTTGGAAGCCACTTTTTCCAATTATAATTTGCGTTTCTTATAACAAACTTGTTACTTCCGTCTGAATTGATTTCAGTGATTTTATTTTCACCAATTGCAAGTTCCCTGCCACCAATTCTTGATTTCCATCCTCCATCTTGGAAATAACGATTTTTTTCGCTTTCTAATTTGAAATCTTTCTTTATCGTTTCATACAATACTTCCAATAATGGGGAAACCTCTTGAGGATACACATGATTTAATATACATTCATACCAGTTAGAAGCCATCGGACAAAGCTTACAACCTACACGTGTTGCTCCAACTTTGTATAATTGATTTATGAACAACTCATTTTCAAGCATATAAAGAAACAATTCAGAGGTATTCCATTCAAGGATTGGGCTACAGTTGAATTGTACGGCATGCTTTTTCCCCTCCGAAACCATAGAATATGAAGCGCGTGCATCGCTTTCCTCAGCTCGTATTCCATCAAAAACCATTACTTTAAAATTAGCGTTTCCTTTGGTTTGAAAAGATAATATTTCTTTAACCTTTAGTATGGATGGAGCAGTTTTGTGAACACTACAGCACCAACGCAAATTACGTGCTGGATGTCCAATTTTCCTCCAAGATTCAGTGGCATCAAAATCCGCTTTTGCTACATGCCAACTTAATGTATCCCATTTGTTTTTTGCTAGTTCAACTGCTTTATAAGTTTCAGTGAGTTCCATGGAAGTATCACCAAACACGACAATAAAACCATCGTGAGGTAACGCACGTTGAACCAAATCTAGAACTGCGATAGAGTCTTTTCCACCACTAAATGCAAGATAGAATAGATCTACTTTTCTAAAGTACGTCTTATACGTTTCATAGATAAACCGAAGAGTCTTCTGAACTAGCCCTGCCATCAGCACCTTATTTTTCTCAACCATAGCTTGAACGTCTACTTGTCTGATTTCAATGTCATTTACATAGCCTTTTAATGTGGGTAATTCATAAAGACCCCCACCAACTGCTTCGCCGATACAATTCCCAAGATAAATGTATCTTCTTCCCTCTGCCCACATTAAAGGTGTATCAACATCCGGAAGCTTCCAACCAAACTGCTGGTCAAATCCTAATAATTTTAATTCGTCTTTGAATACAGGACGTACTTCTTTGATAACACCAGTTACTTTTGTATCCAGCAAATATCCTCCTGTATCTACATCCCAGGTGTAGTTATACATACCACATCGTCCTTATTTTATCGTATTTATTGCTGCCATATGTGCTGATTCTTCCATAATATCACTTCGTTGTGCGCCAATTTATAGCAAGTAGGACATAGTGGAATTCTATATGTGTATATAGTCCTAATACTGGATCTATATTGCCCTACGGGTATAGCGTAATGAACTACTATCAATTCCGCTGCATGAATGCCATAAATATTTCCTAAAACCTGACGGTATATTGCTCAAAATAATGTATTTTCTATTGATAAGAGAAGTTTTCATTTTGTTCAATAATTTTGTTCTTTGCTTCCAACCGTAGATAGATTATCATCAACGGGTTTCCACTAATATAATCGTTAGTTAGTAAATATGCTTCTAGTGTCTTCAGTCAATAAGGTTCACCATCGCTCATCAACACTTCCAATAGCTCCTACCTCTTTAAAAAACGAAACTTGCAATTTAGAAGACTTATACAATCGATAGTTTTTTTACCTTAGAATCTAATCGAGTAATTGATTCAGATCGTTGTTATGCCTATCGTATTACGAAAATCAGGACTATCTTAATTCTGGGAAAGAAGGAATTTTTTTAAGTTAAAACTTAAATCTTCAATATATAATTGCTAAATCTCGATAAAGCTCTGTGTTTTTAAATAGGTTTCATAACAATTTGAGCCTCGTCTAATATCAATAAGGCATATGCATAATTACACCGACCTAATTTATGAGAATTTCTCCATACTCATCTAGCTGAACAATTTTCCCATTAGTCAGGCACTTAGGTAAATCGCCAATTATTAATCCTTCGCTTTGTAGCCAGTTCAAAGCATCCTCTATAGATATAAACGGCTCTTTATTATGTTCTGATCTTAATACGCTCCTTAATAGCTCTTCATAGTTTTCTACATTCAATTCCGGATCAACAAAAATTGCATTCATTTCATAAGGATTAGTCGTTGGGATATCAATAATTTGAATGACCTCTGGGAAATACTTTTCTACAATACTTCGCAAGAGGAATGCGTTCCACGAAAAACCAATATTTGGATAAAATATATAATTATTGATATTGCACGCGACAATATATCCTTTTCCAAAAATACCCTCCAAGAGTATATTTCCAATTTCGTTTAATGTCTCTTCCATAACTTCAAATCGTTCAAGCAAGTTACTATCTGTACGCAAAAATTCATCATTCAATTGCTGAATTAACCCACGTACTGTCAAATATTTCAATTGGTTTTCAACGCATTTCTCCAATAATTCAGAGACGGTTAGTTTTTCATAATCCTGCAAATGTTTCTTGATCACCGATAAATTTGTCACTTCATCTGCGCCTAGTTTCGCAATATACGGTCTTGAGAAAGTGAATTCTCCTTCAAACATGTACTTTAGTATTCCAAATAATTTACTGTGAGTCGAGATATCATTTCTCATAAGAAATTCAGTATGCGTTTCCCACAATTTTCCTAACAATTTACGCGAGGATATTGGTAGATTTTCGACCTCAAGCTCGATTATCGTTCTAATAGAATAGTCCTCATTCTGTAGATCAAGCATATCTGAATGCATATAATTTCCATTATCTAGAGAAATAATTTCCTTAATTCCGTACACTTTCATAGAAAACATTATATCAGTGATCCCTAAAAACTCTGAGAAGATTTCTTTTCTATGGACTTCACCTCTGTCTCTTATAAAAGCCTCAATTTCACCACCAAAATCTGCTTCTTTTTCTTTGGAAACTAAATTTTTAGTAAAATAATATTTTCCTTTTAAATAATAGTTCAATACACCTTGTAGGTAATATCGGTTGCTAATATTTGAAGAAAGCAACAGTTCTTCTTTAAATGTCTCAAATAACTCATTAAAAGAGAACGTCGTCCGTTCGCTGTTGGTAATATAATAATCTATCTTTTGTACTAGATCATCCGAGATCTTAATGTATGAAGGGTGAATATACATGCCACGTCCGCATAGTACAGATATATCTGCGAGACGCGCACTAAAAGCCCGAGAATTGTCGGGCAAATTTATATCTCCAAATATTTCTCTTACTTTTTCTATAAAACGATTGGCCTCTAAATCGTCATACAGTTTTATACCAGCAGGGTAATAATCTTTTAAGATTAGCTCATATATTGAAGAAAATGTAAGTCTTCCACGATGATATATCTTGCAGCTTTTTTGGTATCTTTGTTTAAATTCCACTTGCAGGATTTCAAAAGGAATTCCGGACTTGTCAGATGCAGCGGAAAGGATAGAATCTACCTTAGTGACAAAAATAATTTTCGGGAGATCGACAATAGTATGCATTCTCATATCTATATCATGATATCCAATATCCTTCAAGTAAAAGAATTCTCTATCTGAGTCATACGCAACCTGATCGCTAACTTCTCGCCTTTGCATTATGTAAGCAAATAAATCCGCATCGGTAGAATTACCCATATAGTTTGTAAGTTCTTGAATTGTCAAAACGGTATTCCCATCTCGATCCGCACATATAAACATTAGTGGATCAATACCCATTTCCAATAAATTCGCTACCAAGGTGTTAATTGCTTTCTTTTCGATTTGGCGAACACGTTCTCTTGTCAAGCTGATCTCAATTGCAATAGACTCCAACGTTAATCCTAAGCACCGCTTGTAAAGGATAGAAAGCGGTTTTTGATATTTCGAGGTCATTTGCTCTAACGTAGAAGCCAACATCTGTTTTAAATCCGAATGCAACAATTTTAGTAATGTAAACATAGCAGTCCTACTATTTCGCTTTTTGCATACTTCTCTGAATATATTTTTCAGATCTGAAACTTTTAGCTGTGTCTTGAAAAATGGAGATAATGCTTTTTTTGCCTTATTAGCTTCAAATAATACAAAAGCTTTAATATAATTGCTTAACTGATAGTTTAATCTGTAGTGAGGAATAGATTTATAAACTTCAAGAAGTTTTCTTTGTTCTTCATAAAATGAATTATATTCTTCTAAGGACAAAATAAGTGAATTGAAACTTCTCGGATTATTATATGCCTCTAAAGAAATTTCACACCCAATGGTATCAACTGCTTTCGTAAGATTATTAACTATTTCCTGCTCTTCCAAGGATAACTTTTCAGACATAATCCAATCAGTTTCACCCATTAAAATAGTTTCAACAATATTTCTACATTCAGCTGACAGAAAAGTAGTTATACCTTCATTACAGTATTCATATTCATTATCTGAATAGGCATTTATGACATTATTTTTCAATTCATCAATTATTGCATAGATTTCACGTGTGCTTTTTTTGCCTAAATTTTTAATAAGTGGTATTTTATCCCGATCCACTTTTAGTAATTGCGAAATAGTTCCAATGCCGTCATTAATGAGTGCATTTGTAGACCTAACTGAAAGATTCAAAGAATAAATACTATCGTCCGAAGACATTTGATCATACGCAGGATAGTTACTCTCTAAATCTGTTCGTGAAGATATTATCGGTTTCTCTACTGTATGCACAGAAAATTCTGCCCCAGATTTTATAGTTTTGACATCTGAATCCTCGTATCCTTCATCGATAGTTTTGGAATTATCATTTTTGCCCCCACTAAGGAGATTGAAATTACCATTTGTCAGTTCGTTATCGTAAAGGTTTATTCGTTCATAAATCGAGGAAGATGGAGTAGTATCATTTTAGTTAAGTCAGAAAACTCGTAATTCTGGTAAGAATAGGAAAAACGAAAGAAGGTAAATCCAGATGCGAGAATACGACAAAGACTTCAAACAAGAGGCCATCAAGTTGTCTTACGAATTAGGGACGACGGCTGCCTCAGAGAAACTGGGGATTCCAGTAACAACGCTATACTCATGGAAAAATCAATCAAAACGGTATGGAGAAGTAAGTTTTGTTGGCAGCGGACATAAACGTATTGACCCAAAAACAGCTGAAACCAAAGCAATGGAAAAGAAGATTAAAGACCTTGAAGCCGCCAATGATATTCTAAAAAGGGCCTTAGGTTTTTTCGCAGAGAGCCAAAAGAAATAGCTGCACGAGAGCTTTTTCATTGGATGTGGTTTCACAAAACTAAAGAGAAAACCAAGCACAGCATAAAAACCATGTGCAGAGTATTACTGGTTAGTGAAGCCGGATATTATAAGTGGTTAAAAAGGCAGTCCAAGCCTTACAAATACGAAGAACTTTTGGCTAAGATCCTTCAAATTCGTGCGGACAACCCGGACTATGGAGCATACAGGATTTATCTCCATTTAAAACTTTATCAAGGCTATACCGGTAGCTATTATGTAATCCTTAAGCTCTGTAAAATCAACCATCTTATGCTCAAGAAGAAACATCACTGTAGAGGAATAACCAAAGCAGATCTAGCCGCTCAAGCCAGTGCCAATCTCATCAAACAAGACTTTTCTGCAGTATCACCCAATCAAAAATGGCTTGGAGATGTCACAGAAATCCCAACGGCTGACGGAAAGCTTTATTTAGCCGCCGTATTGGATTGTTTCGATGGAAGTATCGTGGGATTTAAAATGGCAAATCACATGAGAGCCGAGCTATGTGTCGAAGCCTTTACCTCGGGTGTTAAGAGGTATCAAGCCTATGGGATGGTCTTTCATTCGGACAGGGGTAGTCAATACACAAGCGGGATCTACCGTCAAGCACTCGCCCAGCATGGTGCGAAACAGAGTATGAGCAGTACTGGTAAATGTTATGACAATGCCAGAATGGAGTCCTTTTTTGCCACATTAAAGAAAGAAAGCATCTATAAATTCAGAACCGAAACAATGAGTATGGAAAAGATTAAAAGCATAGTGTTTAGATTTATAGAAACCTATTACAATCGGAAACGAATTTACACTCCAAACGGAGGTTATCCGCCCCTAGTAATGCGTTCACAGTATTATCGAGAGCGTTTACCCCAAGCGGTGTAACAGTTAAGAGGCTTCGCCTCTTGAGTTTATCGCTTTTTGGTTCTCCTAAGGATAGAAATAAAGATACCAGGGTGATTAAATATATCCCCTGGCTATCCTTAGCAGAACTCTACCGGCCGCTCGTGTTGCTCTCCAGCATTTCACTATCCTGCCTGTAGATAAGAGCCAGTTATATTATAACCATAAATTGGTACTAAAATTACGAGTTTAGGGACTAAACCAAATTTGACAACTCCAAGAGACTTCTGCCTCAGTGATATTTATATTTAGCTCGCTATCTATGGACAATGAAGAGGTTTTGCTTACGTAATTTCGAACATACATCTTTAATTGTTTCACAACAGAAGAATCAACATCGTATTTTGATTTATATGCAACAAAATCTAATGGCGTTAACTCATCAAGAAATAGATAATTACAAGTAATACAGTACTCAAGAAGGGAGGCATAATCAGCTTGTGATAAAGCTTCTGTTACCCTGATCCTCTCCCCCATGCTGATCCTCCCCTTTTCTACACTTGATAGACACTGTTTATAAATGGCTAACTTTTGTGCTAAGACAATACCAATATAATAGTTCGATGTTAAACTCTCTTAACCTTTAATTTTTTATTCAACAGATTTGATAAGTAGATTTTCAAAATCGGATTAAATACAGTAACATCAAAGGCTCTTAGCGTATAAAAAGGATATATTTTTTGTCTAAACTAAACATGAGAGCAAATGTCTCAGCACTATGATAGCGAAAACCCTGATGTGCCAGAATAAATGACAAGAAAAAGCGCCGATTAAAGATTCTACAAGTACGACGGCTGATCAAAAAAACTCCGTTTATCCCCGAATGGCACCTCTAAATCTGGTGCTATCTTTCCTTCACGTAGATATCGTTCAATGGTTTCCGTTTGAACATCGACCATCCTTACGAACTCAAGCTGAGATATCATCCCTTTCACTTCATCCTGCCAGTTAAATAAATCTATCAGCTCATAATCCGCAACATTCACCGGGAAATCTAGAAAAACAGATGGTTTTTCTCCCCTAGCAATTAAATCTCTGTCCAGCTCAAACTGTTTCTGGGAAGCAACAACGTACTCTCCCGCCCTATATTCCTTCAGGTTAAACATTTTGTGCAAAGAATAGGGCATGTTAAACAAGCCAGCATTATCAATAAAATCAAAGACCATTAGGTAATCCTTACCTGCACTTTTGCGCATTCCTCTACCCAGTTGCTGAACATAAAGTGTCTTGGAAAGCGTCGGCCTGGCCATGAACAAAACTTCTGTTTTGGGACTGTCCCAGCCCTCGTTTAAAAGGTCACAGGCACATAAGACTTGTATATCCCCATTTTCATAGAGATCTAAAATTCGCGACCTTTCCGTTGACTTCATAGAACCGGAAACAGCCTCACAATTGATTCCCTGCTGCTTAAATAACCCTGATATCTGATTGGCGTGGCGTACAGAAGCACAGAACACCACTGTTTTCTTATCCTTTACATAATTCAGGTTTCTGCTAGGAGCTTATTTCTTTCAGGCACAAAGAGTTTGCTTTCTAAGTCCTGAGCGAAATATTTAATCCCATTGATTCTCACCGTGGAAAGATCGACATTGGTCTTGACTCGGATACACCGGATAGGAACAAGTTCCCCTAATTCAACGGCTTGCTGCAAATCCAGTTTATGGGCAACGTTCTTAAAATCTTCCAGGATGCTCTCCCCATCCGCTCTGTCCGGAGTCGCAGTAAGTCCTAGGGTGAATTCAGGTTTGAAATAGCTCAAAACCTTCCTATAAGTATCTGCCGTTCCATGATGGCATTCATCGATAATGATATAGCCGAAATCATCCGGTTTAAACTGTTCAAGATTTCTGGCAACACTCTGAATGCTGCTGCAAACGACGTAAGCGTCTTTAGCTTTCTCTTCAGCCACATAGAGGCCTGTCTCCGCCTTATCCCAGAGTTCTTCAAACGTGCCTTTAGCCTGGGTTATCAGTTCTTTGGTATGAGCCAGAAACAGGGTTCTTTTCCCCAGACGTTTAGCGTCACTGACTGCGGTCACAGTTTTTCCGGTTCCTGTGGCATGATAAAGCAGAGCGATACTCTCCCCTTGATCACGCATCCTCTCCAGACTGGCTAAAGCAGCTTGTTGATGCTCTCGCAGTTCAATGAGCTTACCCTTTTGCTTGGGTAGATAATCCTCCAGCATTTTAAAGGATGGTATTTCTCCGACAAAAATCCTCAACTCATCCTTGACCTGCTCAGGATGGTGCTTCAGCTGATTGTAAACCCAGCGGTAAACCTTCCAATTATGATAGATCAGGCTATTTTGCTTGGTAAGGTCATCATAATATTTATTAGAAGAAACCTTATTGGGGTTATGATAAGTTTCACCATCAATCTCTACGGCTATTTTTAAATCTTCACTTTCCAGAGCAAAGTCGATAGAGCGTCTATGTCCATAAATATCGGTGACTGGATATTGAAGAAATAGATATTGCGCTTGATCCGGGCCAAAGGTATCACAAAACAGCTCAACAAAGAGATCTTCGGCGACACTACCCAGGCTTCCCTTCTGCTTGATCTTTTCTGTCAATTTGAATTCAACCCCTCAATCGTCGATAACTTCTTTAAGCAGTAGCTTATCCTGGAAAGCGCCTCTCTTCAGAACTTTTTGCTTTCTGATATCCTCGAATTCCTGCCGAGAGACCTCCTTATGCTCCAAGATCGCGTAGACAACCTCGACCAAATCTGCCAGTTCTTCAACACTCTGGCTGTCCAGATATTCCTGAAGTTCTTCACCCAACTTAGCGTTTAATAAGTCTTGGTACTCTTTGCCGGAGACCTTTTCTATAATGGCTTGTTTTCCGCTTTGCTCTATGATCTGGGGGATTTTATCCCGAATAAGCTTATTGTAAACTTTTACACCGCTTGTTCTACCGACATGAACTTGATTCTCGTCGATTACAGGTATGGTAATAAACCCATCCTGATCATCACCGAAAACCTTCCCCTTATGATTGGCGAGCCAATATGAGGCGTAAGCACATATAGAAAACTTGGCTGGCGCCAAGCCTCGCGAAGGCGGCCGTCTTAGTTGCACTTATGCTCCAGAAAGCATTCAACGAAGTTATGCTTTCTGATTAGTATAAAAAGGCATCCAGCTTGTCTTCAAGGTTCTTATACCCCTTCTTTGACATAGCTTGAATGCCTAATGAATCACTGAAAAAATCTTCAACGTTATAGACTTGGGGATTGAAGTCACTCAACCGCTTAAAAAGGTTAATGATCCGCCCCATCTCCATTTTGCTTGTTCCAAATTCAACCTTACTTTTGATTTTATATTTAATTGGAAATACGTCGGGAAAAAGGCCTAAGGTTATTCCAGTGGGAAAGGTTTCGATAATGACGTGCTTTTTGTTAGTTGGGTCACATGTGAGCGCAAAAGCTGGCATCCGATTTCTAATGGCTTTTACAACCTCTTCTCCTCTGACAACACCAAAGTGTTTTAACATAAAGCTTCTACTGCAATTGAAAACGGACAGATTTCTGCCATGGATTTTTTCTCTCATAATAGCTCCGTCACAGGATCTAGAGCCTGTTTCGTTACTCACGATTAAGGGAGCATCAATCCCAACGATTGCCCCCTCCAGGGCATACTCTTCAACGATTGCAGCAATCATATCGTCGCTGAACACCTTGGATTCACAGTAGACGATCATTCCATTGTCATCGATAACACAAATCCCGGATTCTTTGGCATAGGTCCACGCTAAGTCGATTCCAATATGATGCATTGATTAACCCCCCAATGCGGCAGAATCTCTTCATTGATTCCGACTCATACCTTTCTTTTTCGCCGAGCTTCCCATCTTTTCCTCCCACTAATCACCAAATATTTCAACAACTATAAAAACGCGCCTGTCAGTCTTTAAATCTGATTGGCGCTTAAACAGACTGGCAAGGGTTTAACGTCTTTTACAATACAAGAATGCGAGAAATGCAAGGGTAAGACGCGGGTACCCATAAATAAAGGAACACTCCAGGTGACTTGCCCGAAGTGTTCGCATAAGTTTACTATTACGCCAGAGAATATTTAAGAGTAAAGGTTTTACAAGGTATAAATTAAGTCCTCCAAATCACGTTTAGGCACATGATGAATTCCTTGCTGATCTCTCCAGTATTTTACGTCCCCAGCTTTATCCAATTTCTCTTTCATCCTATTAATCCTTTCATTCTATAATCTACAATGACTGTCCTCTGAAAAGATATAATTGTCATGCACACTGCTATATCGCGGGATTCTGCTCGGGAGAGGTTTCTCGTGCTCTAATATCCGGCAGAGTAACAGCAAGCACTATTCCCTTGACCTTTTTACGTTATCATTCAAACAAGCTTATCTGCTTATGCTCCGAAACCCGGAAGATAGCTTTTTCCAGTTTCTCATCATTTTGCACTGCGCTTTGATCACGCACAAGTTCTTCGAATTTCAAGTACTCATTGCTGCCGATGGCACTGGTCCTGACTTTTAACATGTAGATTAAATTAAAACGATTCATGATGGAGTTTTGTTTTAAATCAGAAAGGCAAATAAGCTGGGTGCGGTGTTTTTTGGCAATTTCAAAGAGTGGATTAAGGAGATGTTCTGAGGAGATAGGACCAAAGGGGTTGTCCATGACTAATACGCTGGAATCCTTGTCTTCATCAGCACCGGCTGCCTCCAGGGTACGTGACCGGGTATAGGCCATCAACGCTGAAAGGACGGAGAAGTAAACGACAAACTTTTCGCCGCCTGAGTTTTCCAGCATGGCGTCTTCCCAGGTCTTTAAGCCACTATTTTGCATGTTAAGATCGATCTTAAAGACTTTAACGGGGATATTGGAATGTCCCAAATAGACATTCAAGAGTTCTCGGCTGTACATTAATTTGGCGATTACTTTTTTAAGGTCCGCCTCACTCTTTTCCTGCCGGGTTTCGTCACGCACCTGGAGGATACACCCTTCGATGTATTCCTTCATCCGCCCCCCGGCTGCCTCACTGGAATCTAGGGAAAGCTCAATTTTGAGCATCTGCACCGGTCTGTTTTTTCCTTGCAAGCGCACCTTGGAATGATCCGATATCCACTCAATTTCTTCGTAAAAACGCATACCCTGGAGCAAACTCTGTTGAATCATATCCTTTTTGTTGCGTTCCAAATTGGAAAGCAGGCTTTCATGCAGCTTAATCAGTTCCCCTAATTTTTCCTGATGTTGACCCATGCGTTCATAAAGGTAGAAATACTCATCATAGTCCATATCTGGCTTATCCCAAAGCAGGTCCAGCCCCTTAAAGATATTACTGATATTGGCATTTTTCTCCCGGTATTCCGCTTTAAGCCCCCGGTAATTATTTCTAAGGGTATCGGCCTTGGTCCGATTGGCTGATTGGAAAGTAAGGAAGCTTTCCGCTAATCTGCTGGTTTGGGCCTTAAGATCCGCTTCCGGCTGGAAGCCCTTTTCAGGTTCAGCCTTCACGCCCTTAAGAACAGGGGTAATTTGATCCATCAGCTTGTTATAGGCGCTAATTTTTAAGGCTATTTGCTTGAGCTCCTGATCCAAGCGGGTGTACTCGGCGGATAGCTTATGACGCCGACTCTGGAAATCTCCTTTAATCTCTTCGGGGCCAAGCGGAAATTCCGCTCCCAGCTTTTTCACTTCTTCGGCAGCGATGTCGCAGGCTATTTTTGCAGCGCTGGCTTTTTGACCGGCTTGAAAGGTAACCCTTTGCAGAAGCTTTCTGGATTTTTCAAGTTCATTCATTTCCGAACTGATCTCCTCGGCTTTCCCCTCATCATAGGCTGCTCCCCGATAATCCTCTTCTGCCAAACTCAACCTGGCCAGTTCTTTTTCCATTTTAGCACAGTCCAACTGCAGGTCCTTTTGGCGTTTTTCCAGAAACTCAATTTCTCCTGTATAGGCCGCCTTTAGACCTTGCAGCCTGGATTCCAGTTCTTCGAGACTCCCCTCGACGATTTCCGCCACCGGGGCCTGCTGATAGAGGGTGAGCTTTTTCCGGATTTCTTGAGTCTCCCTCTTTTTCCGATCGATTGCGTAATCAACTCTCTTGAGCTCTTCCTGAAGGTTCTCGATGTTCAAAGTCTGTTCCGCTTTTTTTCTATCGGCGTTGGAAATCCCCTCAATAACTTCTCCCAGCCTTTTTCGGCAGGTCTGATAGTCCTTTTCCCGTTCCAGCCAAGACTCAAACAGGGTAAGGGCAACCTCTGCCCTTTGCCGATTCTCGCTTGTTTCTTTGAGGGATTGTTCCAGTTTTTCCAGGGCTCTGCAAAGATTCTTTTTTTCCTGTTCCAGGAGAGACACATTGTCGGCAATCCCCTTGAGCTGCTTATCGGCGGCTGTTTTCTTTTTTTCCAGCAGATAGAGATGCTCCGACGGATAGACAAAACGCCCGCATATGGCTTGCTTGGCAATCGTATCATTGCGCTCCTCTGAATAATGGGCATACTGCTCGAAGGCCTCAGTTTGCTTTCGTTTCAGTTCTTCTTCCAGTTTAACGAGGCTCTCATTATTAAAGACCCTGCCTTCATACAGACAAACTAAAGTTAGGCCTTCACCGGCCTGAACCATTCTCTCTGTCATAGAAATTATGCTCTTGCCCAAATCCTCATAAGCAATCAGAGGAAGAACACGTCGCAGGGTCATTCGATTCATAGCCTCAGCCAGGAGTTCAATGCTCTCCTTGGCCAGGATTAGGGCATAAGGCAAAACAGGATTTTCCCCCAGCAGCTTCTGGCGGATGTCCGGGGGCAGATTGCGCAGATAGGTTTCACCCGTATCATATTGAATATCCTTAGCAGCCAGTAAGGAGACGACTTCTCCGGGAATATGCAGTCTCCCCTGTTTAAGGGAGGAAAGGGATTCCGTGGACTCGTCCCGCATCCGGACTGCTTCTTCCAAGCTCTGATCCAGGTTTTTCAGTCGTTGATTAAACAAGGTGTGCAGACGTTCCCGGTCAAATCTGAGTTCAGCGGCAAAGCCGAATTTATGGAGGATGCCCAGGACTTCCTGTTCCTGCTGCTCATAGGCGGCAATCTCTTCATTCAGACGGCTTAAAGAATTGGCTTCCTCAGCTTTGGCTTCCCGCAGTTCTTGGCTCTCCCGCTCCTTATCCTGCTGTTTCCGAACATTCTCAGCTTTTTCTTCAACCAAAAGCACTTCTTTGCTCGCCAAATCCACTTGGTTCTTTTGCAGCCCCAGTCTAGCTTTCTCAATGTCCTGCTGGGCTAACTCCCCCAGCAGGTTCCTGTTCAGATTAAGCTTGAGCTTCCCTCGGACGTCCCGTTCCTGGGCTTCATACTGTTTTACCTGCTGCTGAAGACCGCCTTTTTCGCCTACAAACCCTCTTAATTCCTGATCCAGATTATGGGCCTCCGTCTTGAGCTGCAGCAAATTCTTGTCCCACTCCGTCTTTTCCCCGCTTAAGCCCTCTAAAGCCAGCTCGAGATCCTGCAACGTTTCCTGAGCCAACCGTTTAAGAGAGTATTCCAAATCGCGCATTCTCTGATCTGTACCCAGCTGTGAACGAGAAGCTTCCAGCCTTTCCTGGATCCCGGAAAGGTCAGCCTTTTTTGAACCTATCTCCTGGCCGAGACCGGCTGCCTCCATGATTTTGGCAGAGAATTTAGCCGCCTCCAGCTTTTCCTCGTTATCCAGACTGCTTTTTTCCGCCTCAGCCAATTCCTGGGCAGCTTGGTTATGCTCCTCGTGTCTCAACCAGTAAGCATGAGAGCGTTCTTCCAAGTCGATCCGCTGCTGTTCCTGTTTGAGATTAACTAATTCAAGTTGATTGCCCTCCTGGTCTTCCTGGAGCTGGTCTGTTTCAGTGTTTAAATGACGATTCAGAGCCGCCAGTTTTCCTGCCAAGCGTTTTTGCTCTTCCAGACCGTTGAGAAGTTCAACTAAGGCACCGACCTGTTCTCCGTATCCAACTAAGAATTCATCGAGAACTTGCTTTTCTAAGATAAAGCGCTCGTTCTCAATGACCTCCCGCACTAATCCTTCCAACATTTCTTCTAACCGATGGGCCTCGGAACGATCCTTATAAATCACCTTCTCGATGGTTTTGATGATCCATTCATTTAATAATTGGCTGGAGTTTTTATACTTCTGAAAGATCTCATCTAAACCGCCTTCACTGTCATTGATTTTGGCGATAATATTTTTCCACTCATCCTGAGCAATTCCAAACTCAGCCAAGCGTTTGCGGTAGCGCTCCCCGTCATCATCATAAAAACAACCAAAGAGATAGGGGTCCTTCTTCTCCTTTTCCAGCATCATCTCCCTGGCTTCCTTGAAGGGTTTAATCTCCAGAATATTACCCGTTTGTTTAACCAGTTCAATATTAGCCAGATCGAAGGCGTTGGAGCCCGTATATTGAGAAGTGAAGGTAAAATACTTCACTCTGTTTTTCTCATCCTCAATCCCTGATACCTCAGCCGAAACCATTCCCAGGCCTGTCAGCAAATAACCGCCGGCACTGTCCAGCTTCCATTCGATCAGGACATAGGCAGGTAAACGTTTTTTACGGAAAAAGGCGTTGATGCGGCGCCCCTGGATTTTTGTTTCGGGCACGATGGGTTGAAAGATCAGCTGCACCAAAACACTTTTACCGCCGCCATTGGCTAAACTGAGCAAGGCATTTTCCCCACCGTGGAAATTAAAGGTTTCATCCTGAATATGCCGCAGGTCATTGTTGTAGGAAAAGTTAATGATCCGAATCCGATTAATTCTGGGCATGAGATACCGCTCCTTCGAAGAACTCTCTAATCTCTTCTACCCGGCTATCATCCAGGTAATAATTAAGCATCAGGTCATCCAGCTTCCTGGTGGGCCGCAGCTCACGGTCATCATCCACGATTCTGAGCAAGGCTTCCCGCTCCAGGAGCCGGCAGGTATTCAAAATCGTACCGGTTTTTGTTTTGCGGCCTCTCTCTTCAAAATCCTGCTTACTGGCCCACAGCTCAGCGATGCGGGTAAAATTCAGGGCGTATTTTTCCTCCAGGACCTTCCCCTCTTCCCCATCACTTAAGGCCAGTTCAAAACGCCTGTCCAGTTCCTCGATCAACGTGCTGATTCGTAAGAATTCCCGCTGTTTCGGATTTCGGTTCCGTCCGCCGTAAAATAAGTACAAAATGAACATGGAGATATAGCTCAGCAAGTAGGCATCGACAAGCTTAGCATCCGTGGCAACGCTTTCGCGCAAATCCTTGGTTGTATAGCCCAAGATCCCATTGCCGCTATGGGGAAGCAAATAGAGACTTCCCGCTACTTCAATGACTTTAAACTCCAGCTCCTCCTCAAATTCCGCCAAGATCGCCCTAACCTCCACATTGCGGAATTCCAGGAACAGATCCCCCTCGCTTTCCCGATCCAGTTGCCCCTTCTCCAGGAGTTTGCGGTAAATCTTCAGGGCTGTTTTTATCTCACTCACTGGAAGCTCACCTCAATCCAAAAATCACTGATGGCGATACGCCTGCTTAACTTCTCTTGCCCGATATAAGTTAGGATTTCCTGTTCGTATACCTCTTCATCAGGTTTGCTGATCTCGATTCTCTTAATTCCAAATAAGTCCGGGTGGACATATTCCAGGCGGTACAAACAATAGCTGACATCCAGCTCGCCTGTAGCATTGGCCACTACCTCCTCTTGCTCTTCCCTCCATCTACTCAGATCAATCACCTGGAGATCATAGAGCTTGAGCATGGTTTTGAAAATCAGATCATCCTCCGTTAATTCCTTAAAGACTTCTGCCTTAGTCTCAAGATCCTGCATCAATTCACTCAAGCGAAAGGATTCCCTTTTGCGGTCAGCAAACTCCAACAGACTGCCTAACAATTCCAGATTTCGATCATTGATTTTGGAGATTTTGCGCAGTTCCATATCTTCTCCCAGCTCCTCCAGGAGGATACTGGGGGTGCCTTCGTCTTCCTGCTTAAGGCGTGCTTGTCGCTCAAACAAGCTGAGTACGTTGAGAATCCGATCCGGGTTAGGCCGAAGTAAAGGATTAAGAAGCTGCCAGAGAGAGGGCAGCTTTTCCTCTGGGCATTGCTCCAAGGGCTTGAGGATGACCTGCTCAAAGTCATAATAGCGAGCTCTGGCCAGAGCAAAGGAATCCGCAATGGTTTCCTTATAAATTCTCGACAGGCTGAGACGTTCCATGATCAATTCCTTTTGCTCACTGATGGTTAGGTTGATGTTTCTACGGATAATCCCGATCTCTGAGCGAGCTTTAATCATCTGCTCGTCCAAGGCCCCCCGTAGGTCTTCCTCTTCCTTAAGGCGCTGCTCGGAAAGCAGAATCATGGAGCGAATCTCACCCATCATGCTGTATTCCTCTTCAAGCAGGGTATAGGTACTGGTTACAAGCCGTTCAAACTCTTCGATGTTTACCTCATAAATGTTTTCCCGAACTTTTTGCACGAACTGCCGGACATCATTCTTTTTTTGCCGGATCATCTGCACCAGGTTCGCGCTTTGCCCAATGGCCTTCCTGTAGTTTTTACGCTTAATCAGTTCACGAAGCTTGAGTTCTTCAATGGTAAAACTGATTTCCTCCTCGACTTCTTTGGTTCGGAAAAGAAGGTCATAGCCCTGATCCGTCAGCTGATAATTAAGCACATAGCCCCGCTGATCGTCGATGAGCTTATCATCAATGAGTCGAATCCGGAGTTGGTCCATACCCTTCCCGTAGTTCATGACAGGATAGTAGCGCGCTTCCCCTCCATTTTGCAGAATGTCCTTGATGATGTATTCCGTCAGTTTGCGCACAACCTCAGGGGACAGGGCTAGGGAATACTCAGGGAGGATCTGAGCGACAAAGCGGGCGAGGCTGTCCATAGTACACTCTTCATCCTCAGTTAAGGTTCTTTCCATGATAAAGACAAGGACGGAAAGAATAATATTATCCAGCTGCCCAGGCTCAAACAATCGCTCAAACTCCATCTTGCGATTGGTGCGGTTGATAATGGAGTCAATCGCAGCGACCAGCTGCATCCTCTTTTCAAAGCCTTCCAAAAATTCAAATGTTGTCGTCGCCACTCGTTTCAACCCCGTTCCTACTACTTGAGAAGATCCGCCGCCACCTGATAATTGATAATCTCCTGAGGGATGTACTTGCCCTCAGCTAATAAGTCCTTTAAAAAGCCACCCGCTAAGCTCATGCTCATGCTCGTGCTCGTGCTCGTGCTCAGGGGATTATCCCCCTGGGCAAGTTCCAAAGCTGCTAAAAATTCAGAGAGCGAACCGGTCACACCACGCTGATCGGGTGATTTAGGTAATGCTTGACGTTCTGCGTGCTTTGCCGCAAGTTCCAGCATAAGACTATAGAGGGCAGCGAAGGGTTTTAATTCCAGAGACGGATTGGCTTCGCGGGTACGAAAAAATAGCCGAATACCTTCCCAGTCCAGATCCCCGAAGTAAAGAAAGCGTGTAGCTTGTCCTTCCCCGCCCAACATGGCGGCCTTGTATTCCTCTAAAGCTCCCGGCTTCGTGATTTTATTCCCTTCCCCGTACAAAAGCACCTGGAGAACCGTACCTGCCAAGAAGTTTTTTCCCGTATCCTGCATTAGCTTCCGCAAGGTAAACCAGGTATCCTTGTTTTCAATAACCAGCACTGTCGTGAGCTGGCCGAGATCATGTCGATATTCAAAAAATGGCTCCGGAGTGTCATAATAATTAAGGAAATCCTCCGCCAGACTATTAAACCTCAGCACGTCTTTAACCAAGGATATCTGCTCATCCAACAGCTTCTCCCTGCCCCACACGGAAAAGGAGCGCTCCTTGCGCGACATGGGTTTGTCTAACAAACCCTGAGCAAACCACAGATAGTTGCTGATTCCTTCAACGATCTGCTGATGCTTTTTATAAACCTCCGGCCTCTGCAAATAACCCGCAATGCTAAGCTCAGGATTAAGCCGGCGAATGGACTCAAGATAAGAGGTATAATCCTCCTGGGGCTTAATAATTTTATATTTATTATACAGAGGCGGCAGTCGTCCATTCTTTTTTGAAGCCTTTACCGGAGCAAGTACTCCGGACTCTACCAATCTTTCCACTTCACCCTGAAAACGAGGATAATCTGACTCCCCGAGGATCTGCTGGAGTTCCAGATCGGTAACTGTTTTGCTGACATGATTCAGGAGTTTTTCGATTTGTTCCATATCTATCCCTTCTTAACGCATCCTGTTTGACAGATTATCTGATTCTCAATTTGGATTTAGTAATTCTCACTTCTTCGAGATTATCCTGCAAAATCCTGCCCATGTGGGTCTGCCTTGATTATATATAATTATCTGCCAAAGTAAATAAAATAAAGCCCTACAGTATAACTGGGGCTCAAGGTCTTCTTCATTCCTGTATTAGGCTGTTAGGCAAAATAAGCACATGTGAAGATCTTTGGTAATATATAAATTTATATTTACTCAAAATTATGATAAAATAGGTTCAGAAATATTGAGAACGAGGAGCGAGGACTATGCCAAACATTCGTCCCATCTCTGATTTGCGCAATAAGGCTAACGAGATTTCTGAACGTAATGGATCGAAGACTGTGATGCAAATTGATTGCAGGCGTTCGCTCTTTAAAAAGGGCATCACCCTTATATTGACATCAAATAAGTTGCTTGATATACTGAAAGAACAAAAGCAGATTGAAATGCGATGATAAGGAGGAGTACATACTCCCGATATTCAAGAGAGAAGATGGTTGGTGCGAATCTTCATGGAGGAAGTATGGAAGTAGCCTTTGAGCAGTGAACCGAACGAGAGAAATCTTTAGTAGACTTCAACGGAGTTTTCCACCGTTACAAGGAAAGCGGTATCGATCACAGTATTCGTGCTGATTTATTCAGTACCATATTTGTTTTCCGTACTGATAGAGTGCAGAGGTCTTTCCTCTGAATTTAGGTGGTAACACGGAAGTAGATTCGCCCTAAGCTAAAGTAAAATTTAGCTTAGGGCTTTTTGTTTGCTTTTTATAAATTTAAAGGAGGTATACATGAATATGAAACAAGTGAGAGGAACCAGTTTATTAGTAAAAGCTTTACGGGAAGAAGGAGTAGCTACAGTATTTGGGTATCCGGGAGGGTTAGTAACGGATATTTTCGACGAACTCTATCACCAGGATACAATTAAGGTTGTATTGCCACGACATGAGCAGGCACTGGTTCATGAGGCAGATGGTTATGCACGTTCTACAGGTAAAGTAGGTGTATGCTTGGTTACAGGTGGTCCGGGTGCAACAAACATGGTAACCGGAATAGCAACTGCTTACTATGACTGTGTGCCGCTAGTTTGCTTGTCAGGGCAGGTTACCTCTAACTTGATTGGAGACGATGCCTTTCAAGAGGCTGACATCGTTGGTATCACTAGAAGTATTTGTAAATATGGAGTCATTGTTAACGATAGAAAGAATTTAGGCAAAATAATCAAGGAAGCTTTCTATATTGCCAGAACTGGGAAACCTGGCCCGGTATTAATTGATTTACCTAAGGATATTATGCTTGAGTTAGGAAGTGATGAATATCCTGAAAAGGTGAATCTCAGAGGGTACAAGCCAAGTACAAAAGTACACATAGGACAGCTTAAAAAGGCGGTGGATTTATTAAAAGCTTCCAAAAAACCTATTTTCCTTATTGGTGGAGGGGTAAATATAGCCGGAGCACACGATGAACTTACGAAGCTTGTGGAACTAACAAAGATTCCTGTAGCGACAACCATGATGGGAAAAGGAAGTATTGACACTAAACATTCATATTATCTCGGCAATATTGGCATGCATGGAAGTTATGCGGCCAATATGGCAATTACGGAATGTGATGTGCTATTTTCCATAGGAACAAGATTTAGTGATAGAGTTACGAGTAAAATAAGTGAATTTGCTCGCAAAGCTAAAATTGTTCATATCGATATTGATACAGCCTCCATCTCAAAGAATATAAGGGTTGATATACCCATTGTAGCTGACGCAAAAGAAGCTATTGAAGCAATGCTTAAATATGTAAAAGAATATGACACAACGGAATGGATGAAGCAGCTTGAAACCTGGAAAGCATCACATCCCCTTACTATGAAGAATAATAAAGGGATTACAGCAAAAAAGATTATTGACCATATCAATGAAACGTTCAAAGACGCAATCATAGTAACGGACGTAGGACAACACCAAATGTGGACAACTCAGTTTTTAGAGTTAAATAGGAATATGAAGCTGTTAACCTCAGGTGGTATGGGAACAATGGGATATGGTTTCCCTGCTGCGATAGGTGCAAAAATAGGAAATGAAGATAAAATAGTTATTTGCATTTCGGGTGACGGGGGAATACAGATGAACATTCAAGAGATGGCTACTGCTGTGGCAGAGGAGCTTCCTTTGATTATTTGCATATTTAACAACAGCTCTTTAGGAATGGTAAGACAAGTTCAAACACTCTTTTACGAAAAGCATTATTCAAGTGTATGTACAAGACGCAGGAAAGAATGCGATTTAAGATGTAGTGGTACAAGTGATAAATGTCCTGTATATTCGCCGGATTTTGTTGCATTGGCTAAGTGTTACGGAGCGGAAGGTATACGTGTAACAACAGAAGGGGAAATTGAGACCGCCTTCGAACAGGCATTAAAGAACACGAAAGGTCCTACTATCATTGAATTTATCATTGACAACGATGAACTTGTTCTGCCAATGGTACAAGGTGGAAAACCATTGTATGACATGATTTTAGAATACTAAGGGGGGCAAAAAGTCTGAAACATTTGTAGGATAACGCACATTAGTTCGAGAGCATAGCAAACAAGCCATCAAGAGATGACTTAAAATTGAATTAATATACTGAGTCAGGCTGTAGTTTTTATTCGGTATCCTTGATTTTTAGCGATCAAAATTGCTTGTTCAACCGTGATTTCGCGGTCTACTGGAAGAACATCGGATTTTTTGTATAAGTCAGCATTATAGGGTTCTTTCTTTTTAAGAATCATATAAATCGCAGTTAGTAACATGCGCGCAATTGCGATGATTGCTCGTTTGTGCCCACGACGCTTTTTGAGTTTTAAGTAGCGGTTACGGATTTCAGGATGCTTTTCACTCTTTACCACAGCAGTGGCGCATTGGACTAAAAGTGGTTTGATGTAACAACCAGCTTTTGAAATCCTAACAGACTTTTTCTTTCCGGCACTTTCGTTATTCGTAGGTGTAAGCCCTGCCCAGGAGCATAAATGCTTAGCTGTCGGGAACACGTCCATATTGACACCTATTTCGGAAACCACAGTAATGGTAGAAAAGATGTTTTTAAAGGACGGAACAGTTAAGATCAAGTTTAGTTCTTCTGCGTAGGGCACGGAAAGAGAAAGGATAATTCCCTCAAGATCTGATTTGCGCTCAGTGAGATCTTCATAGTGTCGCTTGATGATTTTAAGTTTCCCCGCTTGTTCGAGTGTGATAAACCCATCAACGGCAAGCTCAAGTTCAGGAAGTTTTTTAAACAGAGAACAATGTACAAGGGATTCTAAGTCAAACGTGGTATCCAGGGGGTTCTCAAGGATCTTGTCAATAATCTTCATAGAACTCTTGCCAAAAGTGTCCGAAAGGACATTGCCAAGTTGAATGTTGGATACCGTCAAGCAATTTTGAAGTCTGTTTTTTTCGCTGGACATAAAGTTGGTCAGCTTAGCGCGATAGCGCATCAAGTCTCTAAGCTGTCTAATGGCAAGTGGTGGCATAAAGCTACCTGCGACAAGGTCATGCTTGAACAAGTCGGCAATCCACTGAGCATCTTTATTATCCGTTTTTTTACCGCGGATCGCTTTGACGTATTTCGGGTGAGCGAGGGTAATGTTGCAAGAATCTTCAAGAATGTTGAAGATTGGAATCCAGTATTTTCCTGTAGACTCCATACAAACTTCGCTGCAGTTGTTTTCACAAAGCCATTGTGACAGCTCTTTTAGGCCTTTTGTAAAGGTAGAAAAGCGATGGCGTTTGTAACTAGTAACCCCCTTGTTGTTTGTCGTAGCAATACAGGCAACCACAAAGGTTTTGTGGACGTCAATGCCACAACAAATTTGATGGACAATTTTTAAAGCCACAGTAGAATCTCCCTTCCTAGATTTGAAGGGATAGACAGCATTGACTGATTGCCTAGCTATAAACGAGTAATGTTTATACAAAGATAAGTCTGCGTGCTCAAAGTCACACTTATTTGTGCTTGGAAAGGCAATCTACACATATAAACATGCGGTCACTCCGTGTTTGGAGTAGCCCACTCACCTCCCCGTGGTTTGTAGTTAACTGCTATCCCTACGTTTATAGGATAAATAAAATAACGCTCAAAGCCAACACGTTTCATAACGTTTTGTGCCTTGAGCGCAGCGAAAGGAATGGATATAAACATGAAGAAACGATGGCTTTCACTTTTTGTTGAAAATGATATAGGTGTTTTGGCGAAGATTTCAGGCCTGTTTTCAGGAAAAGCATATAATTTAGAAAGTTTGACTGTGGGAATGACAGAGGATGAAACCGTTTCAAGAATGACCATTCGATTAAAGAGTGATGATGATACTTTTGAACAGATAAAGAAGCAATTAAATCGTTGCGTAGAAGTTATCAAAGTAATAGATTTTACTAATAGTCCGATTCATATGAAGGAATTGATCTTTGTTAAAATAAGGAAATGTTCTAAAGTTGATAAGGAAGAATTGTTCAGAATTGCTGAGGTCTTTGGTGTTTCAATCATAGATTACGATAAAGAAAGTGTATTGATGGAATGCGTTCAAACGGAAAGCAAGAACAACGATCTGATTAATCTCTTGAGTAGTGATTTCAAAAACATTGAAGTGGTTAGAGGCGGAAGTGTTGCAATAGAATCTATAAGTATGACAGAGCGGTAAGGAGATTTGAGAGAGTAGCAGCTATAGATCTGCTGCCCATTTTGGCAAGCAATCTGTGAAAGTGCCTGCATTAAAGTGCTGAATTCATGAAATAGTTGTCACCGCCTGTTCTGACCACATGCCTCTTCGGGATAATTAGAACATGCCCTTCATTGACTGGAAACTTGTCACGATCATTGCAAATTAATCATTTTGTAAACTCCTTCGTGCTTCTCTTTACTGGCCAAATACCAACCGCCATTTTGAGGTTTATTATACCTTTCTTTTTCGCCGAACTTTCTGCATTTCCCTTATATTTCTACAACACTTGAATCACTTTGTTTCCCTTATAGCTTTTCTCAAGGTTCTTGACTAGTAGGATTTACTTCATCCCAACCATCTCCTTTGAGATCATTGTACTTTCAAAGCAAAAAGAAAATCAACCGTTCGGTTGATTTAGAAAGTTGATTTTTCGTAAAGAACGCTTTCTCGGAAATGGCACCTCTTTGTTTTGGGTGTGGAGAGCTTGAAGGAAAAATTCGGCGCTTCTCTTAGCGATAGGGCCTTTTATTCGATAGGTTTGCCCCGCGGGCTAGTAACCTTTGCATGCGTTCGACTTGAGCTTCATTTAAATCAAGTTGTTCTTCCCACTCGTTCGGATCAGCTTCAAAAAACTTCCTTGGATACTTCAAGGTCGAATGACTTAGTTTCTCAGACATTGCGTTCCATTCTGAAGAGCTTAAAGGTTTTAAATCCATATTCTTTTCTATAGGTAAACCAACGTTACTAGCCAGTAACAGAATTGCTTGGCTGTCAACAGACAAACTTATTGTAATTCAATATCACCTCCTCCAGATGTTGAAGCAATTGCAAAAGGAATTACCGGACCGCACCCGGCCTGGCGTAATAAATTTCCGCATATAGTCATTGTCCAACGTGAATCAATCATATCATCAACGAGAAGAACTGGGTCAGCCATAACCACTCCTTGAACAGAAAACGCTCCGAGAACATTGGACGCCTGTTGTATCCTATTCTGCATGATTTTCTGCTCAGGGGTTTCCCTAGTTTTAACTAACACTGGATGAAAAGGTATTCCTAGCTTTCGTGCAAGCCTCTGTGCAAAATCAGGGACTAACAAAACGCGCGAGATCTAGGTTCCAGGGATTAACCGTTCTAAAATAGGTACTCTTGTTTTTAGCTATAATTCCGTCAATCTCTAAAACCTTTATACATCTTTCGATTCGCCCTTTACTCAAATTTGCGAGTTTAAGTATCTCATTTATCGTTAGACCATGATCAGATTCCTCAATCAAGTGAACAATTCGAACCATTTCACCAGACGTCGGAAACGCAGAGTTAATAAAGTATTCCCCTATTTCGTCATCTTCAGCTATATATTATGAAAATTAATAGTAGTGGAAAATAAATAAAAGCTGGAATGCCCGAACATCCCAGCTTTACAACAAATTAAACCAATAAAGTCTCGATTTGAGTCTTAATTTCTTTGGCTAGCTCCACGAATTTCGGACTTAAGTCAAAGAGGCTTTGACCTGTGAGATCAGCCTGTACTGCTATAGGGTCATAGGGTAGATATCCTAAGATCGGAATAAAGTTCATTTCCCTTTGAATATCTTCCATCTGACCGGGGTGGACTTTATTAATAACGGCATATACCTGGTTAACCCCAATGTCTTTGGCAAGTTTAACGACTGCATGAGCAGTCTCAAAACTCCGTTTGCCTGGTTCGACGACAACGATAAAAGCATCCACCCCACCCGCCGTTCCGCGCCCGAAATGTTCCAAACCAGCCTCCATGTCCACAATGACGGTTTCGTCTCGTTCTAAGACCATATGCTCTAACAAATTGCGTAATAAAGTGCTCTCAGGGCAGGCACAGCCCGATCCGCCCAAGGTTACTGAACCCATCCGCAAAAGTTTAATTCCGTTATGCTTAGCCACATAAGTGTCTGGAATGTCATCCACGTAAGGATTGATGCTAAACATTGCCCCGATTGAGCCTGGTTCTGCACCGGTGCGCTCCCTAATTAACTTTGCTTCCTTAGAAATTGGAGTGAGCTCTGCGAGTAGCTTGGGAGGAAATCCTAGCGCAGTCCCCAAATTTGCATCTGGGTCAGCATCAACCGCAAGGACATGCTGCCCATCTTGGGCATATAAATGGCATAGAAGAGAGGCCAAGGTGGTTTTACCCACCCCGCCTTTACCGGAAACAGCGATTTTTATACTCTTATTAGTTACGCTCATTTTGTTGTTTTCCTTCCCATTATTAATGACTTAAAACTAACAAAATTCTGTTGGTTAGAACTCCAGCTCGGGGCTTTGCAACCCTAATGCCGTTCGTTTCTTAATAATTCGTTGGAGTAATACATGAGCCGCTTTGATGGGGTCTTCTTCATAAATCAACTTGCCACCGAACAGTTCATCCGTTGTTACTGCAAAATCCCCTTTATCACCTGTCAAAGCATTCTCTACAAAGGGTGAACCGCTAATGGGAGCGTTGAGACCGATATGAACATCGACGCCCTGGGCTATAAAGAACGTGCCAATTGACAAAGCTTTCGGACTATGAGGTTCTGGGCTCGATCCAGCAACCGGTAAATCGCGAACGCCTACACCTACTCGATTGGCCAAGGCAACCAGTAAATCATCGATGCGGGAGTTATCTACGCAGCTTCCCATATGCCATGCCGGAGGCAACGACGTGAGTCCATTCGCCTCGCCGATTGTTTTCAGCACGTTAGCGAGCTTCGGACCGCAATACTCAATGCCCTCCGGAGACAGAAGACCGAATTTGCCTAGAGAGTGTGCCGAGCAGCCAGTTGCTACAATTAAAACATTATGCTTTAAAAGTTCTTTTGCTAATTCTGTATTCGCCCAGTCTTGTTTCAATCGCGGATTGGTACACCCAACAATAGCTACCACACCTAAGATATCCCCATCTGTGAGCGCTTGGATAACGGGTTGGAGTGGATCTTCCTGATTGATCTTGGAAAGTACTTCAATGATTTGTTCCACGGAAAAGCCAGCATAAGCTTCAACGGTTCCTTTTGGTATTTGTAGTTTAACCATATCGCGTTCTGTATAACGGCCTAATGCTTTGCGAACAATTTCCTCGCCCATCTTATCAGCCTTAGCCGGAGTAAACTCAACGTGGCTAGATCCTTCAATTTTAATGTTGGGCAGGGTGGAAATTAATTCCGTGTGATAACATTCGGCAACTTTTTGCAAGCCTGGCATGATACATTGGGCATCGACAACCATCGCTTCTAAAGCCCCTGTCACAATTGCCAACTCTTGGCTAGCAAAGTTGGTTGCCACGGAAACCCCTTGCCTCATTAATAATTCATTGGCACTGCAGCATATCCCGATGACATTAATACCTTGGGCTCCTAAAGATTTTGCCTCTCCGTTTAGTTTTCGGCTCCATTCCACCACTTTTTCTGAAACCATTGGAATATGTCCATGAACCGCAATATTAACATAATCCTCTTTTATGACTCCCATATTATATTGGGCCTTGACTAACTTTGGGGTGCCGAAAAGAACGTCCGAAAGATCGGTTGAGAGGTGTAATCCGTCATACCCTTCAACAAGAGCCATCGTCATAACTCCAAGGAGGAGGTTGAGTGGATCACTGTCACAGCCCATGGCAGCCTTATTGATGGCATTGGCAATCTCCAAGTGAGCATTGCGAGGTAAAATATTTAATTTCTCCCAAGTTTCAACGGACTTGGCATGGGCACGTAAACCCAGCCAGGTGGCTACCCCAGTCTGTTTCTGAAAATCTTGCAAGGCTATTAACGCAACTTCCTTTGCCACTTCGTTTGTACTCTTGCCTTCAGGAGTTAGGCCCAAGTCAAGCGCGATTTTCCATAACTTATCTTTCCCTTTAATTTCGTAAGGCGCTATGCCTTCTGCAGCTTCTAAAAGAGTGAGTGTCACTTCACGGGCATGTTCGACATGGGGTGTCGCACCATCGACGATCAGTGTCAGCAGGTTGCGAGCAACAATTTGATCAGCCGTTGCACCACAGACCCCTCGTTTCACCCCTTTTTCACCAAAACTTACACGGCAAGGTCCCATCATGCAGCGTCGGCAACAAACCCCAGCTAAGCCAAACTTACAGTGAGGTTCTTGTTGCTTTGCTCGATCAAAGGCTGTCTCTATCCCTTCATCCTTTGCTTTCAAGAGAAGTTCCTGTACCCCGGTATCAATTGTCAGATCTGTTGCTAAAAAGGTTTTGATCATAATTTCCTCCTAAAATTAAATGATTGCTTTCATAACCGAACTCAACAGTTCAACTATTCTGATTATAGAAGATAAAAAATAAGAAAACCGTCAGGATGCTGATGGTTTTCTTATTTCACATACAATTCTTTAGTTTTAGTTTTCTTCCATACTGTCTTGCAAAGCTTGAATATCTCTAATGACAAACGATTTGCGGTTTAGAGTTAAGATATCTGCTTTTTGCCAACGGTTAAGGAATGTAGAGGCAGTTTGCCGGGATGTTCCTACTGCAGAAGCTATCTCTTCGAGTGTTAAACCTAAGTTCACTAGGGTACCTTGTTCAGTAGGCTGTCCTTTTTCCCTAGCCACTTGTATCAAAAAGTTCGCTAACCGTTTACCGACATCGCGAAAAACAAGGTTTTCTATGATTCCAAGAGTGTTTCCCAAGCTTTCTCCTAAGACTTTGACCATGCTAATCAAAATCACCGGATCTTTTAGCATAAAGCCGCGAAAGACTTTAATGTCGATGGTCCAGACAATCGTTTCTTCCATTGCTTCGGCAAAAGTGCCCGAATGGCTACTATAGACATCTCCAGGTTCTAAGAAGGCGATCGTAAACTCTTTTCCGTCTGGATAACTGAGATATATTCTAACTTTACCTTTAAGGAGAATTAAAATAAAATCCGCTTGCTTCTCCGGGGAAAAAATAGATTCTTTTTTTCGAAATGAACGTTCATGGGCAGATTGATTGAGGGTTAGTATATGTTGTTCGCTCAATGCCTTAAGCAGGGGGATTTTAAGCAATTCATCAATGTCAATTTGAGACAGCTTAGGTTTCATTGTTATCCCCTTTTTCATACCTTTTATTTTATCAGCTAGAGCATATGATATTGCACAAGGATTGTCAACGACGCTCACCCTCATGACTTGCAGCAAAGCCAATTCATGCAACTCAACCAACAGATCCAGCCTCATTTTTTGTTTAATACGTTAAATGCCATTACCAGTCTGGGACGATTAGGACGCCTAGAGGACTCGGTCAAAGCCGTGGAAAATCTGTCTCTTTTTCTAAGATACAACTATATGGAAAAAGAACCGCTGGTGACCTTTGAAAAAGAGTTGCAGCATACGGAAAACTATCTTTGTATCCAAAAGACTCGTTTTGGGGAAAAACTCCAAGCCGTGATTGAAATTGACTCCAAGGCCAGAGATACTCTACTTCCTCCCTAGTCGCCGGTTATGCTCTGCAGGAAATCCTGCCCATCTTGCCTTTTTGGGGCTGGATTGCCCTCTTTGTCATTATTAACACCGTAGTAAACTTTCGCGGGATTGAACTTATCGCCAAAACCAATATCGGACTACTGATTTTCGAACTGTTCGTCCTGGTTGCCTTTGTGGTGATGGCCTTTGTGGCCGTTTTAAAAGGGGCCGGGCAGGGTTTCACCCTGGACCCCATTTGGAAACCAGAAGGCTTCAACATGGATATGGTCATGGCGGCTACCTCCCTGGCAGTCTTAAGTTTTCTGGGCTTTGACGCGATCAGTACCCTGTCAGAAGAAGCCAAAGAACCCCAGAAGATCGTGGGTAGAGCCACCGTGACGGCCTTAATTCTCGTTGGCGGACTCTTCGTGCTCCAAACTTACTTGGCTGGATTGCTCTGGCCAGATCACACCACCTTCCAAAACCCTGACACTGCCTTCTACTCAGTCGCTCAAGTCGCCGGAGGAAACTGGCTCAGGATTCTGGTCGCTCTGGGAACGGCCGTGGCTTGGGGTATCGGGGATGGACTCGTGGCTCAGGCGGCAATCTCCCGTCTGCTCTACAGCATGTCCCGTGACAAGATGATGCCCGCTTTCCTAAGTAAGGTTCATCCCAAATACCAAACTCCTTATATGAGCACTCTCTTTGTGGCCTTTATCGCGATTGCCATCGGTGCACTTCTTAGCATGGATCTCCTGACCTCCATGGTTAACTTCGGAGCTCTAACCGGTTTCATGTTCCTGCATGCTTCCGTCGTAATCCACTACGTGATCAGAGGCAAGAAAACAGATTTAGCCTCCTTGTTCAAATACCTCCTCCTGCCAGTCATAGGCTTCATTATCATCTTCTATGTCTGCATGAGTCTACAGAGCCAAGCCAAGGTTGTCGGCTTCAGTTGGCTCGCCATAGGCTTCGTGTACACTGCCTATAAAACTAAGTTCTTTAAAGAAAAACCACCTGCTTTTAGATAAACTGCTTATAAATTACCCATTAATACGAACAACAAGGCTAGAGGATTACTGATCCCTCTAGCCTTGTTTGTTAGTGATCAACATTATTCTCATAAACTCTTCCAAGAGCGATGATAGGAAATGATTTTCAAAGGACAACTGTTACGCAAAGGAAATTACTGGTATAATAATCTTGGGATGGTGATTAATATGATTTTTGATAGTAAACCCTTCGATTTCAAGTTCATTCGCGAAAGGCTGAAGGATTTACCTCAGTCATTAGTAGGCTTAGAGCAACAAATCAGTGCTGTGCTACTCTTTGGCTCATTAGCTACGAACAAAGAAACCCCCTTAAGCGATGTTGATCTGGCTATTCTGTATCATAAAAATCTTAGTCTAAATGAACTCAACAAGCTCCATATCCACGTCATGGGAATAATAACTGACTTACTTCAATCGGATGATATTGATGTGATTAACTTAAACATCGCTCCTCTAACCATACAGTATGGAGCAATAAAACAATCGAAAATACTTTTACTTAACAACCGAGAAGAATACATCGATTATTGGGAACAAACGGTAAAGTATTATCTGGATTTCAAACCATTACTCGATGAATGCAACGATACATTACTTGAAACTCTTTCAGGGAGGTAACACAGTTTATGGATGAAAAACTTGCTTTCCAAATGCGTCAAATCTCCAAGTATCACGGACGATTGAAGGAAGTCGCTCAAACATCCCGCGAAGATTATATGAATAATTCTATACTACAAAGTGCAACTGAGCGTTATCTGCAGTTATGTATCGAATCCTGTATCAATGTTGGGAATCGTCTTATTTCCATGCTTCAAGTGGATCAGCAATTCGAGGCTCCCAAAACTTATGCCGATGTTTTCCGACAATTAGAAAAACATCGAATAACTGAGGACTTAGAACCTGCTATGATCGAAATTACTAAATTTCGCAACCGGTTAGTCCATGTCTATTGGGATATATCTCCTGAGGTAGTCTATAATATTATTCATGACAATCTCGAAGACGTTAACCAGTATCTCAAGCAAATTGCCCTCTATGTAACAGAGAATAATCTCTAGAAGAGATTATTCAAAACACAGATCTGTAGGAATCGTGCTGGAAAAGCCACACACCGTGTTGATTATTCACGTTCAAATGATTCAAGCTGACTGAACCAACCATTGGGAGATAATGCTTCATCGCTAACATTATTTCTCTCCCCCAAAAGCTCTTTGCAAAGGCCCATCATAAGTTGACCACGCAATCCGTTCGCATTACCCTGCTCAAACTGCGAAAGCATATAGGAAAGCGCCTCCTCACCCCCATGTTTTAGGACCTCGTTTGTCAACACGTTACTTGGCTTAATCAATTTATCCTAAACACAGACATAAAAACGGGGACGTGTCGAAAAGTTTCGATACGTCCCTCTTCGTCTGGATGAAACGAATCCAGCGTGATACCTCTATCGCAATTTCTCAAAAATGTTCCCGGCCGTCCATTTTCAATCATGTTAACATAGTCGCCGATCATTCAGGAGAACTCAGTCAGTTTTTCAATAATATTCCTATTTTATTAATAAAAATGAAGGATATTTGGATATTGCTAAAGAATTTTATGGTGTGAGGTGATCTTCAAGGGCGGTGATTTTTATGAGGGATGAGAAAACAGACGAAGTATTAAGAAAATATCGGTTTCATCTAGAAGAATTGCTTCTGGAAGGCACTAATGAATTGAGAGTTTCCAACGAGCAACTTCAGAAGGATATTACTGAACGAAAGCGGGCTGAAGTGGCATTAAGGAAAGATCGCAGTCAGTTACTAGAGCAACTTTCTTTCGCCAGTGCTTTAAATCGTATTGCAGAAACTATTATTAACAAAGATGATACCTATAATATCTTGCAAACCATGACTGAAATTATTGGTTCTACCATGTGTGTTGATCGTGCTTTTATCTAGCCCTTATGCTTTTGACGGTTCGGGAGACCTCCTACACATAGCGATGAAGGTTAAAAGCGGCCTCGAGTGTTATTCCGTCTGGTGAGATTAAACCTGATTGGTCAAATGGCTGCAGGCATCGCCCATGAAATCAGGAATCCGATGACCACAGTAAAAGGATTCCTACAGCTGCTGAGCGGTAAAAAAGAATACGAACACAATGCAAACTATTTTAGTCTTATGGTTAGTGAACTGGATAGGGCAAATTCGATAATTACAGATTTCCTTTCCCTTGTCAAAACCAAACCTGTCGACCTAAAGAGGCAAAACCTCAATCAAATTTTAGAAAGCCTGAATCCGTTGATTCAAGCAGATGCTATGGTTGCCGATATAAGTGTGGAACTTGAATTAAGCAGGATCGTAGACCTGTTACTAGACGACAAGGAAATTCGGCAACTCATCTTTAACCTTGTCCGTAATGGCTTTGAGGCGATGACTCCTGGCGGGAAACTAATTATTAGAACATACATGGAGAATAATCGGGTCGTTTTAGTTGTCCAGGATCAAGGTAATGGGATTAATGACAGGGACGTTAGCAAAGTTGGCACTCCTTTTTTTACGACCAAAGATAATGGAACTGGCTTAGGTCTAGCAACATGTTATAGCATTGTTGCTAGGCATAAGGCCATAATTAGTTTTAACTCTGCTCCAACAGGTACTACCTTCTATATTAAGTTTGAGATATGCTAAGCCCACTGAACTTCTCGTTCATCCATCGTAAAGGCTAGCGAAGATTTTTCAATGGCTGACAGAAAGCGCACCCGTACGAAAAGCCGATTTTCCTTCAGGAGAACCGGCTTTCGGTTACACTTACCTATGAAATTTGATTGGCGTTTCTGACTCTGCACCCGTATGTCTGATCTCCCCAGGGGTACGTGAGAATTTTGTTGTAACATTCGGCATGCTTTTTAATAATTGCAAATAATATTATGTACGATATGATGAGAGGCGGTTTATTGCCTCTCATCTTTTTAATTCTCCGAATGCTGCGCGGGTTTGTTAAGGCACCTCATATGACACTTAATTAGAGTCAGTTGCTAACACCTATTATTTGGATACAAAGCGATTACCCTGTACCCAAAAACGCCATGGATAGTGTATAGCTTCCCTACTGTTATTAATCCCTATTCTTGGACCAACCGCAATGGATTCAATTTCTTTTCCTTCTGCGAGAAAAAGTGGATACTCAAACATCGCTCTCCCGTAATCTTCCTTTACTATACCAAGGGACTTCGTTAATTTTCCTGGTCCATTTGTTAGCTCTAGTTCCTTTTTCCCTTTTTCGCGACGTTGATACATCAGGTCAATTCCGCAACATGGTTCTAGAGCTCTAATTAATACCGCCTCTGGGTGCCCAATCTCCCCACTCACCACATTAATAAGGCAATGGGTATGCATAACATAAGTATAGATATACCCGGGTGGTCCAAACATTACTTCAGTCCTTATAGTCCTTCGGTTTTCGAAACTATGGGCCGCACGATCTTCTGGTCCAATGTAGGCTTCGGTTTCTACAATCCATCCCGAAGCTATACCTAACTCAGTTTCCTTCACAAGCAATTTCCCCAACATAGCACGAGCTAAACTAATCGTGGGTTGTTGGAAAAAAGAATAGTTTATCGGTTGAAATGCCATAGTCGTTACCCCACTATTTAATTACAGTCATCAATATACCATTTTTGCCCGCTACTTCCCATAATATTCATAGGGTTGTTCTTTAAAAGAACCATTTGGGCTAAAAGAAACCTCGTGTGCAGTTTGTAACCACTCTTCCATAAAGCGTTTAACTGTGAGTGGGTCTAACCCGAGTCTGCATATAACACCTTCTAAACTATGAACAGTGGCTGTAATCATGACATATCGCTCCCATCCACTATGTTATTTACACATATGTACGCTTTATAATTAGAAATACACTTCTCAAGTGAAGCACTCTCACAGCTTCCTAAGCATATGCTCATTCCATCAAGCCAAATTTAGTTTTTATCCGGTCTAGCTTTTTTAGCCAAGGTTTTGCCAACACAAAAAGAAAGATTAGGGTTGATACTGCATGAGTAAAATCAAACCAAAAACTTGATATGTAAGCTGCTACTATAGCTTGCCAGGTAATAGGATTGATAAATCCGATAATAAACCAGAGATTCATGACCCATCCAAAGGCAAACCCTGATAATAGTCCATAGGTGGATAAGCTTAATTTTCCTTTGAAAAAACCTGCATTTTTCAATACTCCTGCGACAAAACCGATCATCCCCCAACAGAACATTTGCCACGGGGTCCATGGACCTTGTCCAAAAAATATATTCGAGGCTACCGCAGCTGTAGCACCTGTCAAAAATCCCGCCTCAGGTCCGAACGCCATAGCTGTTATTATTATAATTGCTGATGTCGGCTTAAAATTGGGAATTGGGGCAAAAGCAACCCGTCCTAAGGCCGCAAGCGCAGCCATGACAGCAATAACAACCAATTCTCTGGCTTCCGGCCTACGTCTTTCAAACCTTAAGAAAAAGGGAACCATCGCTACGATCATAAATATCACACTTAATAAACCGTAGTTCTTATCCCCACTTAACGTAGATAGCACCAACAATAACGGTAATAAAATGATTAACATTATTTTTACTACTTTTATGTATTTGCTTATACGCTTATCTTGCATAGTGCAATCACGTCCTCACAAGTCACTGCCTTGGGGAATATTCCTCTGGCCATCCGGTTGGCAGCGGTCGTATAAAAATTGTTTCCTGCAAAAAACTCCTTCGCTTTTCCTTCTGATACAATCTCCCCGTCAAACATCATGGCACATTGATCAGCATACTCCGCCGCAAATTCGATATCATGAGTTACAATAACTATCGCAACATCTTGGCTACCTAACTTTTTCAAGATTTCACCTAATTCTTCCTTAGACTCTGCATCAAGCCCCTTTGTCGGCTCATCTAATAACACTATTTTGGGATCTAATAGTAATAACTTGGCGAGTGCCACTTTTTGCTGCTCTCCACCACTTAAATCATACGGATGCCGTTCAAAAAATTTAGTGATTCTCAATTCTATGGCAATCCTGTCAATTTCAGTGCTTAGAGTCTCCTTATCCAGTCTAAGCATCGTTGCCGCCTCTTCCAGATCCCCTAAGACGGTATCGCAAACAAATAAAGCCGTTGGATTTTGAGGTAAGAGAGCAAGATTGTTTCGATAAAGTTCTTTAGCTTGGAAAGCCTCTATTTTTTTACCATTAATGACAACCTTTCCTCTATACTGTTTTAGTAATCCTGAAATCACGCCTAGCATTGTCGTTTTACCGGTTCCGTTGCCACCTAACACACAGAGTATTTCCCCCGAGTAGGCCTTAAGCGAAAATCCCCGCAAAATGTCATTCCCTGCCTTTGAATACTTAAACCATATTTCTTCAGCTGCTATGACAGGCTTTTGCTTTTGCTTTTGAGCTCGATCATTCACTTGATCATCAAAGACTTTCTCAACCGGAATCATATATTCAGCGAGCCATTTTCTCCCGTCCCGCACGCTTAAAGGACAATGATTGCCCAACCTTATCTCGCTATAAATCCGAATTGCAGACGGCAATCCTTTAAACATAGTCTGTTTATGATGACTATTGGCTAATAGTTTGGCTGTTTGCTCTGGTGTATCAAAACAAACGATTACTCCTTTTTCCATGACTACAATTCTATCGGCCATAAGGAATACTTCTTCAAGTCTATGTTCTGTTAAAATGACGGTAACTGCTAATTCTCTATTTATTTTGGCGATCGTTGCTAAAAAATCTTGAGCCGCAATGGGATCGAGCTGAGCCGTTGGTTCGTCCAAGATTAACAGCTTTGGTTGCATGGCCATCACCGAGGCTAAATTCAAGAGTTGTTTTTGTCCGCCGGACAATTCATCAACGGATTTTCTAAACCAGCCATCGATGCCAAAGAAGCTGGCCATTTCTGCCACCTTACGACGAATTTCGGACGTACTTAGCCCTAAATTTTCAAGACCAAACGCCAATTCATGCCAAACGGTATCTGTCACCAGCTGAGTTTCGGGATTCTGCATCACAAATCCAATTTCAGAGGCTGCCCTTCTTTGATCTAATTTCTCAATATCTACCCCTCTATAATATACCGTCCCTGTCTTACTGCCATGCGGTGTGATCTCACGCTTCATATGCCGCAAAAGGGTGCTCTTACCACAGCCTGACTCGCCACATACTAAAATAAGCTCGCCTTCCTTAATCTCTAAAGTTACACTTTCCAGGGCTTTTTCCTGGGTATTAGGATAGGAAAAGCTCAAGTTTTCTATTTGTAAGCACGCCATTTGCAGCTCTCCCTTACTTCGATAATAATCGGTAAAAACGCTAATACAGCAAATACTATATATAGGACAATAGCCTGGGGTGATAAATTCAAAGGCCTGATTGACGGATAAAATTGCATTGTCCCATATCCTGAAAAATACCCCGCAAAGCATATGCCCGCTAGTACGCTAATCAAGCCTAATACCAAGCCATCCCGCTTATCAAATTTGAAGAGTGAAAATGTCGTTCTATTTTTTAGTCCATACCCTCTAGCCTTCATTGAATCTGCCGTTTCAATCGCATCCTCCATTGACCAGCTCAGCAGTATGGATATGACTCTCATTCCTTTTTTTACTCTCTCGCTTAGACTTCCTGTCCTTTGATCCAACCCTATTGTATGTTGAGCATTAGATATAGTTTTCAGTTGATATTTCAACTTGGAAATCATGCGAAGGGTCATTGTAATCAGCAGGGCTACCGCCGGAGTCAGCTTGGCAAACAAATATAAAAATTTATCCGATGTAATGACTTTACTGTAACAAGAGAACCAGGCCAGAATGGCGATCAACGACGACGCTGAACATATTCCATACAGCATAGCTTCTAAGGTAATGGGATTGTCCATGAAGAAAAACAACGTTGTTCTTCCTCGATGATTAAATAAAGGATTGCTAACTGCGATTAATAAGAACATGGGGAGGTAAACTAAGAAACTTAACTTCACGCCCCTTCCCCCATTCAAAATAAAAGAAAAAATAAGGGCTGAAATGAAGGTTACCCCCAAAAAAACCGGGTGCATAAAAAGCATCGTAAATGCTACCATTACTGCAAAAAATACAAAGCTTACTGCTGGATGAAACGCTGAGAATGCTCTGTTCAATGTTTCACTCTCCCGATCACTTCTGTCCTAAATCTTTGCCCATATTACAGGTATAATTCCATTCAATGGTGTCCCCATTTTTAAGCTTAGTTTGGTTACACCCATAGTTCGCATATAATTTGTTGACACAATACATCCATCCGCTTAAAGGTCCGCCGTCAAGCTCATAAAGATTATTAATCCCTTTAATATAAGCTGTTCCATTGGAACCTTCATACTGCATCTGAATATTATTTTCGCGAACAACAATCTTCAATACATCAAACACAGTTTCTCCCTCTTTAAGCTCTACTTTTGTGGGAGGCAAAATAACTCCATTAGCAGGAACGACATCTTTAAAGTTTTCCTGCTTGTCGAGACCTTTAGCAGCTGCAGTAGAACAGTTGATGACAATAGTTACTGCTGGCTTGTCTGTATTTTCAGGTTGTATTGGAATCGGCACTTGAATGGTCGGCGTTTGCGCAGAAGGATTAGCTTTAATAGTCGTCGTGGGTTCCACAGTGGTTTTGGGGGTATTTTCTTGAGTTTGGGCGCTATCTATTGTTTTAGGCAGCTCTGCTTTAATGGGTTGTTCAACTTGGGATTTACTGCTACCTGATGAATCATTTTTGTTTTCTGACCCAAGAGAAGTATTGCTTGATACCTTATTCACGCTGTCCTTAGGCAACCCTGATGCAGCTTGCTTATCTACGCCACACCCCGTTAAAAGAAGAGCCACTACTAACAGAAACATGGCAAGAAACGATGCTAGCTTTTTCAAATTATAATCCTTCCCTCACACATCTTCTTATATATGAGGGTCCATATGGATCATGATCATAGCTTATCTAATCGTTAACGGACCCTCATATATTACGCACTCTATTACTCCTGTCCTAAATCGTTACCCCTACCACAGCAGGTTTAGCTTCCAGCAAATGATATAACATTCAGAGTCACTGATGCATTCTTCTAAGCTCCTAGCGTTCAAATGAGCATGATTCTATTCTCCGGTATTATCAAAAGAAGCCGAAACCGCCAGAGTTTTCTAGGGACGAAAATCATATAAGGACGTCTTTCCATCCTTTAATCTAACATAAGAGGCTAAGGCCAGCAGGGCTTGCTCGGAAGCAGTGTTATCCGAATTCCCCGTTAATAGATGTTTAAAACCACCGTCCGCGGATCTAAATTGAAGCAAGGCACTCAATAGTGTGTTTCTATTTTTAATGAACATTGAGTTGGTATCCATATTGATCCCTAGCGACGACAAAGCAATCATTGTTTGACTAACGCTTTCACTACTGGCGGTGCCCCCAGATTTAAATCCTCCCTCCGAATCCTGCAGTGCGCTTAAACAAGCTAACGCCTTATTCACCACAGCCTGCACTTCCGGATGGCTGTCTGAATAGTAAGGGGCTAAAGCCTGAAGAGCCATCGCCGTAATATCCGGATCACTATCACCCGTTCCGTCCAGAGAAAATCCTCCATCAGGCAATTGCTTGTTCAGAATGATTTTTAATAATTTTTCTGGCGTCCATTGAGCAGTCGAAGGTAAATTATAAGCACCGCTGTTCAGAGCAAGCAGGGCAAAAATCGGCCCATTGATACCCTGAGCTTCAATATCAGGATAATTGGCGATCTCAGCAATCAAGTCCTTGCCACCGAAATTGCGGGGATCTCCTTTGGCTGCTTCTACTGCCAGGCATATTCTGGCCAGGTTGGTCACTTTCCGTTTGACGGAGTTCCAATCTTGGCCAATGTACTTCTCGTTTTCCGCCAGATAAGAGGACAAGCCGTCGTAGAGGTCCAGCCGACCCAGTCCGACAGTGGGCCAATTATAGACCGTGGGATCAATAATTTCACCTGAAACAGCTTGTGTAAAGGCCGCTTGGATATAAGCCTTTTCCCAGACTGCCAAACCACTGATAGTTTCATTCACCTGCTGGCGGGTTGTAGCTCCTTCCTGAGGCTGAACTAAATTAGGAACTAGCGTACGCAATTTGTTTTCTTGATCTGCGCTGATAATCCCTGTTCCTCCCACAATGATCAGATCGGAGGTTGTTCCTTTGTGGGCGGTTAGGAAACTTGAAGCGGCTTCTGGTATGGTATTATCAACCATAATAACCGGTGAGAAAGAATGCGCAGCCAAATTCCCCGCGGTTAAGGCATCGGCAAAATTTAGACCTGTCACTACATAAACCCGGTCCGTATTAAGACTTAACCCCTGGGCTATGGCCGTTGCAGTCGCATAACGATCACTTCCAGCGTAGCGTACCACTCCCGGTAAACGCTGAGTGATAGTTTCCGGGATGACGTAACTTCCTCCCACCACAATGGTGGAACTAACTTTTTGCGCAGTCAGTGCTTGAACTGTGGGATCTGGGAGAACCGTTCGTTCCGTGAAGAGAATCGGGATTCCCTTGTTGGCAGCATAACTGGATACAGCGAGAGCATCCGCATAACTATTTTCACCACCATTAGCAATGATGGCCTTCCCTGTTGTACCCAAGGCAGTGGCAAGCAGAGCTGCCGTGCTATAACGGTCCAGCCCACCGTAGCGCAACACATTGTCCGCTCCGTAGACTTTTTCCATTTCAGCTTGGATAGCCTGGGAAATGACAGTTGTCCCTCCGATTAAGGTAATTTTTTTCGGTGCCATTTTTTGTATTTCTTCCAGTGTTGACGGAGTAAGAGTGTCTGCCTCCGTTAACAGGATGGGAGCATTAAGCTTAAAAGCTAAGGGAACGGCAGCCAGGGCATCGGAAAACGCATAGGCATTAACCAAAACCACATTGTCTGCTCCAGCTTTCCAGCCCTGTGTCGCTACCACATTGGCTGTTTGGAAGCGGTCGAGGCCGGCTAGGCGCTGAGGTACGCTCGAAACATCTGCCATGACAGCATACGTGGAAAAGTGATAAGTAGGCACGGATAGGGTCTTGGTGATCGGGTCAAAAACGCCGCCCAATTTAACCCAATCGTTTTTGGCCGTATTCCACCAATAGATGGCCAGTTGTTGGGTAGTGACCCCGGTGGGAAGATCTCCTGCAGCGATCGGGAAACTAATTTCAACGGGCGCATTAAACTGAACAGGCTCTTCCTGGACCGCACCTTTGGAACTTTCAAGGCCAAACTGACGCTGGTATTTAAGAGGATTGAGTACTGTGGCACCTGTGTCGGCCTTAGGTGGAGTCGTCACCTTACCTATCTCGACGGTAAATTTAACCGGAGTGCTCTGATTATTTAACGCTCCTGGCGGCACAGTCAGCTGAATTCCGTCTGTTGCCTTCAGAACCACCTGCTCGGTAGCTGTCGGACTTACAGTGGGAGTGTTGTCTGGGAGTCTAGCCCCGGCCTGTTGCTGGGCCGTGACATTAGTTAAGACTGCCAATGCGTCCTGATTAGTTTGGCCGTTTGATCCAGTTGAGCCAACCGGATTAGTGACCGCTGGTTGTGATGGAATTGGGCTAACGCTGGTAGCCGTTCCTGCACCGCTGTTATCCGTAGCACCTATGTCTTTGCCCATATTGGTTGTATACCGCCAAACCACTACGTCACCGTTTGTTAAAGTAATTGCCGCTGCACTTACACTCGGATAAGCACCATTTACTGAATACATCCAACCGCTGGAAGGACCATCAGTACCTGCGTTAATCCCATTAATCCCGCTGACATAAGCACCTGACCCAGTAACAGCCGCCTGGCCGAGCTTCCTTATCAGAACGGAATAAGCCGTATCACCATTTTCCAATGGCACTGTTGTCGACGAGAGAATACTTTGTCCGTTCTTTCCGGCAACGGTCAAAGTAATACTACTTTGGACAGTCGGCTGCGAAGAAGTTCCGCTGCCTGACTGCGTAGAATCGGAAACCGTGATCTGTAAAGTCTGAGGATTACCAACACTGAAGAGAAAATTCAGAGTGGTTGTTCCTGTTGCCTGTTGGGCTAAGTAGCCTTTAGCAATGGTTACAGTACTACTGTCGGTCGCTACCGTATAATCGCTCCCTGCCGTCAGCGCAGTCCCACCATTGGTTATACTGGTTAAAGTATGTCCGTTAAGCGTCATTGTTATTGGCACATCGACTTGCTTAGCAGTATTTTTGTCAAAAACAGCCGTCACAGGCGTTATGGTACTGTTATTGTTTCCCTGGGGACTGCTTTCTTGCAGCCTCTGCCAGACTGATTTTTGGGCAAATAGATCCCCCAATGCAATCAGGGACTGATAAGTTGCCATAGCATCGGTTTTTCCTGGATTATAAGGAGAGTAAAACGACCCGTCGCCTAACTGAAAACTGAGCAGGTCATCCAGCATGGTTTTCCCGTTCTTTTTCCAGCCATCCGATAAAGGATCTTCACCGACAGCCACCAACCCTGAAATTACCGTAGCTACACTGTTGGGATTATCTGTTCCCCAGGAAGCAAATCCACCTGTATCCTGCTGTATACTCTTCAAATAAGCTTTGGCGTTATTGATTGCAGTTTGAACACCAGCTACCGTTTGATGGTTAGCCAGAGCCAGCAAGGCCATCCCTGTTTGATCAGGATCACTAGTGTTGTAGTCTGTTGAGTAAAAAAAAGCTCCGTCCGAATTTTGATATGTCAATAAATTTGATACCGCTTTGTCTTGATCATACTGTGTTTTCGCAGCATCCAGAGCAACCATAGCCCAGATTTGGTCGCTTGAAGTTAGACCGAAGGAACCTGGGAATGCACCTGTGCTGCTGTTCTGTGTCGCCTTCAGTTTTGACAAGAGGTTACCGTTTAGAGTATTGCTCGGATCCTCTCCCTTGGCCAGTGTTCCCAGAATATTTCCGGCAAGACTAGTTTCTTTGCTGCTGTCCCAAATAGTTCCTATACTTTCCTCGGCACCCCAGAGTCCTACCGTATCCCACCAGGAAGTGGCTTTACTTGAATTGCTTTGATAATAGGTAAGTATTTTTGTTAAACTGGTTGAATAAGCCGGTGTAGAGTCAGAAACAGTTATCTGCAAAGCCTGAGGATTGCCGGCACTGAAGATAAAATTCAGTGTTGTTGTTCCTATCGCCTGTTGGGCCAAGTATCCTTTACCAATGGTAATACTGCTGCCGGTCGTTACTGTATAGTCGTTCCCTACCGTCAGCGGAGTTCCACCATTGGTTATACTGTTTAAATTATTTCCGTTAAGAGTCGTCGTTATTTGCACATCGGTTTGATGAGCAGAATTCTTGTCAAAAACAGCTGTCACAGGCGTTATAGTGCTGTTCTGATCTAATGCCGCATAAGCCGGTTTAGCCAAAGGAATTTGCATAACCAACATGGAAAGCATCATTACAACTATCAACAGCCATGAATATAATTTTCGAAAATCTCTTTTCATCTCTATTTATCCCCCTCTACATGCCTATAGCTAAAATATCTCCTCGTTGCTTTAGAAATTAAGAAGCCTCTCAACCGATCGGTCAAGAGGCTAAAAATACTGATAATCATCTATTGATGCCAGCATTTTTAACACCTCCCCCTATCGCTCGTAGAGTAGTTGGTGTCTAAAATACAGGCAGGTCTTCTGACTCTGGATCATCAATGTTTCGCGCCTTCCCAGACTATGCCAGTGGCCTTCACGAAACATTTCCCCATCACAGCGGCGGGATCGTGCAGGAATTGCACCTGCTTCCTTTTTATCCGAAGCACTCATGCTCCGATACCTGAATTTTTCATAAATTAATTTACTTAATCTCCTATGAGCTAGTCCATTGGTTTTCCGTCGGGATAATTCTTCGAGTTCGTCTTCAATATCTATAAACTTCACAAGCCACTGAATCCTCTTCTCTTTTTCCAAATTATACTTCCCCAAGATTTCTCCTCGCGCATCAAGCAACGCTTGCCTGTGCTCTTCCATCTCCTGATTCTTCTCTCGATATCTCACCAGTCAGGCCTCCTTCAAGGAAACAAAAAAAGCCTCTACAGAATACCTGTAAAGGGATATAGTGACTCCGCTAGCCGGATAATATACGCTGACTTCCCGACATAAACGACACCTCCCCTATCTTCCGTAGGTTCCTGTGTTGATCCGCAATGAGCAGGTTTCCTGGCTTTAGTTCATCATTACCCCACGTCTTCCCAGATAAAATCCAGTGACACTTTGTGAGGCAACTCCCTATTACAGTGGCGAGACCGCGTCAGATTTTAACTGACTTCCCTTTTAAATTCTTTTCCTTAGAAAAAATCACTCATTACCTAATATTTAATTGTCCTCATTATAACCTTAATTCTAAATTCTTGTAAACCCTGTCAGTACATAAATTTACAATTATTAGCACTGATTGTCAAACTAACTGATGTATTCACTGGGTATTTCTATCCCCTATCTGACATAGTCATATCAAGGATGGGGGTGGGTTGGTGCAGTTCAATATTTACCAATTATTTGTTTCAACATTTATAATTCATATAATCGATACGTTTGCCTACTCTGTGCGGCTTAATTCTGTTAAAAGTCGGCAATTCGCCTTATCAAATACCCTCTTTAACTTATTCTATCTAATCTCTCTTACAGCACATACATTGCAAGCTCCTTTGTTTGGAGGTTTGATGGATAGTTCCATTAATCAAACTATCGACCCTCTTCCTGCCATACGCAAGATCATTTGGGTAGCGACGGTAGGAACTTTTTTTGGCATAGTATTAACTCCCACTTTTTTAAATTTTTTTTCCGGAGCTGTAAAAAATCTTGAACGGTCTGGGTCTGTACCATTTGTTGTAATGGACGCTTTGAAATTTCGCAGTATCCGTAGATTTATTGAGAATGTTACTTTACCTTCAAAAAAGATGGTAAATAATCTGCCGTTTAAGAGAATACCTATTCAATTAATAGCTCTCAATTCTCTTGTCACCGGAATCTACACCATAGGGGTGATGTCAGCTTATTATGCTGCTTTACTTGTTGATGCTCAGCATCGCTTAGCGGCTTCAGCTTCGGCAGGAGTAATTAACAGTGCAGCAAATATTATATTTATGCTCTTTGTTGACCCTAAATCTTCTATCATTACTGATCAGGCTTTAAAGGGGAATCGTCCCTATGAAGATGTCAAAGCGCTTGTCGTTATGTTGATGAGCGCCAAGCTAATAGGAACCCTAATGGGACAATTGTTCCTTATCCCAGTGGCCCATGTCATTGCAAATATTTATAAGTGATAGTGTGCGACTGAAAGCCTTGATACAGACGGATTAATGTCATCTACATTTTGTACTATTCGTATCCACCCAATCCAGTAATTCCTGGACATTATTTACAATTAAACCATTATTCGTCTTGGTTCTTTTCACGAGGACTGTCTCTATCCCCAATTCTAAGGCTGCTGAGATCTTCGTATCTGTCCCACCGGCAGACCCACTATCTCTGGTTAATAAAATATCTGCTCCATAGAATTTAAATAGCGCCTTGTTGATCTCTTTAGAAAATTGCCCTTGCATAGCTACGATATCCCTAGGCGAAATGCCCATCATTTGGCATTTTTGGACTAAGCGCCCTTCTGGAAGTACCCTAACAACTAAACGAGCAGAGCGAGCAAAGGTGCTTTGCACAATGCTTTCCAGTTGGTGGCTGCCCGTCGTCACGAAAATCGTTACTATTCGTTTTTTTGCTTCATGAATTGCACCGGCTCGCAATTCTAACTGAAGCAGAGCTTCCTCCCACGTACAAACTGGATATATTAATAAGCTGTCTGGAATGACAGTCTCTGGTCTTTCTAACCTAAGATAAGGAATGCCCTGTTGCTCAGACCATTGGCGTAAAGAGGCCAACTTTACACTGCTGGAAGGATGGCTGGCATCAAGAATTAAGGAAGGAGTCTGCAAAAATACCTTGCCCTTCCAAGTAAGTATTCGTTTAAACTCAATCCCCCTATGTTGAAGACACTCACTGATTTCACGCGCTGCCGCCGTTTCTCCCAATAACATGATCATTTTTGTTAGCCTCCAAAGCCGTTATAAAAACAAGTGTAATTCTATAAATCCTAATGTGTATGGGATAAAACTCGGGCGGGGAAGCCGGAAATGGCCACCCGCCCTATGGGTTTGAAATTGATATTGGTATCACTACGTTGGCGTTCATCTGATCAATCTCTTGACTGGAGAGATTGATGATCAGCTTTGTGTCTACCCTTCGAATAACCTAAGTAATAAAAGACGAATCCGCTTCCAAGCGCAGCCTGCAAGGCAAACAAAAACGATTCAACTTCTCCGCTCGGAGGTTCCCAAAAGGACTCAAACCAAGGTGTGTAATCGGCGTTGAACTCACTTATCGCATCGGATGCCTGAGCATCAGCACCAGCGAATTCGGCATCACGCGCTATATAAAGTGGGAAAAAGGCCAATATAGCAACAAATACTAGGATTATAATGTTTTTAGTAAAGAGTTTCATGCTTTCACCCCCCGCTTAATGGAGGATAACGCTTTGCCTGTAAAGGCAGTTAAAACCTGCAACTCTTTTTGACTATAAGCAGTGAGGATATTAAATACCATTACCGTAAGTAGACCTTCACTAATGGCTAAAGGAATCTGAGTGAACGCAAAAATGCTCATGAATTTGAGTACAGAAGCCATTACTCCGCCTGATGCCGCGGGAAAAGCTAGCCCCAACTGAATGGAGGTTGTAACGTAGGTCATTAGATCCCCTAACGTTGCCGCCATGAAAATCGAGAGCCATTGGGGAGCGCCCAGCTTTTTTAAGCCTCTGTAGATACCGTAAGAGACAAAAGGGCCAACGATCCCCATAGAAAACGTGTTTGCGCCTAAGGTCGTTATTCCTCCATGAGCCAGTAAAAGTGCTTGGAATATCAAGACAATCATTCCTAAAACGGTCATCGCCGCAGGTCCAAACAGAATGGTACCTAAACCCACGCCTGTCGGGTGAGAGCAACTACCAGTTACTGACGGAATTTTCAGAGCAGACAAAACAAAAGCAAAGGCTCCTGCCATACCGAGCAGCATCTTTAAATTAGGGTAGAGTGTCACCGTTTTTTTAATGGAACGTACCCCCGCAATAACAAAAGGAATCATAGCGATCCACCAAAAGGCAGCCCAGTTGAAAGGCAAGAAACCTTCCATAATATGCATACCATAGGCATTATCGGGAAAGACGATGTAGATAGCCAAAACGTAGGCTATTAATAAACTGATCCGCTTAATCATACGTTGATTCATAATAATCATCGACCCCTTTCAATCTATTGTCAAACCTAGCCTTCACTGAAACTCCGCTCTTACATTTTCCCTCCACTCCTATAAAAAATAAAGAGACAACCTCACATCACTCATCATAAAGACAGCAATGTATCGGTTGTCTCGGACGGCGCGTTCTCCTCCACTTTCAAGTCGCATTCGCATTTTTGAAAGCAGATCCCGCTTGAACAAGACGTTTACCCTGCAGGTCGGTTTCCCTCGAGAAACCTATTATGTACACTTAACAATATATAAAAGCCCTCCAAAATATGAAGGACCTAACTAACCAAGTCCCTCCACCCATCCATCGTGAGTAAAGCATATGAGCAATCAGGTCTCCTGGCTCAGGTTCCTCGTTTAGTGCCTCCTTCCCAAGTTTCCTCAGTGGATGTGGCACAAACTCCCCTTTACAGTGGCGGGACCGCGCCGGATTTAAACCGGCTTCCCTGTTATGATTTCTCGGCTAAGAAAAATCGCTTGCTCATCTATTAAATTTGTTAATTAAATGTATCACAAAAGCAATCCATGGTCAATACTCTATTCCCTCTCGCGCCATGATGCCCTTTTTCATGGGATGTTTGCAGGCAGTTATTTCCGAGACATAATCAGCTAACTCGATCAGCTTTGATGGGGCATCCCGCCCTGTCAGAACGAGTTCCAATTTTAGTGGCTTGGTCTTAACAAGCTCGACTACTTCCTCTAGAGGCAGAAACCCGCCATTCACAGCGGCCATAATCTCGTCCATGATGATCAAATCCCATTCTCCGCTCATGACGGCCTCAATAGTATAGTTCAGACCAATTCGCATTTCTCCTTTTATTCCTCCCATTTCTTCATCTGTCATTCCCCAAGTGAATTTGTCATTCTCTTTGTATTAAAGGAGTTGAAAGCACGGTCCTAAGCTGGCGATGACCTTCATTTCTCCCGTAGTCCATCCTTTTAAAAATTGAACCATGAGGACCTTAAGTCCCTGTCCATACGCCCTGATCCCCAATCCGACTGCTGCTGTCGTCTTCCCTTTCCCTGCACCAGTATAAATATGGATAAGCCCTAGTTGCATGCTTATTTCTCCTCCCGCTTAAAATTATTGCCTCACGGCACTCGCCGAGGCGGTTAGGACAAAGGCACTACATCACCCAGTACATCATTACTTAGCCGACTTCAAATCCTCGAAAAGAGAAGGACAAATTCTTTTCAGACCACCAAGTCAATCTCTTCAAATCCGGCTTGTTCCTGGATATTATTTTAAAATCCGTGCTTCTGCAGCTCTGCACCACGTAATTTGAAGCAATTTCGAAATCTAACATAATGCTTGGTATATCATCTGCTTCGAGTTCAGGGCAAAGTGTTGTCCTGAACTCATGAACAAGTCCGCTATTTTTAATAACTTCCACACTTTCTCGAATTGACGATAACTCCAACTGGCTTGTCCCTGTAATTCTTTCATATTTGTTGAGCGGAGCCTTTAAGTCCATAGCGATAAAATCCAGCAGATGGTCATCAATCAACGCTCTCAAGATACCTGAATTTGTTCCGTTTGTGTCAAGCTTTACGAGTAAACTCATTGCTTTCAATTCTTCGATAAAAACGTGAAGATACTTTTGCAACGTCGGCTCTCCGCCGCTTATAACCACTGCATCGATCATTCCTTTTCTTTTTGAAAGCCATTCAAAAATTTCTTCAGGCAGAATACCGTTTGAGGTGTCATTTTCATCTATAAGACTGAAATTGTGACAATAACCACATCTTAAATTACAGCCCTGAGTAAAAACCACAGACGCTATCTTACCCGGATAATCCACAAAGGAGGTCTTCACGAATCCGGCAATATTCATCATACCACCTCTGGCATTACGAATTTTTTCCTCTGGTCGTACTCTTCTTTCTTTCCAAGATTATAGTTCTTGACCGGTCTAAGATAACCTGTCACTCTGGACCATACTTCGGCTTCGGCACCACATTCAGGGCAAGTGAAATGTTCTCCGCTGATGTATCCGTGAGATTTGCAGATACTGAAGGTTGGGGTGATGGAGATGTAGGGGATTTTGTGTTTGGTAAATATCTTTTGAATAAGTTGCTTACAAACCTTAATATCCTCAACCGCTTCTCCAAGATAAAGGTGCTGAACCGTTCCCCCTGTGTAAAGAGACTGCAATTCGTCCTGTAGCTCCAAAACCTCAAAAATATCATCCGTATAGCCTACCGGAAGTTGGGTTGAGTTTGAATAATAAGGGACTTTATCACCAGCAGTAATAATTGAGTCATACCTTTTAGTATCCAACATAGCCAGACGGTATGATGTTCCCTCTGCTGGCGTCGCCTCTAAATTGTAGACGTTTCCGGTCTCATGTTGAAATTTAACCAGCAGCTCTCTCAAATAGTTCATGACACTAACCGAAAACTCCCGCCCTTCTTCAGTTTCAATTCCTTTTCCCATGAAATTCAGTAACGCCTCATTCATGCCGACGATACCGATCGTACTGAAATGATTGTGCCAATAATGCCCAGTCCGCTCCTTTGAATGTCTCAAATAATAGCATGAATAGGGATACAGTCCCCTTTCTGACTGCTGCTCAATAATTTTCCGCTTGATTTCCAAGGCCGTGCGCCCGATTTCCGCCATTTGTTTCAGACGTTCCATAAATTCCTGTTTTGTCTTGGATAGATACGCTAATCTGGGCAGGTTAATTGTAAATACACCGATTGATCCTGTGAGAGGATTGCTTCCGAACAAACCCCCACCTCTTTTTCTAAGTTCACCGGTATCAAGCCTTAACCGGCAGCACATGGATACGGCATCTTCGGGAGACAGCTCTGAGTTGACATAATTAGCGAAATAAGGAATTCCATACTTACAAGTAATTCTCATAAAGGCATCCGCTACAGGACTCTCCCAATCAAAGTCTTTGGTAATGTTAAGGGTTGGAATTGGGAACGTAAACACTCTTCCCTTGGAATCTCCTTCCAGCATCACTTCACAGAACGCTAAGTTGAACATATCCAGCTCGTCCTGAAAATCTCCATATTTATCCTTAGTATAGGTTCCGCCAATCATGACCTGCTCATCTCTCAAGGTAGCAGGTACCTTTATATCAAAGGTAAGGTTGGAGAAGGGGCACTGAAATCCGACCCTCGTGGGAACATTGATGTTAAAAACAAATTCTTGCAAGCACTGTTTGACTTGGGTAAAGGTCAATTGATCATTCCGTATAAACGGCGCACAATAGGTGTCAAAACTTGACCAAGCCTGTGCTCCGGCAGTTTCTCCTTGTGTCGTAAAGGTAGAATTGACGATTTGCCCAAGGAAAGACCGTAAATGTTTGGCTGGGCCGCTTTCTACCTTGCCAGGTACTCCTCCGAATCCGTCAAGAAGGAGCTGTCTCAAATCCCATCCTGCACAATAGGGTCCAAAAAAGCCCAGGTCATGGATGTGGCAGTCTCCGCTTTCATGCGCCTCTCGAACTTCCTGAGGATAGATTTCATAAAGCCAATACTTTTTGGTAAAGACTTCTCGTATGTAATTGTTTAAACCATTAACACTTTTTTGTGTGTTCGCATTCTCACTAATTTGCCAGTCCTTATCTCCTAAGTAGTCGGAAAACATTCCAATGGTCGCTCCAATAAGAGCATCCATCTCACGGGTGCTTTTCCTTTTCTGACGATAAAGTATGAATGCTTTGGCTGTTTTGGCATGTCCGTTTTCTATGAGGACTTTTTCGACGAGATCTTGGATCGATTCTACATCCGGTTGCTTGTCCCAATAATCTCTATTTAAGACATCGACAACCTGTCTGCCTATTTCCTCAGCACGCTCATAGTCCGATCCTCCACAAGCTGTAGCGGCTTTAAAAATTGCATTCATGATTTTCTCTTGCTTAAAAGCCTCAATTCTCCCATTACGTTTAATAATTCCTGTTAACATCGGTTGAATAACCTCCAATTTTTTCAAATTACTAATTTTCCAATTAGAAAAGCCCCTTGACGATGAGCGCCAAGAGGCTATGTATTTCCCTGAATACAACAGTTACTTATGGAACCCCCCTATCGCTCGTAGAGTCATTGGTTCATTAACAAAGGCAGGTCTTCTGACTTAGGTTCATTAATGCTTCACGCCTTCCCGGTATGTACCAGTGGCCAATAGTATGAAACATCTCCCCATTACAGTGGCGGGACCGTGCAGGCCTTTAACCTGCTTCCCTTTTAAGCTGTACTCTTAGTACTTGCACCTTTATTTTCCAATATTCAATTGTTATCATGTTATCGTATATTAACCTAATGTGTCAACCATGAAGTTTAATAACGACTTTAGGAGCAAACACGTTTTCCATGGGGATAACTATTAAAAACTCATAAAAAAATAAAAAACGCAGAAGGGATTAACACTTTTATGTAGAATACTATTAACATAGGCAACTATTCATTATGAAAAAAGAGACCATGGAGGTCTTGACCTGGCATTAAGTCTGGTCATTATTTCCATGGTCTTTTTCATTTTTCAAAGGAGGTGATTATTGGCATATGAGCCCATGCCAGCTGTCTTCCCATAGTTTGTAAAGTAATGAATTCGACGTTCCAAAACGCCTTCAAAATCTTCCTGCATCTTACGTGCGAAAATGTCAACTCATAATCCATAAGGAAAGTTTGGATCCTTACGGAATACTAACAACTTCAGACCTAAAGATATTCTGATCTGACCGTCAAGATATCATTGGGTCTGACCCTAACAGAAAATGATCCTGTCCTAGGCAACTGCTTATGAACTTGTTCTGGTATAGGCTTTTATAATTCATAAAAGAAGGAGCGAACTGTGATGTGTGAATCGAATGCTTTTCTCAAAGATGGAGAAAACGAAGTGATGCTCATGAAGTCCGTTGATACCATCGAGCCCTTTGAAGATGGTCTTAAACTCGTAGATATCTTTGGAAAACAAATGTTTATTAAAGCCAGAATAAAAGACATGACCCTTCTCAACCACCGTATTATCTTAGAAAAGATTTAACCAACACCCTAGGCAACTTTTTGTAGCCTAGGGTGTTGGTTCGTATTATATAGTTATGTACTGCTTTTTCAGTTTACTATTGTTTAGTGCAGAGTCATGGTCTCGAACTCTGATAACAATTGGTTCCCCTCTGTAATATGGTTTTGTAAATGCTAAATGCTAGTTTGATCATTACTTTTTTGCAACTCTTTTATTTCTAAATTATGGGCATCCAGTGACCCCTTGAGGTCACTATAAAGAGTCAAAGCATCTATGAAGTGAATACCCCCCTGGCCCTTCATTTGTTCATAGCGATGTTTTATACTTGAACAACTCATAAAATTTCGCCAACCCTTTCTACATTAATCGTAGTATGAGGAAAGGATGCTAACTTTATTCCTTGAAAGCAGCACAATATTTTCCTTCAAGGAGTATTACTTTCTATCTTCTGAAAACCAATGCTGCGAAAAGCCTGGGGCTTCTTAATATTCAAATTTTAAATAAATTGGAATAGTTGTTGCATTATTAACATTATAATAATATTATATCACTGTATTACTATAGCGTTATGATAAGAAGGAGGGATAAAACAGATTTAAACTTTTAATATTCCGAACTCTGATTCTATAAAAAGGAGGAAGTAAAATGGATAGTAAAAAAGGCATTATTTTTACGGGAGCAGTCATTGGGATTCTTGCTGTCATCCTAGTTCGCTTTGGTAATCCTGTGAACATGGGAATTTGTATCGCGTGCTTTATTCGGGACACAACGGGAGCCTTGGGATTACATCGCGCAGACGTTGTTCAGTACATACGTCCGGAAATTATCGGGATTGTCCTGGGAGCCTTTCTGATGACATTTGCTAAAAAAGAGTTTGATGTTCGAGGAGGCTCATCCCCTTTCATTCGATTTATTCTTGGTTTTGTAGTTATGATTGGTGCTTTAATGTTTTTAGGTTGTCCCCTCCGCATGGTCTTAAGGCTTGGGGGCGGTGACCTTAATGTCCTGTTTGGCCTAGCTGGTTTTGCAGCTGGGATTATCGTTGGCATTGTTTTCTTAAAAAGTGGGTTTAGTCTTAAGAGAACTTATAAACTGTCCAAACTAGAAGGTTACCTTTTTCCAATGATTAATGTCGGGCTTTTTGTCCTTCTCCTTGTAGCACCTGCCTTTATCTTCTTTAGTACCAAAGGTCCAGGAGCTGGGCATGCGCCAGTGTGGATTGCTCTTGCTGCAGGATTGATCGTCGGGGTCTTAGTACAACGAACAAGGTTATGCATGGTAGGTGGTATTCGAGATGCTATTCTTTTTAAAGATACTTATTTAATTTTAGGATTTATCTCAATCATTGTTTTTGCAAGCTTGGGAAATTTATACTTTGGTTTTTATAAACTCGGTTTTACTGGCCAATCCGTTGCACATGTTGATGGGTTATGGAATTTTCTAGGCATGGCACTCGCAGGATGGGGTTCTGTGCTTCTGGGAGGGTGCCCCTTAAGACAACTTATTCTAGCCGCTGAAGGAAATGTTGATTCTGTCATAACTGTTTTAGGGATGTCTGCTGGAGCTGCCTTTGCTCATAACTTTTCCCTTGCCGCAAGTGCTCAAGGTCCTTCCCCTAACGGAAAAATCGCGGTACTCATTGGTTTTGCTCTCTTACTTATAATTGCTTATTTCAACCTAGAAAAAGATGTGAAAGCAACTGTACAAGGAGGTGTTAAGATTGGCGCAAATTGATACAAGAGGAATGTCCTGTCCCCAACCAGTACTTATGACCAAGAAGGCGCTGGAAGTATGTTCGACTGAAGTAACTGTTCTAGTTGACAGCAAAACAGCAAAACTAAATGTGGAAAGATACTTGAACTTAACAGGCTACACTATTAATACTGTCGAACTCGATGGCGACACTAATACCTTTGAAATATCCGCGAAGAAATAGTATTATGAACTATATTGTGTTATTCTACACAAATTCTTCTGCTATAAAATTTGCAAAATTTATAAAAAAATCCAACTATATAGGAGAATTAATCCCTTTACCCCGCAAGTTGACTTCCAGTTGTGGTATGGGTGTAAAATTTCACTTTACCAGCGATCTTTCCGCGATTATTTCTGACGAAATCGAGAAGATTTATGCTGTTGAAGGGAATCAGTACAAATTAGTTTATCGTGCTGAGGAGTGAACTCAATAATTGTAAGAGCTTCGTTAAGCGACGAAGCTCTTATAAAAGGAATGGTGTCATGGACGGATTATACTTAGATAATGCAGCCACTTCTTTCCCTAAGGCTCCTGGTGTGGCTGATGCCGTAGCTGGATTTCTAACCAATAGTGGCTGTAATATTAACCGAGGGCTTTACACGGCATCATTTGAAGCTGCCAACATTGTCTATGAAACACGGGAACTTCTGTGTAGCCTGTTTAATTTTCCTAAACCAGAAAACGTGATTTTTACTAAAAATATTACAGAAAGTCTTAATGTTATCCTCAAAGGGTTATTGAAACCGGGAGATCATGTGATTGTTTCTTCCATGGAACATAACGCAGTTATGCGTCCCCTAGCTTCATTGGCTGAAAAAGGGGTTGAACTATCAACGGTTCTCTGTAATACCAAAGGGGAACTTCGCACCAGTGACTTATGCCTCCATATTAGGTCTAATACAAAAGCGGTTATTATGACGCATGCTTCCAATGTCAGTGGAACGATATTACCTTTAGAAGAAGTCGGCAAACTATGCCAGGAGCATAATCTGTTTTTTATCATTGATTGCGCACAGACAGCTGGTTTCTTAACCATAGACTTTATTAGACTAAAGGCCGATGCGTTAGCTTTTACAGGCCATAAAGGTCTCTTAGGACCCCAAGGAATAGGCGGCTTTTACCTTAACGATAAATTAGCCTCTCTGGTTGAACCCTTGATCGAAGGGGGAACAGGGAGCGCATCAGAGAGTGTTCTTCAACCAAATTATATGCCCGATCATTTTGAAGCGGGCACATTAAACTTGCCAGGTATTTACGGGCTTAATGCCTCACTTAAATACTTAAGCGCGGAAGGCATTACTACTATTAGAGAAAAAGAGCTTAATCTTGTTCACAGGTTTATACAAAATGTGCAAACTATTCCTGGTATTCAGCTCATTGGCCCCGACCAAAAACAAGACCGAACAGGGATTGCTTCTCTTAACTTTTTGAATCACGATAATGCAGAAGTTAGCTATCAATTATTTAAGGACTTTGGGATCATGACCCGTTGCGGCCTTCATTGTGCTCCAGCAGCCCATCACACGCTTGGTACGTTTCCGCATGGAACGATACGCTTTAGTTTCAGTCATTTTAATTCAATTCAGGATGTGGACTGTGTGATTAATTCATTAAGAAAGAACTTTTAGTATTTTATCGACAAATAATCTGCCCCAGGCAAGAGCCCTGATGCAGATTATTTTTTTTATTTCCAGAGATGCTGAACTCGGTTTAGTTGAATAATCCGGTTGAATTACTATCTTAACAGAACCTCGGGTTCCTGGGCCAAGGCCCTAGCAATGACGACTTTCTGCAGTTCCCCTCCGCTCAGTTCATCTAAGTAGCGAAGAGCAAATTCCCCCAGACCTGTTTTTGTTAATATTCCTTGCACCAACGCCAAATCCGACGCTGTCGCCTCCCACTTGATGTAGGGTTTGCGACCCAAGAGCACAGCGTCAAAGACGGTCTGACGGTTGCTCTCGTAGTTTTGCGCGACATACGCCATTTTAAGGGCTATTGCCAAGCGACTAAGCTTAGACACTTCCTGCCCCTCCAATAAGATACTTCCCTTTTTCGGTAATAAAATCTTGTTCAAGGTCTTGAGCAGCGTCGATTTTCCAGCGCCATTGTTCCCGAGGATTGATAGGAATTCCCCCCTCAGTACAGTAAAGCCTACATTCTCTAATATTGTTCGGCTACCATATCTAAATTCGATCCCATTCACTGATAAGATCATCGTAACTTAGACCCCCTCACCAGAAGATAGAGAAATAGTGGGGCCCCGAGAAAGGAAGTGACTGCCCCAACAGGCAAAACCACGGGCGCAATAATCCGCCTAGACAGGGTATCCGCAGCCAGAAGGAGCAAGGCACCCATCACCCCAGAAGCTGGAATAAGGAAGCGATTGTCCCCACCAATCAAGCGCTTCACGAGGTGTGGAGCCACTAGACCAATGAAGGCGATGATTCCCAAGAAGGAAACGACGGTGGCTGTAATCAAAGAGGCAAAAAACATCCCCCACTGTCTTGTTCTTTCCACGTTGACACCTAGGCCCTTGGCCGTTTCAGCCCCACTGTCCAGGGCATTGTAACTCCAAGATGCCCGCCCAATGTCGCCGAACGTCCAAAAGACGACGGCAGCTACATTAACATCATTGGTGAAATACTGCAAAAGCATAGTAGCTGCCGAAAAGAGAGATCCTAAAGCGACCCCAGCTAACACCATAGACTCCGGTGACACCCCCTTATATTGAGCCAGAAAGAGAATGATCATGGTCGTAAGCATTGCCGCTACGAAGGCTGTAATAGTGACAATATATGGGTTATTAATCAGCAACGCTCCTCCGCCTGTACTTGGAGTACTACCTGCTCCCCAGCCGATGATGGCTAACGCCGCCCCAAAGGCTGCGCCTTGAGCAATACCGAGGGTACTCGGAGATGCTAAGGGATTTCGAAGGATATTTTGCATGACCGCACCCGCCACCGCCAAACCTATCCCAGCGACCATCGCTGCCAACACCCTGGGCAAGCGGATTGACCAAATGATGATCTGAGAATGCCCCGGTACATTGCCGGGTTTTTCTTATAGTCCTCCGTAACTAACGCATACCCGCCTTCATCAAGGAACAAGATATCCGGATCCCAGCTGATGAGTTTCTCTTTGTCGTATTGTTCCACACACTCCGGACAGGCGATGCGCCCATCACGAACACTTGCACGCTGTTCCATTACACCCTCCCCGCAGAATGCACATTGCACCGATGGATTAAGTTTAGGGCCATGGGGCAGGTCATATGTGATTTCTCGCCAGACAAAATGCTCTTCTGGCGGAGCTTTTACTAGGTGCATGGAAATCTCTCCATGCACCTAGTAAAATTTCTCCGACTCAGCTGGGGTTGCCCTAACATTTTTTCAGGCTCATTAGGAGACCAAAATCATTAGTTCCGGAAATACTCCCCCATATGCTCCAATCAGTTTTAAGCATCTCTTATTATTTTGTTGGCATACCTAAGATAGTACTGGTAAGGTATTTTGTATACGAATGCCGTGGTTCCATGAAAATCTGTTGCTTGCTCCCTGTTTCTACCAGCTTTCCCTGATACATCACCGCAACTCGGTCGCTTACCGCTTGAACTACCTCTAAATCATGGGAGATAAAAAGCATGCCTATTGTATGCTCCTGCTGGAGTTTTTTTATCAAGCTCAAGATCTGGGCCTGCACGGAAACATCCAGCATGGAAGTGGGTTCATCTGCGACAATAAATTTAGGCTTAAGGGTCAGCACTCTGGCTATAGCGACACGCTGAGCCTGTCCTCCGCTGAGTTCGTGTGGGTAACGCTCCAAGTGTTCCTCTGAAAGACCCACCTCGTCCAGCAATTGCCTTACCCTTACCTTTTCCTCTGCCTTGCTTTTTACTAGCTTATACAGTTGCAGCGGTTCTGCCAGAGATTCCGCTATTTTCATACGAGGATGTAAGGATTGCTGAGGCTGCTGGAACACAATCTGCATCTCTCTTCTGAATTTCAAGAGCGCTGCTTGTGACATTCCTGTTAATTCCTGGCCTTCAAAGCGCACACTTCCGGATGTCGGCTGGATAAGCATCAGCAGGAGCCTAGCTACCGTAGATTTTCCACACCCGCTTTCTCCCACAAGCCCCAGCGTTTCTCCCTGTTGGACGCAGAAGTTGACCTCGTCGACGGCCTTGACCCCGCTTTTATTAAAGATTCCGACACTATACTCTTTGACAAGGTCTTTAACTTCGATCAGCATAAAAGCACCTCACATAATGGTTTACTCCAGTTTCTGTTATTTCCGGATGAAGCGAAGCACATTTAGGACAGGCCACTCGGCATCTGGGTTGAAACCTGCATCCTGGGGGAAGCAAGGAAAGGCTGGGACTGAAACCAGAAATAGGCTTAAAGCCTCTTCCTGGCAAAGAATCGATGAGGGATTGAGTGTAAGGGTGCCTGGGCTTTCTCAATATACCGGAAGATGAACCCATTTCCACGATTTCTCCAGCATACATCACGGCAATCCGATCTGCCAGTACAGCGGCAACCGAAAAATCGTGGGTGATCAGCATCATTGAGGAGCTATTCTCAGCGGCTTGTTCCCCCAGCAGATTCACGACTTCCTTCCTTAAAACCGCATCAAGGCCTTTCGTAGGCTCGTCCACTAGGATAAGATTCGGCTTACAAGCTACCCCCATTGACACCAACACCCTCTGCCGCATCCCACCACTCAGTTGATGAGGATAGTAGTTCATCCTTTTGGCCGGATCAGGGAGCTGCAAACGGCTAAACAGGTTTACTACGCTCTCTTGTGCTTCCAATTTTCCAACTTTTTTGTGAAGCTGTAGGACTTCCATGACTTGCCAACCAACTTTGAGCAGTGGATTAAGAGAGGTCGCCTGACTTTGGGGAATCATACCGATTTCCTGCCCTCGTAGTTTTCGCAATTCCTCTTCACTTGCTTCCAGGATTTCTAACCCTTTGTAGCGGATACTTCCTTCGCTCTGAGAATTCTTTGGTAAGAGGCGAAGAATGGAAAGGGCCAGGACAGATTTTCCGCAGCCAGTTTCTCCTATCAACGCCAGAACTTCCTGAGGATAGATATCAAGGGAGACATCGTCAACTGCTTTAACGACAGTCTCTTTCACTTGAAAATAGGTACTAAGGGCGCGGATGGAAAGTAACGGTGATGACGCCTGCATAGTTACCATGGAAACCCTCCCTTCTATGCTTAAACCTATTCAATGTACCCTTCCCGCAGCCGAGGGTCAAAATAATCCCTCAAGCTGTCCCCTAGTAAACTGAAGGCTAAAATGGTAACCATGAGCGCTAGACCCGGAAACAGGGTAACATGCGGCGCGGTCCTGATAAACTCTCTACCTTGGTTAATCATTGCTCCCCATTCTGCGTCCGGCGGTTGGGCACCCAGACCCAGAAAACTCAAGCTGGCCATAGACAACACGATCTGGGCAATATCCAACGAGGCCATGACGATCACAGGGGCAATGACGTTCGGTAAAATGTACTTAAAGAGTATTCTGACGGAACTGTTGCCCATCGCCCTGGCAGCTTCGACAAACTCGGACTGTTTCAAGGTCAATACCTCCGCCCTCACTAGTCTGGCATATCCCGTCCAGTGTACCAATGTCAGTGCAATTATGACGCTCCCCAATCCCGGACCCATGGATACGACCAGGGCCATGGCCAAAATAATACTGGGAAAGGCTAGTAAAACATCTACAAGGCGCATAATTAAGCTATCCACAAGGCCACCCTTATAGCCGGATATAAGCCCGAGTAGCACTCCTCCTATTCCACTGATGGCAACAATGATCGCCGCAGCAACCAAAGAGGTTCTTGTTCCTTGAATGATTCTGCTCAACACACACCTTCCTAAGGGATCTGTACCGCAAGGGTACTGGAAGGACGGTGGTTTCACCTTCTCAGTCAAGCTTACAGCGGTAGGATCATGAGGCATGATCAGCGGTGCCATTAACGCAATCAAAATGATTATGAGGACAACTGCAGCACTATAAACCAGCAGTTTGTCTTGCTTCACAAATCTAACAACACCCTTTTTATAACTTTTATCTACAGCAATAGTGGTATCCATTTAACTCTCCCTCCCATAGCGTATCCTCGGGTCCATCAACGCATAGGATAGATCTACTAGTAAATTCACGAGAGCGTAGGTCGTGGCGATCAGCAAGATACATCCTTGAACCATAGGAATATCTTTGGCAAAGATGGAATCTATCAACAGCTTTCCTATCCCCGGCCAGGCAAAGACGGTTTCTACAATCACCGATCCTCCCAGCATGTGACCAAATTGAAGCCCCACCACAGTGACCACCGGTAGAAAGGCATTTTTCAAGGCATGCTTGGAAACTACGCCCGTTTCATACAAGCCTTTGGCCCTAGCCGTCAGGATATAATCCTGACTCATCACGTCTAACATGCTCGAGCGCATAATCCGCATGGTCACTGCCCCCATACCTGCCGCAAGTGTCACACAGGGCAATACCAGGGAGGATACACTCCTAAATCCGGCCACCGGGAACAGGTCAAAACCGAGGGAAAAAATAATAATCAGCAAATAGGCCAGCCAGAAACTGGGCATAGACACGGCAAAAAGAGCACTGATTCGGCCAAGGTGGTCAAAAAAAGAGTTCCTCTTAACTGCACAAAGAATTCCAAGAGGAATAGCAATCAAGAGCGAGAGCGCAACGCTCAAGGCTGCCAGCAACGCTGTCGCCGGGAACCTCAGCCTGATGAGCTCTGCTACCGGAACTCTGTAAACGTAGGAATCTCCCAAATTCCCTTGAACTGCTTGTTTTATCCAGCGATAATACTGTTTATACAAGGGATCACTCAGCTTATACCGTGCTGTGATCTCAGTGATTTCCGCATCGGTTGGAATCTCTTCTAGACCAATGAAAGCATACTTCAATATAGTCACAGGTGTAGAACCCGGCGTCAAATGCAATATGCCAAAGGTAAGAATGGAAGCAGCAACAACCACAAGGATTGTTGCCGCCAAACGTTTGAGAATGAATCTCCACATTCTATTCTACTCCTTGATATTAACTTCATTCGTCAGCATATAATCATGAGCTGTGGGATTAAAGACAAAATTATTAACTTTGCTCTTCATTGCTGTAGCGACACCATAATAGGCAATCGGTAGTACGGGCTCTTCATCTTCCAGAATTTGCTGCACCCGCTTGGATAGATCATATTTTTCTTTTTGATCATCCACAACCATACATTGATCAATTAATTTATCAATCTCTGCATTGTTATAACCGATAACTTTATTATTTTTTGAATGATATAAAATATTCAGATGATAGGATGGAGAAGGAATCATCGCTGTTGCGAAGGCACTCATTTTCATATCCCATTTTCCCTTGGAGGCAATTTCAGTCATCGCTGTACTATCCATAATCTCAGTTTTTAGATCAATACCAACTTTTTTAAACTGGGCCTGCACCGCTTCGGCCATCGGAGGAAGTCCCGGCCTTTGAGGATAAGTCATAAGTGTAATTTTCATCGGCTTTCCGTTTTTATCGACAATACCGTCTCCATCCGAATCTTTCCAACCTGCTTCAGTAAGAAGCTGTTTGGCTTTTTCAGGATCATAAGGATACCCTTTTAGAGTCTCATTTGTCCAAGCCATTCCAGGCATATAGGGCCCCTTGGCAGCAGCACCGCATCCGAAAAGTACGTTTTTCACTATACTTTCCCTATCGACCGCATAACTCATAGCTTTCCTTACATTGACATCGTTAAAAGGTGCTTCATTTAGATTCATTTCGATAATATACGTCCTAGCCGTTTTATCCAGCTGCACCTTGAGCCCATTCACCTTTCCCAGCCTCTCCAGTTCATTATAGGGCGGATCACAGGTAAAATCGATTTCACCCTTTTCCAAAGCAAGCGCCCGCGTATTAGGATCGGGTAACGCACGAATTTCAAGTTTGTCCAGCTTGGAAACAGTCCCCCAATATTGTGTATTCTTGGACATCTTCATGTCCCCAGTTGATGGGTCAAATTGATCCAACTTGAACGATCCTGTACCAATGGGTTTTATCAGCTTCCCATCTTTATCGACTGAGCTTGAAGCAATAATAGAAGTGCCTGCATAATGCAGTGAAGCGGGTAAGTCACTGTTAGGGGTTGTCGTTGTAATTACAACGGTCGTATCATTCTCAGCTTCCACTGTTTTAATCTTGGTGAAACTTAGAATCTGAGGATTTATGGTGATCGCTCTCATGAGCGACCACTTTACTGCTTCCGCATTCAGAGGAGTGCCATCATGAAACTTAACTTCTTTACGCAAAGTGAACTTCCATGTATTAGGGGCAATTCTCTTCCATTCTGTAGCAAGATTAGGTTCCAACTCAAAATTTGGTTTTGTTCCCACCAGTGATTCTGTAATCAACGCTTTTTCCATGGTTAATGTGCCATTAGTCGCAGGATCAATGTTGTTAATTTTCCACATTTCGCCAACCACCAATGTTTGATTTCCAGAACTAACCGCCTTAGTCCCACAGCCGGATGTACTCAGGGTCAATAACACCACTAGAATACAAAGTACAATGGATAGACTTCTTTTTTTCATACTTTCTCTTTCCTCCTCGTTCATTTAACAGTTGTTACAACAAATCTCTGATAGTAGCCATATTTCAGATTATCCAGCAGGCCATGAGCACGAGGGTCTTTAAAACTCACAGTTTCTGCTTCTTTCATTCCTAGTGCTCTTAGAATCCTTAAGTCTGCCTCTGGGCGTTTTTGACCGCGCATGGGAAGGTTCTTCTCAAAATCACGTAGCCCGTGGGATTTACTTGAGGAGTTTGCACCTTCAGTTAAGCGCACGGTAATATTTGCCACTACTTTCCAGATCATTTTCCATGGACTGAAATGATTCCAGTCGCCATCAATGATCACCAACTTTCCACCGGGCTTTAGTACCCTCGCCCATTCGGCAGCAGCTTTTTCAGGGTCCGACATTGTCCAAAACACATGACGGTTTATCACCGCATCAAATACATTATTCTCAAAGGGAAGTTCGTCAGCATCGCCATATTGGAATTTTACATCTAGCTTTTGACGGTCCGCTTTCTCTCTAGCATGCGCGAGCATTTCCTCAGCAACATCTACTCCGGTCACACTATGCCCATATTCGGCCAGCAATAGAGCAATAAACCCCGTCCCAGTGCCTACATCCAGTATTTTTATTTGTTTTTCCCCCACAGCCTTGACCAAAATGTTCTGCCATGCTTTTTTTTCTCGTTCGGAATGGATACCATGCCCCGGGCATTGGTCAAACTTCTCTGCTGTGTCGTTCCACCTCTGTCGGATTTTCTCTTTAACTTCGTTCACCTGCCTGCTCAACTTTTCATCTCCTCCCTAGCTATTTGGGCTCTTGCAAGAGCATTGACTGACAAAAGATAGACTGATCCTTTTAGTCATTATATTTTTGAATATCACCCCTCTGTTAAAATCGTGCCTATATAGACTCGATTTCGAATACCGTAATAAAAAAGTGTCACCACGGCACCCATGTGAGACATCGGTGACAAAGTAAGATAGATATGAGAAGGTATAATGAAAAAGGCCATGAAAAGTCTGACCAGACTACTGTCAGGTCAAGACCTCCATGGCCACACAATTTATGTAATTATAAAAGCTTTTAATCCAATAACTGCAACACCCGCTGTTGCCATCCTCATGCGCACTACAAGTTAAATATGGAGTCTAGTATACTCAAAATATTACCCCTAAATAAAATAAAACCCAAAAAAGCGCTTCTAGAGCAACTTCTTTGGGTCCATCCCAAAAATAAAAACACTTAAGTAAAATTCCGACAAAAGCCTTCATGACTTCCCTTAATAGTATATGTATCATATTTCATCCTTGTTAGTCAATAGTTAAAAATGTATTATTCATGAATACACGTTTACATGAAAGCAGAACCTTCCTGTTATGGGAGTAATTTAACTTCTCTATTCTTCAAATTCTTCCCTGCCTCATCTCTACCACCCGATCGGACATCCAGTCCACAACCTCTCTATCGTGAGAAATGAAAAGATAGGAAAGTTGCCGCGTTTTTTGCAGGTCTTTCAAAATGTGCAAGATTTGTGCCTGTACCGAAACATCCAACATAGAGGTAGCTTCATCCAGAACAAGTACCCGCGGTTGTAACATCAGCGCGCGACAGATGGAGAGACGCTGGATTTCGCCGCCGCTCACCTGATGTGGATAGCGTTCTAACAGGGAATCGTTCAGCTTTACCTGCTCAAGAACCTGGGAGAGCTTTTCGTGGGCGGATACTTTTTCATAAAGGCGAAAGATTTTAAGCGGTTCGAGTACGCTGTCTCTTAGTTTTATGACTGGATTAAAAAAGGATTCCGGGCGCTGGGAAATAAGTTGAACCTCGCCGCGGAAGGGAAGCAACGCTTTACCTTTTAGCAGCGTTATATTCTCACCCTTGTAGACCACTCCGCCGCCATCGCTTGGAATCAACCGTAACAGAATACGAGCTAAAGTGCTTTTGCCACAACCGCTAGGTCCTATCAGACCAAGGGTTTCCCCCCTATCAATTTGCAAGCTGACATTGTCGAGTGCCAAAAAGGACTTGCGTCCCCAACCCCTGCGAAAAGTCTTACAAATTTCGCGGGCTTCAAGCATACAAAAAGCACCTCACAATCCTGCCGCCGTGTTCATAAGAATTTGGCTTTTCCACCGTACAGCGCACAGTACGATGTATACAGCGAGGCGCAAATTTGCAACCATTAAAGCTTTCTCCGGGTGCCGGGGGCATGCCTAACATGGGCTTCATCCCATTTTGAGGAAGTGAGGCAAGAAACGCCTGCGTATAGGGATGCAGCGGAGTTTTCAGAACATCCTGCCCCATTTCCAGAATTTCTCCGCTGTACATCACTGCCACACAGTCGCACAGCTTTTCAGCCAACACAAGGTCATGGGTAATGACAATCATTCCGTCCACGCCGTGCAGTTTCATCGAAACAAGCGTTTCATAGACCTGCTCGCGGAGATCCCAGTCAAGGCCCTTGGTCGGTTCATCCGCCAGTACCCAGCGTGGTGAACAAGAAGTACCGATGGCACACAGTACGCGTTGCTGCATACCGCCGCTCAGTTCAAACGGATAGGAACGCAAAATACGCCCCGGATCATCAAAGCCGAAGCTGCGCAGCAGACTTTCCGCCTTTAGCCTGCGGCTTTTTGCGTTTTTATCTACTATCATCAGTGCTTCGTCAAGTTGAGCGCCAATCCGCCTCACAGGATTGAGCGAATCGCTTGGATTCTGCGGGATTAGACCGATTTTCTTTCCACGCAGGGTACGCAGCTGTCGGAGCGAAGCTTTTGCAATGTTAATCCCGCAATAAAAGATGTCGCCGCCCACCAGTGCATAGGAAGGCAGCAAGCCGAGGACTGCAAGTCCGAGGACCGATTTTCCGCAGCCGCTCTCTCCGATGAGTCCGGTAATTTGTCCACTGCGAAAGGTAGCGAAAACATGGTCAACTGCTTTAACCGAACCAGAAGAAACCGCAAAATGTACGGTGGCATCCTGAATAACAATGTCATTGGAATTGGCTTCTAGCATTCGCGCACCTCTTCATTTTTTATGTCAAAATGATCGCGCAGAACGTCGCCCAGCATATTGATAGCAAGCAGTAGTAAAAAAATACACAGCCCCGGCACAAGAATTAGATGAGGAGAACTGCGGTAATGAAGACGCGCATCATTAATCATAACACTCCAGTCAGGTGTGGGCGGTTGAACGCCTAAACCTAAAAAGCTCAGCGAGGCGATAGACAACACACTGCGTCCCACCCGGATTGTAAAAAGAATAATAGTATTATTGATCATATTAGGAAGGATATGACGAAAGATCAAACGCCTATTACTACTTCCTAGACAGCGCATTGCCTCTATATAGGGCTCCTCTCGCAAGCGCAATACCTCGGTGCGCACAATTCGGGAAAATCCTGCCCACGAGGTGAGTATCAAAGCCAGCAGAAGACTCTGGATGCTCGGGCCCATCACACCTGCAATAGCGATCATCAGGCAGGTTCCGGGCAAACCCTGAAAAATATTGGTAAGTGCTGTGAGGCACCAGTCCGCCGCACCTCCATAGTAACCCGCAATCATTCCCAAGATCATACCGAGGAACATGGAGAGAACCGTCGCCATCAGCGCAAGCAGCATAGAAATTCTACCCCCGTACAGAACGCGGCTTAGCATATCCCGCCCCAGCGCGTCGGTTCCCAGAGGATGTTCTAAGGACGGTCCCTCCAGACGTACTGACATCTCCGTGGTATTCGGCGAATAGGGCGCGATCAACGGTGCTAAGACGCTGGAAAGGATGATCACAGACAGAAGCAGCACGGCAATGATGCCTTGCGCTTTTCCCTTGTTCTTCAATAGCTGCTCCCTCCCAGCCTGATTTTCGGATTCAGCACCAAGCTGATTAAATCTACCGCCAGTGTGACAGCTACAAAAAGGAATCCAGTCAGTAAAACATAACCTTGAAGGGCTGGATAATTACGCATGTATATAGCGTCGATGGCATAGCTCCCCACGCCTGGAAGCGCAAAGATAGTTTCTACAACAACCGAGCCGCCCAGGATTCCACCAAAATAATTGCCCAACAGCGTAATGACAGGCACAATGGCGTTTGGCAGGGCGTTTCGCACAATAACACGATATTTACTGATTCCTTTGGCGTTAGCGGCAAGAAAATATTGTTTCCCAAATTCACCCAGAAGTGCAGAACGCGTCAGGCGCGCAGCTGTTGCGGTAGTGGCGCAGGAAAGCACTATTGCCGGCATTAACATATATTTAGCTCCGCCTGTACCGCTGGTGGGTAGCCAGCCAAGGAACTCAGCGAACAGAAGCACCATCAAAATGGCAAGCCAAAAACCCGGAATGGAAAGCATTATATTGGTTAGTCCTTTGATGCAATGGTCAAGCGGGCTGTCTTTATATGCCGCAGACAACATGCCTATTAGGATTCCACCTACACAGGTTAGCAGCATGGCATATCCTGCCAGCTTTAGGGTTACCGGCAAGCGCCGAGCAAGCTCTTCACTCACTGGTTCGCTAGTGGCGTATGAGTTGCCGAGGTCACCGTGCAGTGCGTTTTTTACCCAGCGAATATACTGTACGGGCAGCGGATCGTTAAGTCCCATCTCTTCCCGCATCACGGCAATCTGTTCCGGCCTCGCCTCGGACATGCCGCCCTGACTCAGCGCAATTTCCGCCGGATCGCCGGGGGAAATAACCCCCAGCGTAAAGGCAATCAGAGAAATACCCAGTAGAACTGGAACCAGCGATGCAATTTTTTGCAAGATATACCTGCTCATTGCCTATTCAGCCCAGGCAACATTCGGCAGTTCCAAACCGTAAGATTTCGCCTCATAACCAGTCAGTTTGCTACTGTAAGCCATCAAGGTCACATCGTTAAACAGAGGAATGACCGGAAGCTCCGCGGCGGAAATCTGCTGGAGCTGATTATAGATTTCTTTGCGCTTTTCCATATCGAGAGTGACTGCCGCCTCTTTCATCAGTTTCTCAACCTCAGGGTTTTTGTAACCGAGACTGTAATTCTTATTCTGGTCACCGCTGGTAAGCATAAAGCGGTTGAAGATGGTGAAGGGCTCGCTGTTGGAGAGTCCCTGCTGTAGACGGGCAAGATTGTAGTTGCCTGATTTCATTTCCTCTTTCATGGTAGCATACTCCAAGGGTTGAATCTTAACATCCAGCCCGATATCCGAAAGCCAAGCTGCAATCAGCTCCGCCTCTGCTTTCTGGGTAGACTCGCTGCCGTTTATCATATAGACAATTTCACAACGTTTATCACCCAGTACCTCTTTGGCAAGCGCTTTGGCTTTTTCCAGATTCTCCTCTACAGGAATTCCCTTATAAAATGGAGTGCTATAATTAAGGATATTGGTAGTAGGAGAACCAAACCCGCAGTATAGGTCAGTTACGATGGACTGGCGGTTGAGAGCAAGGCTGACAGCCTGACGCATACGCAGATCATTGAACGGGAACTTGGTTCCATTAACTCCCAGAAAACGAATCATCGTGGATTTATTCGTCGTCAATGCAAAGTCAGAGTCGTTTTTAAGCTCTACGGCGAGCGAAGCAGGAATTGCGTTTAGATCTAGTACGCCCATAATCTCACCGGATTTTAAGGCAGAAAAGCGAGTATCCGCATCAGGAATGACTTTAACCCGAATGGATTTTGCTTTGGCCTTTTCGCCATAGTAATTATCATTACGCTCCAGCAGAACATATTGGTCCTTCACGTTCTCAACAATTTTAAAAGGGCCAGTACCTTGGGCAATACCGTTAAAATTCCCTTCCTTATCAAAGCATTTAGGGCTGTACATGGCACTCCCGAAGTTCACCATATTGTAGATCTGAGTGGGTGAAGGATTCTTAAAGGTGAGTTTAAAGGTATAATCGTCCACCTTGGAGTATTCTTTCAACCCAGGATAGTTGGAATTGATATCCAGCGGGTAGAAAGAGGACTTCTTAACGCCCAACTTCATACGGTCAAAGTTTGCGACGACCGCATCCGCATTGAACCCTTCGCCGTCGTGAAACTGGACGCCCTTGCGTAGATGGAAGGTCCATTCCTTACCATCCTTGGACATTTCCCAGCTTTTGGCAAGACCAGGCACAGGGGATGCCTTGTCGTCCTGCTTGACGAGCGGTTCCCAGACATAGAGAATGGTGCTGCAATAGTAACCATCTTTTTCACCGGGGGCAAGGTTGCGGTAACCTCCAAGGACAATTTCAGCGTCCCTGTCCACAACTGAAGGCGACTTGGACGAATCGGCTGCAGTGCCCGTAGGGTTGGATTTGCTACAGCCTGCAATGGATAACGCCATTAGGACGGACAAGCAAAGTGCCAACACCCGTTTCAAGTTGGTTTTGAAAAAAAAGTTCATAGATATCCTCCTCTTGATATTTCTAAAGTCTTCACTATGTGTACTGAAAACTTTGAAAGCAGTTATTTGTACCAGTAAAGCAACTCCGAGCGAAATTTGTGACGACAACGGTATTTTCCATTTTCAAAGTGGTAATAGCGCTGCAAAATCTCCATTACCGCCTTTTCATCATAGCGCGCAGCAATGTAAGAAACCGCACGATTCAGTATCTCATGAAAGGTGTCATAAGCATATTCGCGCTCATTGGAAATACTGATGCATTCAGCACAAATTCCAAGTCCGTGAAGTACTTTTTCTAAGTCTCGACAATCCATCCGTGTGTAGCGCACGGGAAGCCGCAGTTCCTGTTCAAAATCGGGGAGATACGGCTGTTCCGGACTTTCGTTCACTCCGATGATGCAAAGCCTGTCAGCACTTTCATTAATCTTGCCAAGGCAATGCTCAATTTCGGCCATTCGATAAAAACAGTTATAAGCAAAAACCACGTCACATTGCGGAGGTGTACAATCCTCCCATTTGCCATAAAGTGTTGTAATGTTTTGCACATTTTTCTCCGACGCTATCCTTTGTACATATTCTAGTACATCTTTGGAAATATCAATACACGTATACTGCTGGCAAATTGCTGCAAGACGCAGCGAATAATTGCCCCAACCCGGTCCGATTTCCAGGATAGATTTAGCATCCACATTTTGAATCAGCCCGCATACCTCGTCAGCAATCTTAACTGAGTACTCATCCGGCTGATAGACGGATTTTTGAGCCAAATATCGTTTCCAGAAATCCTTTTCCGCCTCATCGCTGATAGCTCGCTCGCTGTATCCTCCATTTGGCAGTCGCATCGCCTGTCTCCACTGTTCACCATAGTCATTATGTAACCCACTTTTCATATTGTTCCTCCATTTTGCAATCATCAGGGAGTCTCAACCGATTGGTCAAGAGGCTAATAATACGTCCTCTATCGCTCGTAGAGTATTGGCATGTAGCATTCATGACTCCTATTAAAAAATAAAGAGACAACCTCACATCACTAATCCCTTTTATGTACAATAAAAATATATAAAACTGACTCAGCCCCAGCTAATCTTAATACTCCATTCCCTCTCGCGTCATTGTGCCCTTTTCCATGGGATGTTTGCGGGCAGTTATTTCCGAGACATAATCAGCTAACTCGATCAGCTTTGATGGGGCATCCCTCCCTGTCAAAACGAGTTCCAGTTTTAGTGGCTTAATCTTAACAAGCTCGACTACTTCCTCCAGAGGCAGGAACCCGTAATTCACAGCGGCCATAATCTCGTCCATGATGATCAATCCCATTCCCCTCTCATGACGGCCTCAATAGTATAGTTCAGGCACTATCCAGCACAACGAAGGCTTTAATCTCCTCACCCTTATAGGACACTGGCAAAATCTTTGCTTTAATTCCAAAGTACTCTTCGACTCGTTTTTCAATAATGATCTCCTTAGTCCTTCCGAACAAATACGAATTTTGCCCCAAGAGCAGCGTAGTATCCGACAGACGCAAAGCATGTTCCGGGTAATGCGTATTCATGATGCAAGATAGGCCGCGTTCCCTGACCAGTCTCATAATAAGATTTATTATCATGAACTGATTCCTAAAATCCAGGTGTGATTCTGGTTCATCAAGAACCAGAACCTTAGGTTCACTCGCTAAGGCCCTAGCGATGAACACAAGCTGCAATTGCCCGCCGCTTAATTGCGTACACAACTTGTCCCGCATAGAACCGATGCCTACCTCATCGATTGCCTGGTCCGCGATTTTTTTATCTTTCCCGGATGGCACGGAAAAAAGGCCAATATGCCTAGCCCGACCCATGGTTACAAGCTCTCTGACCGTATAGGGAAACGAGAGTCCGTGCGCTTGTGGCACGTAACCAATTGGAATCTGCTTTTGCGCTTTCCCTGAAGATCCCATACTCTGGCCATTGATCAGCGTCTGACCTTGCCGCCATTTCAGAATCCCTGTCACGCACTTTAGGATCGTCGTTTTGCCGGTCCCGTTCTGGCCTAAGATGGTCATAATCTCTTTTTCGCGGAGCGTAAAGCAGATATCCTGTAACAGATCATTGCCTTTTGAATAACCAAAATATCCGTTTTTAACTTCAAGCATCATTGCCAATCGCCTTTCGATGTTTTAAATAGTATCGCAAAGAACGGCGCCCCCACAAGGGCTGTTAAGATACCGATCGGGATTTCTGCAGCTGTCGCCGTCCGCGCGATCATATCGACAATAATCATAAAAATTGCTCCGACAATACAAGCAGCAGGGAGCAAATTCTTATGGTCTTCTCCCACAATCATCCGGCAGATATGCGGTATAACCAAAGCCAATGATTCCTGTAACTGTCACACAGGCAGCCGTAATAAAGGTCGCCATAGTAATAATAACCAACCGGGTCCTCACGGGGTTTACCCCTAAGGAATAAGCCTCTTCATCCCCCAAGGAAAGGATATTAATCCGCCATCTAAGGAGTAGCAGCACAACGATTCCTAAGAGAATGGGAACTCCAACCAGCTTCAAATTACTGTAGGAGGAGTTGGCGAAACTCCCCATCAACCAGTAAGTAATAGCAGGCAGCTTATCGTAGGGATCTGCAACGTATTTGATCAACGAGATTAAGGCGCTGAACACCGCAGATATGATCATGCCGGACAACACAAGCGATAAGGTAGACGATTCTCCGCGCAACTTGGAAAGGGTGTAGGTCATAAACACACTCAAGATACCAAAAACCAGTGCCAAGATCGTGGCCAGCTGATTAACGCCCGAAAGCAATATCCCAAAGGCCGCTCCAAAGGCCGCCCCAGAACTGACACCCAGCACATCGGGACTTACCAAAGGATTTTTAAACACCCCTTGGAACGATGCCCCTGCAACAGCCAGCCCAGCTCCGACTAAAGCGTTCAACAACGTCCTCGGCAAGCGGAGATTCCAGACCACTGATACGGCTATACTATCTTGTACCTCGCCACGAAATCCCGCGATTAATATTTTCCCGACTTCACCCGGAGCAATGAAATATCTGCCTCCAAACAATGATACGAAAAATGTCCCCGCTAAGATTAGGAGCATGGCGAGCCACACAAACTTCAAGTTCTTTTGTTTACAAATCATGCTCTATTTTCCTTGCCCTTCAATTCTAGAAGAAAGAGTTTAACGTGTTTTTCTGGTTCAGTCACCCCCCGGAAGTTATATCTTCAGGTCAGGATTAAGCTTGCTACTCAAAATCTGATCTAGTTCTATATCAGTTAGTTTGTAATTGAAGTATTTCTGGTAAAAGCTTTTCAGGTCCGTCCTCATATCGTAATCCGTGAACACATCTGAGTGTATTACCTTACCTAGCCACTTGATCATCAAAGGGGTTTCCACACACGGTGCATCCCAGCGATAAATACCCATAGGGGCTTTATACACTCTTTTATTTTTTACAGCATCAATTTTACTCCAATCTTGTCCTGAAAACTTGTTCTTATATAAATCTTCGGGTAATATTTCAGAGAAATTGCTTAGGATAATGACCTCCGGATTCCAGGTTATTACTTGTTCCATGGTAACTTTCTTCCAGTTATCTCCTGTGACCTCATCGGCTACGTTCACTCCGCCCGCAGTGTTGATCATGATTTTGTTCACAGATTCGCCGGTGGCTACTTGCAGTTGGTCATCTCTCAGATACAGGATCTTAGCTTTATCTTTGCCCGCTAGTGAGCTCTCTTTAGACTTTAAATAGCTGATGGTCTCCTGTTGGTACTTGATAAGTTCAGCTGCCCTCTCTTGCTGGTTTAATATCTCACCGACCAGCTTGATGCCGTTTTGCACATCCTCAAGGGTGCCATATTTGATCGCCACAGAGGGGATACCGAGCTCTGCCAACTTAATGCCTACTTCCGGCTGATAATCCCAAATGACTACCAAATTTGGCTTTAGCTTGGCTACTTCTTCGTAATTGACGTTAAAATTATTGTCGACGAAGGTTGAATTGGCGTTGGCTATTTCAGGCGCCATAGCCTTCAAGATGTTTTTCTGGTAGGCTTTCATGGCAGACGGATGCATACCAGCTATTTTTTTACCCGATCCATCAACCGCATAGACAATAGTAGCCCAAGGTATGGGAATGACGGCAATCTTTTCCACATTGGCTTTGATTTCTACTTTATTCCCTATAAGATCTGTGACGATCTTAGTATCAGAAGTCTTCTCGGCTATCGGTTTCCCTCCATCTCCGCTGGATTGACAACCCGCGAGGCTTAACATTAAAACTATAACTAGCAAAAGTGATAAAACGTTCCTTGATTTTTTACTGTACTTCATCATAAAAATTCCCCCTTCATGATATTTTCAGAAAAAATTATATGCGGATAAAACTAGCTAAATAGTCATACCCTCTTCTTCCGATAAACTCGTACTGTGCACCAGCATACAGAGGTCCGCTCAAGCCTACATGTGGGATAGGTACAAACTGGGTGCTGCCTCCGCCTAGAAGTCTCTGATACAGAGGATCGCCAACAATGATATCCGGCTGTATTCTATCCATCCACTGGGCCAACGCTTCCTCTCCTTCAAACAAATGAACATCGGAAAGTGCCTTTTCTAGGTATACTGTCTTCATTCGTCTATCCATTTTCATCAAGCTGATTGGTTCAACATAGTCAAGCCCAAAGTCGTTACGCAGACAAGAAGCCAGGCATGAAGCAAAGAGTGGTTCTCCTATCACGACGGCCCTTTGTCCAGGCTTTGCTCTACTAGTTGGAACGTATCGTTGCTTGCTTGCGTAGCTCGGAGAAGTGTCTACTATCTCCGCTAGAACCTGAAACAGCCGCTGCATGCCCCACAAACCTACAGGAACATTCATCACATAAGGTATCGAGTATTCTTTTTGCATATCTTGGGCAAGCCCTACACCCTCATGGGACACGACAAGGTTCAAGGCGGCAGAGGACATTTTCTTAAAGGATTCCAAGTTTATTTTCCCTACTGGCGAACAACTTATTTCAAGACCGAACTGCGTCAGTTCGTCAATGAGTTCGATTAAATGTATTTCCTTACCAAGACTTAAGGGCGTATACCCGATGATATTCACTTGATTGTTCTTCTTTTCCCTCCTTTCCAGAAAACGTTTGCCTAAGGTTAACAGTGTAGAGTAAACGCCGGAGTAGTAGGTTTCAAATCCCTCCGTAGGGAGCGCCAAGGTAGTCATGTCTGTCCGCCTACTCAGCCTATCCGCTATTGCCCCGATATCGACCCCAATGTCATCAAGCTATCCTTACATAAAATGTAAGTTGTTCATTTCCCGTCAAAGTGAGCAATAAAATATATAATATAACTCGAAAAATACCATAAATCACTTGACTTTCGAAAATCGTCACCATAATCAATTTGAATACCATTTATTGGTATATCCGATGAGGAATGGTGATGTTTTTGTGAAAAAAACCTTTTTAGAAGGGCTACTGCTTACAGAACAGCTAATTAATGATATTGTATTTATGTGCGAATCGCGTATGAAATCAACCTATTTTACGCGTGCTGCCAATTGCAAGATGGACTTCAAAGACCTCATCATGTTTCAACTGAACTTTGTGAAAAAAACTCTTCAGATTGAACTCGATTCGTTCTTCGAAACCATTAAAGGAGCTGAATGCAGTATAACTAAGCAAGGATATTCCGAAGCGAGACAAAAAATATCACCCACCGCCTTTATAAAAATGGCGGACTCCATAATATCCTGGTACTACGGAGATGACGATTTTAAAACATTTAACGGTTACCGACTCTCCGCCATTGATGCATCAATCTTGGAACTTAACAATTCGGAACGGTTGAGAGATGCCTTCGGTTATGGTGAAGGCAAGACGGTAAAACTCGCACGTGCCAAAGCCTCAGGTATCTATGACATAGTGAATGGCATGATGATTACGTCAAAAATCACAAGATATACTACTGGCGAGCGAGAGATAGCCATTGAACTAATTGAAAAATTAAAAACGATGGGCTTGAAAAATGACCTTATTCTTTTTGATCGAGGATATCCCTCGAAAAAGTTTATCGCTTACTTAGATAGTAGCGAAATTAAGTATCTCATGCGTGTGAAAACTAATTCGATGAAAGAATTCAATGAAGCGATGGAACCTGATCAGATCGTTGAGATAAAGGTTGAAGGAAAAAGGATCAAGGTTCGTGTTCTTCGATTTATGTTGGATTCTGAAGTTGAGGAAGTCCTAGTCACTAATTTATTTGATGAAACCCTAGGGATTCAAGAGTTTAAAGCTCTATATTTTAAACGTTGGGGAATAGAAGTCAAATACCTCGAATTAAAGAGCCGACTTCAAATTGAAAACTTTACGGGCGACACCGTTATTTCCGTTGAGCAAGATTTCTATGCGTCCATGTATCTATCAAATATGGTGGCACTTGCTAAGAATGAAGCGGACGAGAAGATTTTAGAAAATAATGAAGACAAAAGCTTAAAATATGAATACAAGGTAAATACAAATATACTGATCGGTAAATTAAAGGATTCATTGGTGCTCATGTTGCTAGAAGATGATCCAGAAAAGCGCAATGCGATGTTTCACCGGATAATGCAAGAAATTACAAAAAATATGGTTCCTGTTCGTCCAGGCCGAAGTCATACAAGAAGAAAGGGGCTTAAAGCTCATAAGTACCCTATAAATCAAAAGAGCTGCTTGTAACTCACTTTTCGCGTATAATGCGCCTATTTTGATATGACACTGGATACCCCAAAGGCCATGAACACAAGGACTTGTAATATTTTGGGTAATAAGTCCCGGGTATGTTATTGTTATTTATCATAAAAGTGTTTGATTTAACTACCTATCACCTTTTGGGATTCATCAAAAATACCTCCTTTTAGCAAGAAAAAAGCTTTTTGTAAGTTATTGGTACCATAGCCTGATGACATTGATATCGACCCCCGTCAAAGCAGGAACTGGCGTACCCATAATTGCGATGAGTTCGGCCTGCCGGTTTTGGGTCCAGAGCCTTTCCGCATGAAACAGGAATTCTTCTTCTGCGCCCATGACGGCTTCCATCTCCCCCAACTTGGAACTGAAAAACAAAGTCTGGCGAAAATTTCTGATCTCATCACATTCAAGGATTGCACTACTACACCCGCCGGGCGTGTACAGAAGGTTTAGTGAAGGCAAAGCAAAAAGAACAGAACAAGCACCAGAATAATCACTAGCCAACGAAGGCAAGCGGGTTAAAAAACTGCTCATCGCATACCCTCCAAAATTTCCAGGATCCCCTCATATCCGAAACGATAGTCGGCACTCACTAATATTTCTTTGGCTTTTAGACAATAAAATGATGCTTTTTCTCCAATAACCATATCTATTCCTTCAAACCCACCTGTCTGCGTTTCAACAGTTATGTTGGAAACCAAATAGACCTCCGCCTTGCTTCCCACAGCGGAGAGCGCGTTAATATACGTCATATCTGACTTGGTCACTGTTTCAACAAATATTGCAGCAACAGAAAGGCCGATTGACACCAGCGCCTGAACAAGCTCGAAAGACCTTGCCCCAATTCCTACCGCAATTTGTTTTCCAGCCAACACTGTAGCTACTTCGGCAATAACTCGGTGGTACTCTTTAGCATCCTGGCTATAATCCCAAGTGACCTGCAACCCCTCCATCAACGTTGTATAGTTATGCTTAATCTCTTTCATGTTGTACTGGGCAGGCAAGTAGAGGAAGGGGATGTCCCATTTTTCCAGCATGCGCACCGCCAAATCATACCCAAAGCGGTCCAAGGCGATGTTCAACCTTCCGTTTGCCAAGTCCTCAAATTCTTCGCAGGAATCCAGCGCAGCAAATTCTCGTATTTTCTCAGTAGAGCAATAGTTCCTCAGTATCTGCCTCAGGCCAGAATCCTTGGGAAGTTTTTCTGCATCTCCTAACAGATTAATGTGGCTTTTCCTCTCTTGCAGGACACCCCTTTGCAGTAAATCGATAAAAATATCCCCTAGCCTCTCTTTAGGAAGTGTCCTTCTCCTGGAAAGTGGCCCTCGCTCAAAAACTTTCAGCGGTATACCATACCTGCTTTCTATTCGTTTTGTTATGCTTAGAAACTCAGTACCCGTCAGAATATCGGCACAAGTAATATAAACGATGATCGCTTTTGAGCGACGCGACATAACAAGGCCTTCTAGCGCCTCCTCCAATTTTTCCAGATGCTTCCCAGTAGCAAAATCGTTGCTAGATACCGGGAGCAAGAATAACTTTTCGCTCAAGCCCTTTTTTGCAGCCCTGAAATATAATACTCTGGAGCAGGATGAGGGACCTGCCGCCACGACATCAATGCCCGGCACACATAAGGCCAAATTAACCAGTTCCCCACACTCATCGTCCGCTATACCCCTATCAAAAAAACTATCGAGTGGCATTTTGTCTGCGATATCCGCAAGCCTAATCTTTTCTTCTCCGCTACTCGTTCTGATATATCCTGTACAAGACAATTCTCTTCCTCCTACTTCTGGTACCCGTCCTTCTATGCTTTTCGCAATTCCAGTTCTAACATATAGTGACTAAGTTCTTCCAATGCCTCGTCCTCAAGCGCTGTTACTGGCCTATAACCCTGATTCTCAGTGATAACACCTGCCAACTCCTTAAAGAAACTAGCTGCCTTTGAATCCGGGAACTTTTCTAGAACTGTATTGCCTTCAAGTTCCGAAAGGGCAATTTCCCGGCTGAAAGGGACATCAGCAACTACCCGCGTACCTGTTAAAATCGCAAACTGCTCAACTGCCTCCCTACTCGACTCGGGATTTCTACAGTTGTGAATTAACCCCCCCAGGGTCACTGGCCTTGTCTCCTGGCTTCTACTGATCGCCTTCATAATATTGTTGGCAGCATATACCGACATAAATTCCGATGATGTTACAATATAAATTGTATCGGCATACCCTTTACGCATCGGAACGGAAAAGCCACCGCACACTACATCCCCCAGCACATCATAAATAACAGTTTCCCAAGCTTCATCCCATATTTCTAGATACTGCAACTCCTCCATCATGGTGATAATCCCCCTGCCAGCACACCCAATACCAGCTTCCGGGCCTCCGGCTTCAATGCAGTTAACACCTCCAAAACCAGGAAATACAATATCCTGCCGGGAAATACTAAGCTGCTTGGCCTGCAATTGTTGCAAGACCGTGGGAATTTTACGCCCTACGAGACACCTTGTGGAATCTGCCTTAGGATCGCACCCAATATGTAAGATCTTACGACCTTGCATTGCCAACGCTACAGAAATATTAGCCGCTACTGTCGATTTTCCGATTCCTCCCTTTCCATAAAACGCCAATTTCAAGCACTCTCGCTCTTTTTGTATATTCAAACTAAGTGTCATTCCTTTCGCTGTACTCAAGGCACAAAAATTTAATGAAAGTGCCCCTTCCTCACACTTCTACAAAGCTGTAATAGCTAGCCAAAATAAAAAGACAACTCCTCATCACTAATCATAAAGACAGTAATGAATCAGTTGTCTCGGACGACGCGTTCTTCTCCGCTTTCAAGTCGCATTCGCATTTTTGAAAACAGATCCCGCTAGCAGAAGACTTTTACCCAAAAGGTCAGTTTCCCTCGGGAAACCAAATATCACCCATAAAAACAGATAAGACCCTCCAAAATCTGAAGGGTCGGATTAACACAGGTCCCTCCACCCATCCATCGTGAGTAAAGCATATGAGCAATCAGGTCTCCTGGCTCAGGTTCTTCGTTTAGTGCCTCCTTCCCAAGTTTCCTCAGTAGATGTGGCACAAACTCCCCTTTACAGTGGCGGGACCGCGCTGGATTTACACCGGCTTCCCTGTTATGATTTCTCGGCTAAGAAAAATCGCTTGCTCATCTATTAAATTTGCAAATTAAATGTATCACAAAGGCAATACACAGTCAAGTGCCGACCAACAACGGCCGATTTACAGACAACGAAAACTCCTTCCCACGAGAAATCTACAGACGTTACAGGCATAGACATATCCTGCAAAATGTTTCATTTTTATATAATACGACATTCGTGACTTGTAAAGGCAAAATTATCTTTAGGCAGTTCTGATTCTTTACAATTTTTTCCCTTTAATTACATACCAATCTTTATTGCCATGCTTGTCTTTTATTCCCTTAAGCATTATTCCTTGCACCTCACTAAAACCAGCCTTTTCAAGAGCTGTATGAACATTTCTTTGTTGTGAAAACGTTCCCTGGGCACTTGGAATTAGCACAACACTAATAGGCCTGCCTGAAAAAGCACGCATTAGTTCTTCTATATAACTTTAGAGCTTTATTGAATAGCCGGAACGGTCGGTACCCATCCGAGCTCCCGAAGTTTTTTTAAGTGGAACGCCATCTTCTTTTCAGTATTTCTCTGGTTGTAGTAATTTCCGCCTAAATCATTATATGCTTTCCCATTCTTTAACATATGCCAAATGGCTATAATCATCGAGTGTGCCACAGCTACTTTTGCCTTATTATGTCCTCGTCGGACTACCAAACGGTCATATTGTGCTTTGAAAAACGAATCTTTTTTTTCACTGCCGATTGAGCACATTGGGTCATGGTTGTTTTAAGCGTTTTATTACCCTTTGTTGTTTTTCCGCTCTTCCTTTTACCAGCACTCTCGTTATTGCCAGGACTTAATCCAGTCCATGATGCTAAATGTGAGGGAGTGGGAAATCGATCCATGTCAACGCCTATTTCTGCAATAATTGTTTCAGCACTCTGTCGACCAATTCCTGGCATATCATCTAAGGCATTTATTGCATCCTCGTACTTTTTCATTTCACCATTAATCATATTATCCAAATCTTTAATACGCTGTGTCATATCGTCAATATGATCAATAATTGCTTTCACTAGCGTTTTTTGCACTCTTGTCATAACCCCATCCATCGCTTTGAGCAACTCCACTTTTTTTCCTTAGCAGAAGTATAGAGCATATCGTCAATATTTTCAGGAGTAATATTGTCATGGATTGCACCGTTTAATAATTTGCGAGCGCTCGCACCAGTGACATCCTTTAGAACAGACGTTAATTTAATATTGGCTCCTTCTAATACTTTTTGGAGACGATTCTTTTCCCGTGCTCGTTCTTCTACTAAGCTTTTTCTGTAACGTGACACCTCCCTAAGTTCTCGTTGTTCCTTATTAGGAATAAAACTTGCTTTGAGCAATCCATGCTTCAATAAATCCGAGATCCATTCAGCATCTTTCGCGTCTGTTTTTCTTCCAGGTAAGACTTTCATGTGTTGAGCATTGACTACCATAACTTCAATTCCTAATGCTTCAAGCACATTATAAACTGGTTTCCAGTAACTACCTGTGCTCTCCATGGCTACCATTTCGCATTTTGCTTCTTCCAGCCATTTAGCCATTTCTCTTAAATCTCCAGTTGACGAGCCAAACTGACGTAGTTCCCGTTTTGTTCCCGTTCTTAAACAGGCCACTATGATCTTCTTGTGCACGTATACACCACAACAAATGCTGTAAACAACTTGCATTTCCATTACCTCCTGCAAATTTAGTACGGCATCGCCCCTGCCTATCAGCTATTTTGCTGTGCGTCTTTCTCGGTAGTTATACCATTAGACAATACGTGGTTCTGCACAGGGGCTAAATCAATTTGGTACTCGGTCTCATGATACCACAAAACATCGATCTGTCTGCCATATACAAGTATGCCCTAATATACCAAATTTTCGTTCATCGTGGCGAGCATTGCTCGTGGATATTTGGTACCACCTTTTAGTGGCAGCATATCTTCAATTTCTTGGCTATAGTGGTTATTACCAACTGTCCCTTCCCCTATCGAACAAAAGCACAATAGCACACCACCTTGTTTAAGTACCCTCAACCATTCCTTTAAAGCAACATCCGGCTGAAGCAGCGTCCACATCACACTGCGGTTCAAAATGACATCCTTACTGTTATCTAGGAATGGCAATTGTTCGACAGCGCAATGTGCGGACAATTTAGATGCAGTCAGTTTTAGGAGTGTGATTCGCTTATATCTTTCGAGGAACAAATCGGGAACGGTTTGATTATATTTGCAGAACGTGATTTAACCGAATTTGAAATTGTCCTTACAACTTTGGCTTTCGCGCTACGATTTTAAACTTTTTGCCTTGATATCCATATTTCCAGTACTCCATTTTCTTGAAGCTGTTGCGATAGGAATCATCCTCGATCGTAACGATCTCATACCCAAGTTGTTCGAGAATGTCGCGATCCATTGCAGGACGTTCCACTGTCACTGACGGAAGCTCTGTAAAAATGTCCTTATCATGATGCTCCGCTTTTTTTGGAATTCGCCATTCGGTAAAAAATATAACTATATTAGACATTGCCTTCCAAACAGAAATTTTATAAGAATGCACATCTCTTCTATAGTTTCCATCATAAACAACCACTAGGCCACCGGGTTTGAGCACTTCCATCCAGCGTTCATAGGCCTTGCGTGGATCATACACTGTCCAGACGACATCGCGGGAGACAATCGCATCGAGAGAGTTCTGCTTTTCTTTGTTCAGAGCAACTGCATCGCCACAGTACAGGTTGACATCGATTCCCTCTGCTGCAAAATTGCGTCCGGCGCATTTCACCATTCCTTCTGCGCCATCGATGGATATTACACGATGACCTAAGCGTGAAAGCATAATGGTAAAAAAACCCGGTCCACAACCTACGTCCAGTACGTTTAAGCTCGACTTGTCGCCCAACACTGCTTTAAGCTCGGTTTGCCAATGTCTCACGTCTTTGACGTTGGCCAGCTGACGTTTTACAAGATCGTCGTAGCCCATTGCATCCTCCGTCCAGAGCTGTTCTATTTGCTCATACACATTGCTTTCCTCCTTATAATTCTATAGCCTCTCGGCATTCGCCGAGGCAGTTGGGGCAAGGGTTTACCCGCACCAACCTTATAGCATTCCTCCTACATTAGTGGGAGGAATTTTGCTTTTTCATCGCCTTCAACTGGAAATTCTCGAGTGATAAAAGATTTCTAAATGACCCGAAAATGCCCAAAAAGCACTTGACTTTTCAAAAACATCCCCATAATCGCGTGACGAGGGTTTTATTACCTTTGATTACGAAATTTGGGGTGATCTGTTTGAAACCTATGCTGTTTTCTCATGAATCTTATCAAGATTCTGTTCTGCTGCGTCTCCGCAAGCATTATTCCGGCGGCGTCTTCGTCATTGCCAACAAAGACTGGCCTCTTGTCGCAAAATTCTGGATGACCGATTTATCCTACATTACCACTCTGCTTCAGGATGGCTATTCTGCCAAAGGACCTAAACCTCGTGATCCAGCTTCCATGCTTCGTTCCTATCTTCTCTTTCTCATGACGAAACCTGAAATCGGCCTTACCGAGTGGATTAATGAAATGCAGCGTATTCCCTACTACGCCATCCTGAGCGGTTTCGAACCGGGCGATTTTCCTGGTGTTGGTACCTTCTACGACTTCTTCAAACGCCTTTGGGCTGCCGATGGTAACCATCTCAAACCTAAAAAACTGACGAAGCGTAAACGGAAACCCAAGAAGGGCAAAAAGGGTGAAAAAGCTCCGACGACCACACCTGGTAAGCTCAAACGTCTCGTCGAGTGGATGATCCGTCACTCCGACAAGAAAACGGATTTGCCCAGCGATCGTTTATTCCACTTTTTTCAGTCTCAAATCCTGCCGTTTCTGCAAATCTGGGTCTGCTTGGTGACATGAAGTCGCTCACGGTTGCCGGTGACGGTACTCCCGTCGCCACTTCTACTTATACTCGCAGTCAATCGACGTGTGATTGTCGTGCCCAAGGCCTTGCTCATTGCAACCATCCTCGTATCTATTCCCAACCCGACTGCAACGCAGGATGGGACAGCGCTCGAGAGAAGTACTTCAACGGTTATCATCTCTACATGATTTCCGCTTCCGATAGTTATCACGATTTGCCACTGTATCCTAGACTACAACCTGCTTCCCGGCATGATGCTGTTAGTTTAGTGGTCAGTTCGGTTGAATTTAAGCAACGTTTTACCTTGGGCACGGTCGACAAAATGTTGTTAGATGCTGCTCATGATGCCGAAGCGATTTATCTTCTTCTCGATCACCAAAACGCTGAGCCTTTTATTGATCTGAACAACCGTGGTAAGAAAAACACTAAGACCAGTAGCGATATCCTGATTTCACCTAGGGGGATTCCTATTTGCCCTGCAGGCTTAGAAATGAAACCGAATGGCCGTGACAACTTCCAAAATCGTCAAAAATGGCGCTGTGCATGGTCCCGCCGTGGCAAAAATCCTTGTACTACCCCTTGTTCTTCGGCAAAATACGGTCGGACTTACCACACTCACTCGAAGGATAACTTACGTCTGTTCCCTAAGACTCTGCGTGGTTCAGACCAATGGAACTTGATTTACAAACGCCGCTCATCCATTGAGCGCTCGAACAAGCGTGAAAAGATCGACTACAAGTTGGAAGCTGGACGACATCGTTCTACTAAAATGTGGTACATCCGCCTCTACGGTATTATGATGTGTCAGCACATGGATGCTTGGTTTTCTCATCAGAAGGACAGTTTTGCTAACCTTAAAACATTGATTCTTCCTAAGACAGCTTGACAATCCTTTGATTTAATAAAAGAAACTGTGACGTTTGTTTGCCATTCCATTTTTAATTAACTGGGCTGTCTTCTACATATCTAAGTTGCGTTTTGTTAATTCCCAGTTATTTTTTGGGAATCACCCCATTTTAGTGCTCGTAATTCCGAGACACTATGATATAATTTAATCGAGCTCTTACCCGAAATTGAACTGGTTATCAATGTATCCCAAGTATTCTGTGGCAGGCCACCCAATGCCCTTCTTCCACTTGTATAAGCTTCGGTTCTTCAGCCCGGCAGCGTTCCTTGCTATGCATACAGCGCTCAAAAAACCGGCATCCCCAGCTGTATGCCGTCTGCAGCGACGCTTCTCCGTTGAGACTGTTTCTCTGGCTTTTCCGCTTGCTCGGGTCTGTTACTGGAATAGAATCGAACAAGGCATTCGCATAAGGATGGCAAATCCGTTGTTCGAAATGGTCAGTGGTTTGAATCCATTCCACCACTTTGCCAAGATACATAATCGCAATCTGACTGCACACATACTTGACCGTGGAAAGATCATGGGAGATAAACAAATATGTCAATCCAAAGCTTTCCATCAACTCATTGAGCAGATCTAAAATTTGTCTTCGAATTGAAAAATCCAGGCTGGAAACTGGTTCATCACACACCACAAAGCTTGGGTGCAGCACCAAGGCCCGTGCGATGTTGGCGCGCTGCCGTTGGCCTCCGCTCAGTTCATCGGGATAGCGATGAATGTATGAACCATCCAAGCCCACCTTCGTCAGAATCTCATCAGCTTGCTGCAAATACTGTTTAGCGGGTAGCTTTTGATAATTTCGGATGGTCTCGCAGATTGTCGCACCGATAGTGTAATGAGGGTTGAAAATCGACGAGCTGTTTTGAAAAATCATTTGAATATTCCGCCGAATCGGCTGCATTTGATTAAATCTTAAATTGGATATCTCCTGACCATCAAAGCAGATGCTTCCGTTGGTCGGTGTTTCCAAGCCCGTTACCAGCTTACCCAGTGTGCTTTTGCCACAACCGCTTTCTCCAATCAACCCTAGTGATTGTCCCTTTTCAAGGCTCAAATCCACACCATCCACGGCGTAGAGCGGTGTTTTTTTGCCCCAAAATGCTTTCGAGGTATAAAAGCATTTGGTTAATCCGGTAGTTTTTAATAAAATCGTCATGGTACACCTTCACAGTCTACAAAATTGCATTCAAAAGCTGTTTGGTATAATCGTGCTGCGCGCAATGGAACACATCCAACACAGTGCCCGCCTCTACAAGCATACCGTCTTTCATGATATAGATGTCGTCTGCAATTTCAGCTACTACACCCAGATCGTGTGTTATGAATAAAACGCCTGTCTGAGCCTCTCTGCTCATGGTGCAAATCTGGTCTAAAATCTGCGCCTGGATGGTCACATCGAGTGCCGTTGTCGGTTCATCCGCGATTAACAACGGGGGTTGCATTGCCATGGCAATCGCAATCATGACCCTTTGGCACATGCCACCACTCAATTGAAAAGGATATTTATTCATTATCCCCTCGGGATCGGGCAAGTGCATACGTCTAAGCAGTTCCACAGACTGTGCCCTTGCTTCACGTCTGGTTATGTTGCGGTGCGCGCGTATTGTTTCTGAGACAAGATCACCGATTGAGAAAAGGGGATCCAACGAGTTTACGGGATCTTGAAAAACAACGCCCACCTGAACACCGCAATAGCTGTGCCGTTGTTTTGCGGATAGCCCACGGACGTCCTGTCCACTTACCAATATCTCACCATCGATAATGCTTCCCTTGCAATCCAGCAAGCCCATAATGGACATTGCCGTAACGGATTTACCGCAACCGCTTTCTCCAACTAGCGCTGTAATTCTGCCACGGCGCACCTCAAAACTAATTCCATTCACCGCATGAATGACATTCCTAGGTAGCCTAAATTCCACCTTAAGGTTCTTTACGCTTAGGACGACATCTTGTTGCATACTATTTAAAAACATTTTCTCAGCTTCATCGCTCCATCGCATCCTTCAGTCCCTCTCCCAATAGATTGAACGCCATAACCGTCACCATAATTGCCGCACCCGGATAAATCATCAGTTGTGGCTGCGTTTGAATGTATTGCCTGCTGTCGCTGAGCATGACGCCCCACTCCGGTGCCGGTGGCTGTGCCCCAAGACCAATGAACGAGAATCCCGCTATGGCAAGAATAATCGTACCAACCTCCAGCGTTGCCAATACGATAATCGGCGATAGTACGTTTCTTAAAATATGATGAAACACAATGCGCCGCTTTGAGCATCCTGCCGCTTGCGCTGCCAACACAAAATCCTGTTCCTTAATTTGCAGAACCATGCCGCGAATTAGTCTTGCATACCCGCTCCACCAGACACACGCCATGGCAATAATGAGGTTTTTGACGCTCGCACCGAGTATTCCCGTTACCGCCAATGCGAGAATCGAACTGGGAAAGGCCATACAAATGTCGATAAACCGCATAATGGCCGTATCAATTATACCCCCTGCGTATCCAGCCAATAATCCCAGGGGAATGCTGATGAGTAGCATCAGGCCCAGCACAATCGCAGCATACAGCAACGATGATCGCGTTCCCCAAATAATCCTTGATGCGATGCAGCGGCCAAGATTGTCCGTTCCCAGCCAGTTGGTCTTGCTCGGCGGTTGCAACTTGTTTTCCATGTGTATCTCAACTGGATCGGTCGGAGCAATGAAGGGGGGGAGAAGAGCAATCGCACAGATCATTGCCACCAGACAGAGTCCCACAATCGCCCTTTTGTCCTGCAACAGCTTTTTTAAAAAACGATGCGGCATTCTTTGCATAGAGCAACAGAATTCCTTCTTCATGACCTCACTCTCCTTTCGACTATAGTCAATTCAATTTAATATGCGGATCAATATACACATAAAGAATGTCGACTAGCAAATTGATGCCCACTATTACAACCGCCATCATCAGAACATATCCCTGAATCGCTGGTAAATCCTTATATCCAATGGAATCGAGCGCATATTTGCCTAATCCCTGCCATGAAAATATGGATTCCACAATGGATGATCCTCCCAGCAGCCCCCCAAATGCCATACCCATCTGTGTGATGATGGGCAGTATGGCATTTTTCAGCGCATGCTTGCCGATGACGCAACGCTCAAGCAAGCCTTTCGCCCGAAGTGCTTTGATATATTCCTTTCCCAGAACATCGAGCATATTGGTTCGAAGCAGGCGGATATACGGTCCTACATGGCCCAAGGCCAGCGTAGCTGCCGGCAGTATGATTGTATCCGAAGAACTGTTGCCCACTACCGGTATCCATTTGAGACGAGCGCCGAATACATACAGAAGCAGCAGCCCCAGCCAAAAAGATGGCATCGATACGGTTAAAAACGAAAAGTTCCTTCCCAGTCGATCCAACCAGGATTCGGGATACATCGCAGACAAGATGCCAAGCGGCAACGCGATTAGCAATAGCAGTGACATTGCACAAAGGGCAAGTTTCAGCGTAGC
>NZ_BAAHYN010000016.1:0-107226 GCF_054657535.1 Desulfosporosinus burensis
TCCTTAGGGCGAATTGGCAATAAAGGAGCTATCTTTTCGTTAATCCAATTGCTGCGAGATCCGGTGGTTGGAGTAAGGGGAATGGCTGCGCAGGCACTTGGAGAAATGGGAGCTGTCCCAGCTGTCAAAGAATTATTAAGAGTGGCCGAGGATTACGGAGAGTCGATTAATGTCAGAGAGCGAGCCCGGGGGGCGGTCCGAAAAATTGAAAGTAAGGGGTAAAAACGAGTAAGCCTTGTTATAGGAATTGGAAATTCGTTTTTGATTCCATATGACTTAGAACAATTAAAATAACCACGACTGATAAAGTTGATTCAGTTCGTGGTTATTTCTTATAATAAACGACGCCTGCAGCTTGGGCATCTCGCGTTTTCTTATATTCTGAATTGTGATAAGATAATTTCTAGTAAGAAAGAATGAACCGGAGATAAATCAAAATTGAGACAAATCCTAAAGTCTGGGAGAAAAATAATAAGATTCATTGGACGAAAGAGAGAAGTGATCCAATGCCTATGAAAAGAGCTGTGGAAAAGATTTTAGAGAAACGGGATTGGAAACAACTGAGGGTCTGGGCTAAAGAAAAAGAAACTAAAAATGTTTATCGTCAATTTATGACGCGAATCTATGTCAAAGATGGGCTTATTTTCTGGCGAGCAGTCGAGGCTTTAGGGGTTTTCGCCCAGGAAGCCGAGCAGAAAGATGAGAAGTATGCCGTTGAACTGGTGCGTCGTTATTTTTGGTATCTCAATGAGGAATCTGGGGGGACCGCTTGGAATGCATCTGAGGCCATAGGGAGCCTGCTGGCTCATTGCCCAACGACGTGTGGTCATTTTAATTGGATGCTTTCGGGGTTGTTAGTCGATGAAAGCTTAAGAGATGGAGCACTGTGGGGACTAGCTCAACTAGCCCAGAACGCTCCCCATTTAGTAGATCCTCTTGAAGAGCGAATCAGGCCATTCTTAGAATCTGAGCAGCCTTTTGCTCGAGGTTTAGCGGCATTAATCTATGCACTTATGCGGATTCCCGAGAATAAGTTCCCTCTCTATCGAGAAAATGGGCCTAAGTGGAGCGTCCCGATCGAGCTCGATCAAGGTTTAAAAAACGATCAAAACCTAGTGGAAATCTATCAGACTGGAGAACTAATCAAGTATTCTGTTCAGGAATTATGGACAACCCAAAGCCTTACTTTTTGGACAGAAGTATTGATGATCAAAGACCGAGAAGTTGAGGTAACGGTCGCTTCGACGACCGTTGGGTTATGCTGGCTAGGGCTTGGACCGTCGGTTGAGGAAGAACAGTCCTTGCGGATATGGATGTCTCGCCAGTTCCCAAAACAATTTTTAATACGTAAGCGAGAGCCGAACAGTACAGTTATTCGTCAGTTGCAAGAGTACGTTACTGGGAAACGCAAGGAGTTCTCGATCCCTCTACATCCGATGGGTACACCTTTTCAGCTAAAAGTATGGGAAGAACTTCTGCGGATTCCTTACGGTGAGACATGTACTTATGGTGAAATCGCCGCGAGAGTAGGTAACCCAAAAGGGCCGAGAGCAGTGGGCATGGCCAACAATCGAAATCCAATCGGGATCGTAGTTCCCTGCCATCGAGTAATCGGTAAAAACGGAAGTCTGACCGGGTACGCAGGGGGCTTGGACATCAAGCAATGGCTTTTGGAGTTAGAAGCCGTCGCCGCATCCTCAGGCGAAAGCAATCAGGAATAGTTAGATCTAGATAAGGCAGGGAACGATTTAGTATTTAGTGAACTCAAGTTATTGATAACTATGATGATTAATAGAAAATAAGGGGGAATCAACTATGGAAAACCTTTTTATTGGAGTCGAGCACATTGGGATTAAAGCCTCGGAATTGGAAAAGGCTATTCGGTTTTACGTAGAAATATTGGGCTTTAAGTATTTATACAGAATTAAACCCGGAGAGGTGGAGTTGGTCTTTTTGGAATTAGGCGGTACCGTCGTGGAACTGGTTGAAGTCGTGGATGGTCGCAAGTATGAGGATGGAGTTGTCAATCACTTGGCAATCCGAGTCTCTAATATTATAAAAGCTATTGAGCACTTAAAAGACCATCATGTAGAATTGACCACCTCCGAGCCCATGTCATTAGGAGACGGACGGTATAATTTCTTTTTCCGTGGTCCGAGTGGGGAACGATTAGAATTCTATCAGGTGTAGTTTAGAAGGTCTGAATAGTAATGTGATCAAAGATGGCTGGGCCGCCTCCCCCCCATTCTGTAGGAGCCTCCCCAGGGATAATAATAACGGCGGGGAGTTTCATCATCGCTGATGCAACGGCCGTGAGGCGAGCATGGTTTGACTGGGATGCACCAGATGTGATTATGAGGTCCGCCCTTTGGCTTAGTGCTTCGGCCATGAGGAATTCTAGTTTACGCAGTTTGTTTCCCCCCAGGCCATAAGGGGTCAGATCGTCTCGTTTCCAATATAAGGCGTCTTCACCCCAAGCAAGGCGACTTCTTTGAATAGGTGTTGGCCCCCCCATTAAGGGAATGCGAGGGGGAAACGGCAAACTTTGCAGTAACGAATTGAACATAGGACACCTCCCTAAAATATGTAGCAAAGGCACTCGGCATCAGACTAGCCCTTTCCACAAAAACCTTCCAATTCCTTTAACGAAACCCTTTGCTGTTTTGCCTCAAAGCCCTGATACCGAAAACAACGTTCTGGAAAATTACCCTATCTCCACAACGTTGTTTTTTAGTTTATTGGGTTTCGAAGTTCGCGTAATTCAGCAAAGTTTGGTATTCTAGAAAGTGGGCTAGGTTAAATTAAGACAAGAATGGAATCTAATCTATGCAAAAGAAACGCTATCATACGTTTAATGAACACTTGCGCAATAAGTTTGGGGAGAAAATCTTTAAGGTCTCCCTGGACGCTGGTTTTACATGCCCAAATCGAGATGGAACCTTGGGCACGGGTGGGTGTGTCTATTGCAGTGCTCGGGGATCCGGAGATTTTGCCGGAGAGCAACGGTTATCCCTTCATGAACAATTTAGTGAAGTTAAGGGACGGATGATGAAAAAATGGCCGACTGCCAAGTATATCGCTTATTTCCAAGCGTATACCAATACTTACGCTTCGGTAGAACGGTTGCGCGTGATTTATGAAGAGGCCCTTGCGGAGGAGAAGGTCGTCGGGCTATCCATCTCCACAAGACCAGACTGCCTGCCGGAGGATGTTCTAAATTATCTCGAAGAACTAAATCAAAGGACCTATTTATGGGTTGAGTTGGGTTTGCAAAGTAGACATGACCGAACTATGGAATGGATAGGTAGGGGGCATAACTATGCCCAATTTCTCAAGGGTCTTGAGCAGTTGCATGCCAGAGGAATACGGGTTTGCGCCCACATAATTCTGGGTCTACCGGGAGAAACGAAAGCGGAGATGATGGCAACCGCGCAAGCGGTTGCCAACCTACCCTTAGAAGGGATTAAAATTCACTTACTGCATGTTCTAAGGGGAACTCCATTGGCAACAATTTTCCAGGACGAGCCTTTTGATCTCATGACGAAAGAGGAGTATGTTTCACTGGTTGCCGATATTTTAGAGATTCTACCACCAGAGATAGTTATTCATCGCCTTACGGGTGACGGCCCACCTGATGATCTGATTGGACCTCTTTGGAGCCGTAAAAAATGGGAGGTTCTCAATGCTATCGATGCTGAGTTAGAGCGGCGAGATTCATGGCAAGGAAAAAAGCAGGTATAAACAAAAAAAATAGCGATCTCGAAAGATCGCCAGAAAGAGGAGAGTACATGAGATTATGGCCTCAGAGGAGGCCGTAAGGGCAAAGGTTGGTAGGAACCAAATGCTTTAGAGCTGCTCGTAGGTTTAGGGGTGGATGGGGTTATATTGAAGCTAGGAGCTAAGTTCAAATATCGTTTCAGATCTGAATTTGTATCCATAATCCGTTGGGTTATTTGGTCATTATTAAGACGTTCTGTCATGTTGCATAGCTCCTTTCAAGAGTGGGTTTCCTATTCATTAAGGTGTCTCATACTGGATGTGCTTTCCTTCCCAAGTACGCAAAACTGCTTTGTTTTCATCAAGGGACACAAGGTATTGAGGAGAAATGGGTGTTTTGCCTCCACCTTTAGGGGCATTAATAATATAAGTTGGCACGGCAAGTCCAGACGTATGCCCACGCAACTGTTCCATAACTGCAATTCCGTCTTGGATTCTGGGAACGAAATGGCGGGTTCCTTTGACATTTTTAGCATGGAAGATATAGTAGGGGCGAACCCTGATTTTCAGCAATTCATGATTAAGTTTTTTCATTACCTCTGGCTGATGATTGATACCTTTGAGTAAAACCGCCTGATTCCCTAGGACCACACCGGCTGCAATAAGTTTGTCGGCCGCATCTTTAGCGTCTTTTGTGACTTCTTTGGGGTGGTTAAACTGAGTATTAATGTAGATAGGAGGGTATTTTGCCAGGACTGTGCATAATTCATCCGTAATGCGCATGGGTAGGGTGACTGGAGCCCGCGTCCCAAGGCGCTTGATTTCTACATGGGGGATAGCGTGGAGTTCTCCGAGAAGCCAATCTAAGGTTAGATCACTGAGTAGTAAGGCATCTCCTCCGGTCACTAAGACATCTCGGATTTCGGGGTTTGCCCGAATGTAGTCCAGTGCCTCTTTAAGCTGATGGCGCGGAGAATGGGTATCTGTTTCCCCAATATTCCGTCTGCGTTGACAATGTCGGCAGTACATAGCACACATGTTAGTGACGTTGATGATTAAACGATCTGGGTAACGCCGTGTTATGCTGGCAGCAGGCGATGTAATTGCCTCTCCCATGGGATCTTCTTCACCAAAATTATCAAAAAGTTCTGCTTGGGTGGGTAATCCTTGTAGCCGAATAGGATCAAAGGGATCAGTATCATCCATTAAACTCAGATAATAAGGAGATACAGCCCAGCGAAAGGTTTTCCCAACACGTTCAAGTTCTATACGTTGCTCAGCTGTTAAGGGTAGTAACGAATTCAGGACATGGGAATCTGATATTCTGTGCGTCATTTGCCAATGCCAGTTTTCCCAGTCTTCAGGCGTTGCGCCGAAATAGCTTAGAATCTTTGCTCGACGAGTTTCGAACATTTCTGAACAAACGGATCCAGTCGGAATAGTCTCCGATTGGGTTAAATATGGGGTAATCATTTGTTTAAGTTCTTCTGCTCGCTTCAGTGCATATTGCCGAAAGGTATCGGGACGGTTTTGTAGTTGAACGGACATTTATATCCCTCCTTGAAATTAGATTTCCAAATTGGTTCCTTAGTTTGGCCTGGGGGGATAACAGAGGTTCTTTTTCAAATAAAAAAGAACCGATTCTATATAACGGCTCCCAAACGGTAAGAACGCAGAATATCACGCTAAACGTGTTTCAACGCCTACGAGGTTTGCTGTCGGGTGCGAGCGCATACTCTACGGCGATTCACCCCAAGAATGCTTCCCCCGTTTTCCCTTTGGGAAATTCAGCAGTTAATATAACATTTTTTACTAACAACCTAATAATAGCATATAAGTTGTTACCCGTCAATAGCATGATGTCAGCTGATGTTGGCTATGTTATAATAGAATGAAATTGATTGGAAATTCGAACCAGGAAGTACGATAAGGGGTTGAACGTATTGGACCATGCACGTTATCAAGAAATCGCCATTGACATAGCCCACGCCATTATGATGGGAGAGTACCATGAGGGAGTAAGGATACATGGCCGTTCTACTTTAGCAGGGCGGTATAATGTATCACCAGAAACTATTCGTCGGGCCATCGCCGTTTTGCAAAATGTCGGTGTGGTGATGGTCAGTCAAGGCGTAGGGATTACGGTAACATCGAAAGCTATGGCTGAAAAATTTGTTAAATCCTTTGATCAAAAAGGAGAAATTCAGGTCTTTGTAGAAGATTTGAAAAAGCTGATGGATCAAAGGCGTGAAAATGACTTAAAGATTGAAAGTCATCTGAACAAGTTTTTAGGTTATTCAGATCGTTTAATGTCTCGTTGGATGGATATCGGAGAAGTAGAAATCGGAAAAAGCTCACCGGCCATTGGCAAGACCTTGAAAGAATTGAAAATCCGGGAGCGTACAGGAACCACCATTGTAGCGGTGGTTCGAGACGGCCTTGAGCAGTTTTCACCGGAGACAGGGTTTGTCCTTCGGGGAGAAGATGTCTTACTGGTAGCTGGCTCAGCTGAGGGTCAGCAAAAATTAAAGTTAATTCTATGATTTGGAGTAGGCACCATGTATCCAGGTATTGATATTATTGAAATAGAACGAGTCGTTCAGGCCTATAAGAGGCAACCTAAATTGTTTGAGCGTCTTTTCACAATCCAAGAGCGTGACAACTTACTGGGAAAAGGCATCCAGAGTTATGCTGCTCGTTTTGCTGGCAAAGAGGCTATTCTAAAGACGTTAGGGACGGGGCTTAGCGGCTTATCTTGGCACGATATAGAAATATTGAATGATTTAAGCGGAGAGCCTCTGGTCTATCTCAGTTCTAGAGCTATGAATCAAGTCAGAGCTAGGGGCGGGTCCCAAGTAAGGGTAAGCTTGACCCATAATCGAACCCAAGCGATGGCCTTTGCGATATTAAGCTGAACGAAAAGCTAGGGGCAATTCATGGATCCCTACAGCATAAGAAGTACAAGTGAAGTCTTAAATTGAGAGAGAACCGGGGTGGGGAATGTGCGTGTGGTCAGCGCAGAACAAATGCGTCAGATCGAAGAAAAAGCGATTCATCATTATGGTATCCCCAGTTTGCTCCTGATGGAAAATGCAGCCTGGGCAGTCGTTGAAGAGATTCGACGTAATCTTCTTAATCATCAAGAGCAGAGAGAATTAAGTGGACGAAAAGCAGTGATTCTAGCTGGAAAGGGTAATAACGGCGGAGATGGCTTAGCTGTTGCACGCCATCTTGTGTTCCAGGGCATGGATGTTACCGTTTTGTTATTTGCTGGACTTGAGGAACTTAAAGGAGATGCTGCTTTAAATTTACGTCTATATCAAGGTACTAGCGGAAAATTGTTCGTGATTAAAGGACAAGAGCAACGCCGCTTAACACGTTTAGCACTCGCTCAAGCAGATGTTGCCGTGGATGCACTTTATGGAATTGGCTTGCGTGGTGCTTTGCCAGGCTTAATAGAAGAATATGTGGACGAAGTAAACCGTTCTCCAGGATGGGTGATTTCCATCGATATCCCCAGTGGGGTAGAGGCCAATACGGGTAATGTTTACCGTACAGCGGTCCGCGCCCAAGCCACTGTTACTTTTGGACTCCCGAAATGGGGTCTTTTTCTCGGTGAAGGCCCAGATTATTGTGGACGGGTTATAGTGGATCCGATTTCTATTCCCGAAGCATACTTAGAAGATGAAGGAATATCGACGTTTGTCTTGATGGATGAGGATATACGCACTAGTCTTCCTGTACGTCAACTAAAAGGTCACAAAGGAACCCATGGCAAAGGGATTCTTGTGGCAGGGTCTAAGGGGATGAGCGGAGCCGCGGTTCTGGCAGGACGGGGTGCTTTGCGTAGTGGGATTGGACTGTTGCAAATCGTGACTGCAGAGGGAATTGCCAACGATGTAGATGCCTGCCTTACAGAGGCAACCGTTTGGCACGCTCCTGGAGAGGATTACCTAAATGAAGAAGCTTGGTCAGTGATTAATAGGCAGTCTAGAAACGCGCAGGCTCTTGCGATGGGTCCTGGCTTAGGTCAGAATCCGCAATTTATCCCAGTGCTCGAAGAAATCCTCAGAAATCTAAGCTGTCCGGTTGTCTTGGATGCGGATGCGCTTAATTTAGTCGCTGCGGAGCCTAGCTTACTAGGGTTGAGAAGTGGGCGAGGGCCTTTGATTCTTACACCCCATCCGGGTGAGATGGCCCGACTATGTCAATGTAGTGTTGAAGATGTCGAACGCAATCGCTTGGACATTACGGTGGCAAAAGCGGTTGAGTGGGAAGCAGTGGTCGTCTTAAAGGGTTCTGTGACCATTATTGCCTCACCGGATGGTCGGGCGTTTTTCAACCCTACCGGGAATCCCGGACTTGGAACGGGGGGGACTGGAGATGTTCTTACAGGCAGCATTCTTGCTTGGTTGGCTCAAAGGGTTCCTCCGTTAGAGGCAGCTTGCCTAGGTGTATATTTACACGGCAGAGCTGCAGATGATCTAGCTAATGAGTATGGGTGGTCCGGGTTCACAGCTTTGGAAGTGGCGGATCAACTGCCTAAAGCTCGTCATGCCTTAGAACCGAAGCGTTAAAAAGGAGAGGGGATAAATAATGGGGCGACAGGTTTGGGCTGAGGTGAATTTACAGACTCTGAGAGAAAATTACTTTAAGCTTAAAGCATATACCCAAAGTGAAATGATGCCGATCGTCAAGGCGGATGCTTACGGGCATGGATTGATTCCCGTAGTGAAAACCCTCAAGGGATGTGGAGCAAAACGCTATGGTGTGGCCCTCTTGGAAGAGGCGTTGGAAATTAAAGCGGTATTTCCTGAGCTTACGGTAATGGTCCTAGGGGTTACCGAGCTAGAAGATTCGGATAGTTTAGTTAAGGAAGAGATTATTCCGGCCATTAGCCAATTGGCTCAGGCTAAAGCGCTCTCCGAGGCTGCCCTGAAACTTAAACGGACGGCGAGAGTGCATATCAAAGTTGATACTGGAATGGGTAGAATAGGGTTTCGAGAAGAAGATTATAAGGATATCCTGAAGATTGCGGATCTTCCTAATCTTACAATCGAAGGAATATTTACTCACTTTGCCACTTCGGATCAAAAAGATCTATCATTTGCTCGGATACAGCTAAAGAGCTTCCAATCCTTGTGTGACAAACTAAAAAAACTCGGACTAACTATTCCAATTAAGCATACTGCAAACAGTGCTGCTCTCATCCAATTTCCAGAATCTCACTTAGATCTTGTTCGTGCAGGAATTAGTCTTTACGGTTTTACTCCGTCCTCTCAACTTGGAGAAATTGCGGGTTTAGAACCAGTCATGTCTTGGAAGGCGAAAGTAACTCATATTAAAACCATAGAGACAGGAGAAACGGTGAGTTATGGCCGCACCTTCCAAGCCGCTTATCCTACGCGCGTGGCAACTATCCCCATAGGGTATGCGGATGGGCTGCGAAGGGGGCTTTCCAATCACGGCGAAATGCTAGTCCATGGGAAGAGATCTACGGTAATTGGGCGAATCTGCATGGATCAGACTATGCTTGACGTCACCAGAATTCCAAGAGTTCAAGTGGGAGATGTCGTCACGATTTTAGGGAAAGATGGCTATGACAAAATTACGGCTACGGAAATGGCTAAGTGGCTCGGCACCATCAGTTATGAAGTCGTTTGTGGAATTTCTAAACGGGTGCCCCGAGTCTATCTTGGTCTTGTAGAGGATGCCCTTGGGCAAAGCCCCGAGCTCAATAAACCAAATTCTACAACTTTATAAAAGGTAGACCGTATGATATAATTCATAAGGAAGAAACTGGAATGGGGGGCAAGCCTATGGCTGAACCTGCGTTGTATCAGAAGGTGCATTACAACTATACCGACTATTTGTCATGGGCAAATGGGAAACGTTGCGAGCTGATTGAGGGCATTCCTATTGACATGACTCCAGCTCCTTCGCGTATGCACCAAAAAGTCTTAGGAGATCTCTATAACCAGTTCTACAATTTTCTGAAGGATAAGCTTTGCGAAGTTTACATCGCCCCTTTCGATGTGCGGTTACCAAGCTTAGAGGAACAAGATGAGACTTCTAGTACAGTCGTTCAACCTGATCTAGTGGTGGTTTGTGATCCAAAAAAACTAGATGACAGAGGGTGTAAAGGAAGCCCAGATTTAATCATCGAGGTATTATCACCAGAGACGGCGAAGAAAGACCTTTCAGTAAAATTGAGACTTTATGAGCGAGTCGGCGTATCTCAATACTGGGTAGTTCATCCGGTGGACAAAACGGTTATGGTTTTCTTGCTAGATGAGCGGAATCAGTACAGCAAACCTAGTGTTTTTGGCGAAGATGAGCAAATCAGGGTTGAACAGCTTAATGGATTAGTAATTGACTTTTCCACTGTTTTCAAATGAACACGTAAGCGCGGACCGAAAATATTTATTGCGATCTTAGGAAATAGACCATTGTTGACACATAAAACCCCTTGGCGCATCATAAGTTGTGGCAAGGGGGGAGTGCCATGGCCATTTTTGATCTAACAACTGGAATGAGTTATGCTTTTTTTATCCTTTGCCTGGTGCTCGGTTGGGTTGCTGCGGGAGCCCTTGATTTTAACGGTATTCTACGGCGTTCCACGTCTCGATGGGGACAGTTTCTACTTCGCTTAGGAGTAGCGCTTGTCTTGGCTGAGGGATTTCGCCTTTTTTTAAGCTTTGCACTAGGTCCAATACTGGATATGTTTGTTAATCAGAGCATTAATGGGTTTAAGGCTTTTTAATAAAAAAGATAGAGGCAAAGGGCTGTAGCGAAACAACCCCCTTCAGAGTCGAGCTCTGGAGGGGGTTGTTTAATTAAAACTATCAAGTTAGCCTATTCATGGCTAGGGCTAAAGAAAACTAAAATACAATAGAACAACGATACCAAGTACAATTCGGTAATAGCCAAACGCTTTAAAATCCTTTTTGCTAACGTAATTCATGAACCCAGAGATAACTACCCAGGCCACGAGAAATGATACGAAGAACCCAAACGCTACTACCAGGAACTCATGTGGGCTGAGCATAAGTCCGTTTTTAAATAATGTGTAGCCAGAAGCAGCGACCATAGTAGGAATTGCTAAAAAGAAAGAGAATTCGGCCGCGACAACTCTAGAAGCACCTAATAACATGGCTCCGATTATGGTTGAGGCTGAACGTGAGGTCCCTGGTATCATAGCTAAACACTGGATAATTCCAATGAAAAAAGCGGTTCTATAAGTCAGTTGTTCCATGGATTTTATTCTGAAGGATGGTTGCTTCTTCTCAATGTATAATATAATTAATCCGCCGACGATCAGTGCAAGAGCCACAACCTTCGTATTAAATAAACGTTCTTCTATATAATCCGCGACTAGAAATCCAATTCCTAGTGCAGGGATAACTCCTACTAGGGTCTTTTTCCATAAATCAAATATTTTTTGATTCGTAGAGGATTTGTAGTTTCCGAAGGGAATAAGTCGCTTGCGAAAGTAAACAACGACGGAAAGAATGGCCCCTAGTTGGATCACAACATCAAACATATTCGCAAATTGTTCAGTGAACCCAACAAACTGGTTGAAGATAATCAAGTGACCTGTAGAGGAAATGGGGAGAAATTCCGTAATCCCTTCGACGATTCCTAAAATCAGGGCACTGAGAAAGTCGTTCATCGTAACATCTCATTTCTAAGTATTTATTTGTTCATTCATTCATTCATTCATAAAATCCATTATCCCATAGTTTTAATTAATCAGTCAACCAAACGGCAGGCGTTTTTTTGGCATTTAAAAGGCAATCTAATGTTGTTTTTACAAACAAAGGCATTCGCTGCCGGGTGTTGAAGGTTAGTTAAATACCATATTAAGAATCTGAACATTATATGGGTGCCCTTTTCAGTATATGAGAAAAAATCTGCACTATTTTATGAATAGATTCGACAAAATGGACAGTATTTTTGTAAATTAATTTCAGGTTGCCTTATAACAAGTAACCTTCTCATGGTAAAATAGAATAATAGGCCCTCCAACGACGGGAACACTGAAAATCTAGGTTTGGTTTAAACTGTTTTTGGTTGATAATACAAGTGAGGGTGCGATAATGGTTAAGACATTGATTAAAGGAGCAAGCATGAAACGAACATGGCGTTTTTGGGTTGCCTTATGGGCAGGTAAGATAATAACGAGGGGTCTTTTAGCCAGCGGGAAAAAGGGGACAACCTTACCTGGGAAGATAGCAAACTGGCTTGATCCTCAGATCATACGGCACTTGAGTGGGGCTTATTCGGAAGGGATTATTATGGTCACAGGGACTAATGGGAAAACGACCACTGCTAATCTCCTCGCGAACATTTTGCTTGAGGCGGGAAAAAGCTTTGCCTTTAATCAGGCTGGGGCAAACCTCGTGACTGGAATTACAGGGGCTTTGATCCAAAATACTCGTTGGAACGGTTCATCTCAAGCAAGCTTAGCCCTGTTAGAAGTGGATGAGGCAACAGTGCCTAAACTTTGTGAACAACTGACTCCAAGTCTGGCCATTATTACTAATTTCTTTCGAGATCAACTTGATCGCTATGGAGAGTTGGACACAACCGTTCGCTTGGTTCGAGAGTCTTTACCTCAAGAGACAGTGCTCGTGCTCAATGCGGATGACCCTTTAGTTGCACAATTTGGTGTGAATCAACATAATAAGCCTCTTTATTATGGAGTAGAACGAACTCCTGATAGCTGCTCGGAGAGCTTAGAAACTCGTGAGGCTAGATTCTGCCCGGTATGCGGCACCGCCCTTGATTACGCGCTTTTTCATTATGGACAATTGGGGATTTTCAGCTGCCTAGGCTGCGGATTCCAGCGCCCAGAGCCTGAAATATTGGCTCAAAACGTACGTCCAGAAGAGGGCTTACTCCAGTTTCGTGTGGGTGTGACTCCCTTTACTCTCACTTTGCAAGGGTACTACAATCTGTATAATGCCTTAGCGGCACTGACTGCAGCCCGCCAATTAGGTTTAAGTGATGGCATGATTGAAAAAGGGTTGCGGAAGTTTATTCCTCAAGCCGGACGGATGGAACGGTTCTATTTGCAGACAGGGGAAATTACGTTAACACTCGTCAAGAATCCCACAGGATTTGACCAAGTCATTCAGACGATGATTAGTGTCGATAAACCTCTTCGAATTCTGATCGGGATCAATGATTTAGCCGCGGATGGGCGGGACATCTCCTGGCTGTGGGATGTTAGTTTTGAACGATTGGGAAAGTATGAGGAACGCATACACCAAGTGGTTTGTACTGGTCTGCGTGCAGAGGACATGGCGTTGAGGCTTAAATATGCAGGATTAAGAGAAGAAAAACTTGTCATTATGCACAACTTGTCAGGAGCCCTCGATGACTTACTGACCCAGCGGAACGAGTCTGAGGTTGTGTTTATATTACCCACCTATACTCTGCTTTTCCCGCTTCGTGATCTTCTCCAAGAACATCAAAAGAAGGCGGGATTGTCAAATGATCAAGTGAAGAAGCATGGAGAGGAGGCAAGCGCGTGAAATTAACTATTTGCCATCTGTATCCGGATTTGCTCGATCTTTATGGAGATCGGGGTAATATTTTGGCCTTGACTGCCCGTTGTCGTTGGCGTGGAATAGAGCCCGTTATTCAAAGAGCCTCGTTGGGTGAAGACCTGGACTTTTTAGGAATGGATATTCTTTTTATTGGTGGGGGATCTGACCGTGAACAAGGTTTGCTGGTTCAGGATTTGATGCGCCGGGAAAATGAACTCCGAAGTGCTATAGAGAATGGCTTAGTGGTACTCGCCATCTGTGGGGGCTATCAAATGCTGGGGAAATACTATCAAATGACGGGTGGAGAAAAAATTCAGGGGTTGGATATTTTAGATGTTTGGACTATCGCTGGTGCTAAACGATTAATTGGAAACGTCGTGGTGGACCTTGATGAATACGTTCTAGGTATCGATTCGTCTCCACAGCTTAGGACGTTAGTGGGGTTTGAGAATCACTCTGGGCAAACTCATTTGGGTGAGGGAATAAGGCCTTTAGGTAAAGTCTCATTTGGGAACGGGAATAATGGGCAGAATGGCGAGGAAGGGGTTCGTTACCGCAATGTCTTCGGAACGTATTTGCACGGACCGCTCCTCCCTAAGAACCCGCACTTTGCTGATTTATTGTTGGAACTTGCTCTGCAAAGACGTGATCCGAACACTTGCTTGATGGAACTTGACGACCGCTTAGAAAAATTAGCCCATGAGACTATGGTGAAGAGGCTTTTAAAACAACCCTAAATTCAATTCTCTCTAAAAATCAGTATAGCATCACTGATATACTGATATACTATCATCAGGGATAAAACACTACTAAATATTAGCTTAAAATCTCTATTACCATTATTTACATGCATAAATAACCGTGTTTTCATGAGGTTTTGGCTTATTTACTCTTCTAGTTCGTTGACACTTTTTCACTTTACTGTCTATAATAGAGTATAGCTATGGCTAAATGATGGGGGTGCTAACGTGGCAGAAAGTAAGCGGATTATGATCAGTTTGCCGGAGAGTTTGCTTGCGGAAGTGGATGGGATTGTAACCGTCGAGAAGCGAAATCGCAGCGAATTTATTCGAGAAGCGCTAAATAGCATCCTTCACGAACGACGAAAAAAAGGAATCCACGAGCAGATGCGCAAAGGATACTTGGAAATGGCGCAACTGAATTTATCGATAGCTAGGGAGTTGTTTTCAACGGAACAAGAAGTATTAGAATATTATGACGTAACAATAGTGGAGTGTCAGAGATGATCATAAAACGCGGGGAAATTTACTACGCAGAACTTAACCCCGTCGTCGGCTCTGAGCAGGGCGGAACTCGTCCGGTCCTTGTGGTTCAAAACGACATTGGGAATCAATTCAGCCCGACGACAATCATCGCCGCAATCACTTCACAGATTGCTAAAGCGAAATTACCGACTCACGTGGAAGTTAGAGCTAAACGAAGTGGCTTAGAACGAGATTCCGTTATTTTGACAGAGCAAATTAGAACGATAGATAAAAGTCGTCTTAAGGAAAAAGTAGCTGTTTTGGATGAAGAAGTTATGCTGAGAGTGGACCAAGCTATTGAGATTAGTTTAGGGCTAGCAGATATTTAAGATAGAGCTCGAAGAAAGAGGAAGGCAGCGTAGCGGAGCAAACCGACGCTGTTTTTGTTTGTCAAGATACCATAAAGGGAGTGTGGGTAGATGTTAAGCAAACCTGTGATAGGAATTACAGCAGCTCATTGTTCAGAAGAACTAAAAACCTTTCCACGGCATTATTATGTTCAGAGTATTAGAAATGCCGGTGGGATACCACTTATTCTTCCGCCTGTTCGGACATCAGAAGAAGCCAGTGAGGTTTTGCATTTAATCCATGGCTTGCTATTGACGGGTGGAGGGGATATTTCTCCTGTGTACTTAAGAGAGGATCCTCGGCACGGAGTTGGTGAATGTTTTCCAGAAAGGGATTTGGGCGAACTATTGCTGACTCAGATGGCTCTTCAACATGACCTTCCGATTCTGGGGATTTGCCGTGGTATTCAGGTTTTAGCTGTGGCAGCTGGAGGAGAGATTTATCAAGATATTCCTAGTCAGTACCCTCGAGGGATGCAACATAGACAAACCGCCCCACGACAGTACGCTTGGCACGATGTTGACGTGCTAGAAGGATCGCTGCTTTATCGATTACTTGCTGAGGGGAAAATTGGAGTCAATAGTCTTCATCATCAAGCTGTATCCGTAAATCCTCAAGGATTTATTCAAAATGCTCGTTCTTCCGATGGAATCATAGAGGGAATTGAGAAGCCAGACGCTAAGTTTTGTCTAGGAGTTCAGTGGCACCCAGAAAGTATGCTGGAAACGGAAGCGCACAGCAAGGTTTTGTTTAGAGGCTTTATTGAAGCATGTCGATCATAAAACGATGATAAACGATGTTAAACGAATAAAAAAGGACGACTAAAAGTCGTCTCTTTTTTTGTAGAGGAGACCTGCACACCCGTCGGCTAGATTCAAATAGAATGAATCCTTTACCAACGTGAGTTCCATAGCAGGTGCTTTCCCCATTTGTGTCGCGCCAAATGCGCGATCTCAATGTCAGCTCATTTATAGTTTAGAACAAGGATAAACTTTTGTCAATTTAAGATGATCGCTTTTGTAATTGACAGTTTTTTGACGGAATAAGTAAAGTGTTCACACAATTAATTATTTCATAGATTTTTTTAATCTATATAGAGGATTTTTTAAGTCGAGGAAGAATAAAGCATACATACATAACTATACATATATTTCATAAATGTATAGTGTAACATTAGAGATTGGTCAAAATATCAAAATGGAAGGAGCACCCGCTTGATTCAATTAGAAGGGGTAAATAAACATTTTGGTCATCTACACGTCTTGAAAGATATTAATCTAACGGTTAAATCGGGGGAGAAATTGGTAGTTATAGGCCCCAGTGGATCAGGCAAAAGTACATTAATTCGATGTATGAACCTTCTGGAAAAGCCTAGTTCGGGTAAAGTAACGGTGGATGGGGTAGAAATTACTGCACATAAAGCGCAGGTTGCTAAAGTCCGTCAGTCAGTGGCTATGGTTTTTCAACAATTCAATCTCTATCCCCATAAAACGGTCCTAGAGAATTTAACTCTCGCTCCTATGCTGATTAAGGGAGTCACAAAGGAGGAAGCCTCAAAGGATGGTATGGCTTTTCTTGAACGTGTTGGGCTAAGTGAAAAATCCAATGTGTATCCATCCCAACTTTCCGGGGGTCAGCAGCAACGTGTGGCTATAGCACGGGCTTTGGCCATGCGACCTAAGATTATGCTCTTTGATGAACCAACCTCGGCTTTAGATCCAGAAATGATCCAGGAAGTCCTCGATGTTATGATTGATCTGGCCCACGAGGGTATTACCATGGTAGTTGTCACACATGAAATGGGTTTTGCTAAAACAGTTGCGGATCGTGTCATTTTTATGGATGAGGGATTTATTGTCGAATCCAATACTCCGAAACAGTTTTTCGAAAATCCAACCAATGAGCGTACTAAGTCATTTTTAAGCCGAATTTTGCGTTAGTCATCATTCGGTTTTAAATCCATGGGTGGTTCTTAGATGTTCTATAAAGAAGAGTCGCTGTATTTTGCGACTAAACGATGAAGAGGGGGATTTAAGAATGAAGAAAATTGGTATGATTTTAACGAGTTTGCTATTAGTTGCAGGTTTGGTCACGGGTTGCGGGTCGACTGCACCTTCGGCTACCCCAGCACCAGCCCCAAGCGCTACAGAACAGGCGGCTGATGTCAAAGCCATTAAGGACCGTGGTGTTCTCAAAGTAGGAGTTAAAGTTGATGTACCTAAGTTCGGATATAAAGATCCAAAAACAGAAAAAGTCGAAGGTTTTGAAATTGATTTGGCTAATGTAATAGCCAAGAAAATTGGGGCTGCTAAGGTCGAAACCACAGCCGTTACGGCAAAAACTCGGGGACCTTTGCTGGATAGTGGAGACGTAGACCTTGTGATTGCGACCTTTACCGTTACTGAAGAACGTAAGAAGAGTTACAATTTCTCAGATCCTTATTTTGTCGATGGTGTAAGACTAATGGTTAAAAAGAGTGCTGGTTTTACGAGCTTAAAAGATTTGAACGGGAAAAAGATTGGCGTAGCGCAAAGTGCTACCAGTAAGAAGGCCATTCAGGAACAAGCGGATAAGGTTGGAGCTAAAGTAACCTTCTTGGAGTTCGCTACCTATCCGGAAATTAAGACAGCACTAGATTCTGGTCGAGTGGATTGTTTTTCTGTAGATGGATCCATCCTATTTGGATATATGGATGAGACAACGGTTATTTTGGATGATAGCTTTAGCCCTCAGGATTATGGAGTTGCCTCTAAACTGGGTAAAGATGGATTATCCAAATTGGTTAATGATACAATTGCTGATTTGAAAAAGTCTGGAGAACTCGTTAAAATGCAACAAAAGTGGGGTCTTAAATAGTGGTCGGACCTTTTGCCTGGTTTAAATGGGAAGCACTTTTCCGTGACTGGGAAGTATTTGCTGAGGGATTTAAAACAACTATTTCTGTAACCGTCCTTGCCCTTACGTTGGCTCTCATACTCGGAGTTATATTTGGGGTATTGGGGACCTCTCAGTGGACACTAGCCAAGGTAGTTAGTCGTGTCTACGTCGAATTCATTCAAAACACGCCACTCGTTATCCAGGTTTTCTTCCTGTATCATGGACTTCCTCACATGGGCGTTATGTTGCCTGTTTTTGCAGTGGGTGTTTTGGGTGTCGGTGTTTATCATGGCGCTTATATAGCCGAAGTGGTCAGGGCTGGAATTAACTCGATCCATAGAGGACAAATGGAAGCAGCCTTATCTCAAGGGTTTAGTTTTTGGGGGGCTATGCGGCATATTATCTTGCCGCAGGCTTCCCGCGTAGTTTTACCACCGCTCACGAATCAGGCGGTTAACTTGATTAAAAACACCTCAGTCCTGGCTATGGTCGCTGGGGGTGACCTAATGTATCGTGCGGACTCCTGGTCAAGCGATAATATTTATTACGGACCTGCGTATATTGTCGTTGGTCTACTTTATCTCCTGCTTTGTTTACCTTTAGCGACACTGACACGTCGCTTAGAACGTAAGGCGGGGGTATCAACATGATTACAGAAATTTTTAAACCCGAAATATTTCGTTTTCTTGGGCAAGGGCTTTTGACGACTCTCTACATTGCTGTCAGTGCCATTTTACTCAGTTTCATCTTTGGAACCATCCTTGGTATTGCTCGATACTCAAAACAACCTATTTTGGGGAGAATCGCTGCCTTATACATTGAGTGCGTTCGAAATATTCCTATGCTGCTCTTTATTTTAGTTTTTCGGTTTATGACCACGTTGAAACCGGTTAATTCTGGAATTGTCGCTATCGCGGTCTTCACTTCGGCCATTATTGCCGAAATTGTCCGAGGTGGTTTAAACTCCATCGACGATGGGCAGTGGGAAGCGGCGAAGTCACAGGGGTTTTCCTATCGTCAGACTTTAACGCACATTATTTTACCACAGGCCATGCACAAAATGATTCCGCCTTTAGTATCTCAGTTTATAACGGTCATTAAGGATACATCGTTTGTTTGGGTTGTAGGCGTGGAAGATCTAACCGGTAAAGGTATGATTATTTTGGGGCAACACGGCTCGACTAGTCAGGTCTTTGCAGTTTTTGGCATGATTGCTTCAACTTACTTTGTCCTTAATTATGCGCTTTCGATTTTAGCCCGTCGACAGCAGCTGAAAATGGTGCATCAAAGCTATTAAACTTATCAGAGAATGGTCTTTAAAGCAATTTTTGAGTTTGTTAGCTGACGACCCCGATAGGGTCGTCTTTTTGTATTTTATCAAGAAACAATTCTGGTTCTTGATAATGTTGTTGAAAATCACTTAGCAGTTTGCAAAAGGGAAGTTGTTGTTTCACATAATATGCTTCATAATAGAGAGAATACACTTAATTAATTTGACCTAAAAAGGGGTCATTGATCATTTTTTAGTAGGCACCCTATTCGGATGTCTTGCTTAATAACAAGGAGTGGTAATAAATGGACATGAAGCTAAAAAAGCTTCTGGAAGAAAAGAGACCCGTTATTCTCCAAAGTTGGTTCGATGCAATCATGGCGACGTATCCCGTGGATAGCTCAGGTTTTTTAAAAAAGCAAAAGGATAGGTTCCTTAATCCAGTGGGACATACGTTCTCTCAGGGAATAAATGGTATCATGGAAGCCCTAATCGCTGGGGAAGGATTTGCAGAGGAGTTGCCTTTTCTCGATGATATTATCAGTGTGAGGGCGATTCAGGATTTCACTCCAGCACAAGCGCTAACCTTTGTATTTTCCCTCAAAAAGGTGGTTCGTGAAGAACTGGAAAAGGAAATTAGACAGTACCAACTATACGATGAGTTGCTGAAGTTTGAATCAGAAGTAGATGAGTTAGCCCTTTATGCTGTTAATATCTATGTTAAATGCCGAGAACAGCTTTATGAACTTAAGACGGATGAACTCAAAAGGATGACGTTTTCGCTTTTGAAAAAGGCAAATTTGATGTCCGAACTCCCTGCGGAAGAATTTGAACATAAGGATCGTGACTTAATAAAGATCGTAGAAACAGACGCCAACCCGTCCAAAGAGTAAATAGAGAGAAGTTGAGGGACCCTGAAAATAATCGGGGTCCTTTTTTTATGATGACTTCACTAATGTTTCATAATTGATCGTACATAGACTCACATTAAGGAAGGATTCTCTTTAAAAAAAGTTTCTACCGCTATGAACTAGTCAAGAAATGAGCTAGAATAAGTCCTAACATTATGACATAAGGAGGTAGCAAAGATAATGTTTCAGATAACAGATGGAGAACTTAAGTATTTAAATGAAATAGCTTCAGAAATTAAGTACCCGAAAGGGCAGATTATTTTTTCAACCAGTCAAAGGACCAACGAGGTTTATTATATTAAAAGTGGTTTGGTTAAAATTTACCGTACTACATCGGACGGTCGTCAGGTGTCTGTTGCAATCCGTTATCCGGGTGACTTTATTGGTCTAGCTGAAGTACTCAGTAATATCAATTTAAGAGAGTATAGTGCCGAGGCAATGGACAATGTCTCGATTTTGATTATCTGGAAGGATAGTTTTAAAAAGATGCTTGTCGAAATGCCTGAGTTTTCCGAGAAATTAATCAGACTGATGAGTGATCGGTTGAGAGAAGCGCAGAATACAATCTATGATTTTATCATGAACCCCATTCAAGGGAGGCTAGCTATTCTTCTGTTAAGTATGGCAGAACGTGCAGGAAGTAAAGGTGAAGATGGTATTATTCATGTGCGATTACGGGTTACTCAGGAGGAACTTGCCTGTGTAATAGGTTCAGCACGTCAAACAATTTCGTCTCTACTCAGCTTGCTTAAGGAAGACGGGAGCATCCGATATGAAGGCAGAGAGATTATTGGTGTGAACCCAAGCAAGCTAAAAACATGGGTTCAGGAATAGTGAACGTGTTCAACTAAAGTTGAACACCGAAGCAGGACATGGGGTACACTCCCAATAATAGTTATTGGGAGTGATACGATTGAATGAAATAACACATAACTCACATTGTAATCCAGCCGACAAAATTAGAGTCCCTTGAGAGACTTTAATTTTGTCGGCTGGATTTCTTTTGTCGTTAACATGACAGAAAAGTGTCCTCAGTTTGGTTTTAACCAATCATAGTTATTGTTAAAATCTTCACATAAAACAAAACGAAGGGCGGAGGGATGAATTATCAGGTCTATAGATGGATAAAGGTTATCGTGAGTTATACATACGAAGAAATGGAGGGGTTGTACATGTCGTCGCCTGCTTTACATGCAAAGATACAGAGTGCGGATCTTAAGGCGAAATCTATTGAAACGGACAAAAATAAGAAGGCCTTACTAGGATTTATTTTCTCTTGGTTAGTATTTGCAGCAATCTTAACACTGGTTCCTACTTCCGAGAGCCTTAATGAGGGTGGTCGAGCAGCCTTGGCTGTGATGGGTTGGGCTACAATTATTTGGTTGAGTGATGGATTGCCTTTAGCGGTTTCCGGGCTAATGATACCGGTCTTATTATCTCTAACCGGAGCGGCTACTAAGCTTCCCGAAGCCTTTAGTGGCTTTACCAGTAACGTTACTTTCCTGATTCTTGGCTGTTTTATTCTCGCTGCTGTTATGCAGACCACCGGCCTAGACAAGCGGATTGCACTCAGTATTGTTTCAAGAGTTAAACCTAACGTTGGCAGTGTTCTAAAAGGTATAATCGGGGCTCACCTGGTTACTGCCGTACTCGTTCCTGCCACCAATGCTAGAGGAGCACTTTTCCTACCGATTATTCAAGGTCTAAACAGTTTGTTTGAGAAAGCGGGCGAAGGTGCTAGGGCAAGAAAAGTATTTACAATGGTCGGGATCGGTTTCGCCTCACTGGCTAGCGGGACTATTCTAATGCACAGCCATATGTCAAATGTCATCATAGCCCAAACCATTAATCAGGCCGTGAAAAAAGACGTGATTACTTGGGGTACTTGGGGCTGGATGAATTGGCCATTGCTTGGTATTTTGGTAATCATGTATTACTGGGTCAATTGGATCATGAAATCCAAAAAAATTGAAGTCCCTGGCGGAATCTCTGAAATCAGACGCCAAAAAGAAGCCATGGGTAAAATGAATGCTGCTGAATGGATTGTCTTAGTAACCTTTGGGATTGCAATTTCCTTGTGGGCGACCGAGCAAATTCATGGTTATAAAATGGCTTTAGTTGCCCTGGTAGCCGTGATGGTACTCTTTATTCCGGGGCTTACCAACCTTTCCTGGAAAAAGGTACAATATAATACGATCTTTGGGACCTGGTTGTTGCTCTGTGGTTCCCTGTCCCTAGTATCCGCCTTTGAAAAGACGGGCGTGGACAAGTGGATTGCCTCTCACCTAGTTGGTTTAGCACCAGCTTGGGGTTGGATAGGTGTTAGTATCTTCATCTGTGTGGTAGTCCAAATTAGCCGTCTAGGGATTGTGAGCAACGTTGCGGCTGTAACCCTGCTGGCTCCTATAGTAGCAGCAATGGCTCCCATGCTTGAGCTGAACACGGTAGCCTTTACAATGATGGTCTTAAATGTGGATAGTTACGCGTTCGTCTTGCCTATCTCGGTAACTGCCTGCCTGATAGCCTATGGAACTGAAGAATTCACCTTTGGCGAATTTGTTAAAGTCGGTGCTCCCTTCACCTTTATGGTGATACTCTATATGGTCTTTATCATGGTGCCCTGGTATGCATTCACAGGTTATCCCATCTGGGTGCCCACTCCATAACTTATTTAAAGGAGGAAATTTAAATGGCAAGAGCAAGTTTACCCCAATCCGTTGAAAAAATTGAAGAGGTCCGCATTGATACCGATATTCTAATTATCGGAGCAGGAAATGCCGGTTGTTTCGCAGCCATCGAAGCTAAGCGTCTCAACCCTGATTTGAAAGTGACTCTAATGGAGAAAGCCCACATCGATCGCAGTGGATGCCTAGCAGGTGGAATGGATGCGATTAACACCTATATTAAAAAAGATCGTACCATCGAAGACTTCGTGCGTTGGAGTCGTTCTCAGGCTGGTGGGTTGATCCGCGAAGATTTGACCATTTCGATGGCAGAAGTTTTAAACAAGCCTATCGAAGAATGGGAAGAGTGGGGTATGCCCATTAAGTATGAAGAAGACGGCGATGAATACAAAACTAGGGGTAAATGGGATATCACGATCAGTGGTTCTGAGATGAAGGTCATTTTGGCAGAAAAGACCCGTCAAACTGGCTGTGAAATCATAAATCGTGTAGTCGCTACCAACTACCTGATGGAGGGCAATAAAGTCATTGGCGCTATTGGTTTTGGTGTGAGAGATGGCAAGGTATACATCATACGAGCTAAGGCTACCATTATAGCCACTGGTGGCGCAGCTGGTTTGTATAAGCCCTATCAAAACGATGGTAATGATAGCCACCACCAGCTCTGGTATGCCCCCTTTAACGTAGGAACCGGTTTTGCGATCGGTATTCGTCAAGGTGCTGAAATGACCACGTTTGAAATGCGCTGGTGTGCCACCCGAACCAAAGATTTTAATGGACCCATCGATACTATTTCAGTGGGTTATAAAACACCCATGATTAACTGCAAGGGTGAGCAAATTCTAAAAACCCGTTACGCTCACCTAGGTGGGGATGCCGCTCCCCGCTATATCCGGGCTAACGCGCCGATGGATGAGTGGCGTGAGGGTCGTGGTCCTTGCTATGTGGATACCACCCACATGACTTCAGATCAAATCCATGACATGAAATACGATTATCTGAATGAGCGCCCCAGTTATGTCTTATTCCTGGCCAGCCGAGCCCAGGATTTAAAAAAGGAACCCATTGAAATTTATGGCTCTGATCCCTATATTGTGGGTGGGCATACGGCGAGCGGTTACTGGGTTGATGTAAAAAGAGCGACTACCTTACCGGGATTATATGCCTGTGGTGATGTGGCGGGTGGCACACCCAATAAATTTGTGGGTGGTTGTGCTGCTGAGGGACTCTTGTCCGCTAGGGCGGCCGTAGACTATGTGGCTAGTGTCGAGCAGGGTAACCTTAACGAGGAGCAAATTGCGAAGGAGAAGGACAGGATTTTTGCACCTGGTTTCCGCAGTATTTCCGTGGGTGACGGTGTTAAACCGCGAGAAATGGAAGAAAGGCTTCAGCGGCTGATGGATGAATATGCAGGGGGGGTACACCAATTTTTCAGAATGAACAAAGAAGGCCTGGAATATGCCCTGCATAACCTCAAGACTTTGAAGGATCAAGTCAAATACCTAATCGCCACAGATCTTCATGAGTTGATGGATGCTCACGAAGTCATCGATCGATTAGATGTGGCTCAAGTGCTGGTGCACCACCTGATGTATCGTGAAGAAACAAGATGGGCAGGCTGGCAGACCCGTGCAGATTTCCCAGAAAAGAATGATCAAAAATTCGATTGCTTTGTAAACTCTCGTTATAATCCTGAAACTGGAGACGTAGAAATGTTTACTCGCCCCTATGAACAAATTATCTCAGGTGATCGTTTAAAAGCTTAAGAAAGGAGGGTGACGAGATGCCACCAGTAGTATATCAAGATAAATGCCAAGGGTGCGGGAAATGTGAAGAGATCTGTCCCGGAGATTTGATGGAATTAAATGAGGAAAAGAAAGCCTTTTGCCGGGCTAAGAGAGATTGTTGGGACTGTATGGCGTGTGTAAAAGCCTGCCGATTCGAGGCCATTGAAACTCGTATTCCCTATCAATTGGGGTACTATCCAGCTAGACTTATTCCCAAGGTGAGAGAAAAAGAAATTGAATGGACCTGCATCGATATTAATGGGAAGGTGGATAAGTTCTTGGTAAGGACCCACAATAAATAAGAATCACAACAGAGTTAACCTTGAATTCACAAATTATGCCTAACTTCAAGAATCCTTGGAAGCCAATCAGATTAGGCATATTCAAGGATTCTTCGCTAAGATATTGAGTTCTACTTGTTTGAGATCTTGTAGAGGAATTTGAGCATTTAGGGATAGGGATTATACATTAAGATTCTAAAAAAATTAGTCAACAGAAGGTCAATAGTAAAAGCAAGAAGTGGCTAAGGTCGTTGACCTTAGCCACTTCTTGCTTAGGATTCAGAGTAAGATTTATTAGCGAGCCAAATAGTTACTTAAATAGTTAAACGAAGTATCTGAAATGACCGCACTTCCGCCGAGCAAGTAAGTCTCGCGAATTTGACCGCTGTTGTCTGCCAAGAAGTTCAGGACACTGGCTTTGTTTAAATGCTTGTCCACGAGGATGATGGGGCTATCAGTATGTGCGGCAAGTGCAGATCCAGCTAGTGCATCGGGGAAGTTTTCTCCAGCCGCGATCATGACAGTATTAATATCGGCGCGGAGTCCCTTTGCGATAGCAATGCTTGTTTCGTATTGGTCCATTCCCCAGTACCGTACAACAGTTCTACTTTCATCATTACTATTGGCCTTTGTGACATTAACTACCTTTACAGGAGCGGCAGAAATAGGCAAATCACTTACTTGATAGCCATTGCCTAGCTGACCGCTGCCGTTGGCTCCTAGAGTCCAAATAGTGCCATCCTTTTTAAGTGCCATCGTCAGGTAAGCACCAGCACTTACGGAAGTAACATCTTTCAAGGAGGGGATTTGAACAGGTGCGTCGAACCACTGCTGTTCCGTGTTTCCTAGTTGCAGGAGTTCGTTGCTCCCCCATCCCCAGACAGTTCCGTCCTCTTTTAAAGCTAGGCTGTGGCTAAACCCAGCTGACACACTGACAATATCAGAAATTCCGTTTACCTGTGTTAGGTTCGTGAAATTTAACATGCCTTCTTTACCATCTGTTCCAAGGATCACTTTTTGCGCGCCCCAAGTCCAGACGGTACCATCGTTTTTGAGTGCTAAGGACCAGGCACTGTTTGCACTGTGCCATGGAATGTCGAGCGTTTGCTTTGTAGAAGAAGACTGGGTCATAGAATTACACACGAATACCTGCAATTACATAACAGCCTTTTTCCTAAAAATGTGGGAATACCGTCCCTATCTTCATGAGAAATTCATAACTTTTTCATAAGTAAATCGTATCCAAGAGTTACACTAAGGACATGGAAGAACGGCAAACAAAAACGAGTAAAAAGTAAAATTATGAGGAGGAATATAAAATGAAAAAACTTAGTAAGAAAATAACAGTCATCTTAGGAACCGCAACGTTAGCAGTAGGAATCATGGCTATACCGACATTGGCCGGGACAGATTTACAAGGTACGGGATGGTACGATCAAATGCCTGGATTTATGCAAAAGAACTTTTCCCTGGAACAGCATCAAACCTTGATGAATTCAAGCGAAATGCAAAACCTTCATAACTCGCAGGGAATGCAAGATGCAATGCAAACCGGAGACATTAAAAAAATGCAAGAACTCATGAATTCAGATCCAGCGATTAAGGCTCAAATGGGGCAAGATAACCTTGATAAAATGAACGAATTCATGAGTGATTCGGGAGGGAGTATGATGACCAGCGGACAGGGTATGGCTGGTTCGATAGGAACCATGATGAATAGTAGCGGAAGCGCAATGTCATCTCAATACTAATTAAAAGGGGAGATTTCAAATGATGCTTGGTTTAATACTAGTAGTCGTCGTAGCGTTTTACTTGAGTAATTCATCAAATTCTAATGCATCATGCTGTATTAACCATCAATCTAATACGCATACTGCACAAGAGATTTTGGCTGAACGTTACGCACGGGGGGAGATTACCAGAGAGGATTACCTTGAACGGAAACAAGAACTGTCAGGGCAAAAACAGCAAATATCCATTAAAAAGGGATAACATAGCGGTTACTTAATGAATGGAAGTCAATATCTAAGGCTGTTTTATGGAAAATCAATTTAAAGGAGGAATTTTCATGATGGGTGGCTGGGGTAATATGATGGGTGGCTGGGGATATGGTGGTTATGGAAGCGGCGGATATGGTGGTTATGGAAGCGGCGGATATGGGATAATGGGGATAGGAATGCTTATCTTTTGGATTGGGATTATTCTACTGGGTATCTATTTATTTCGTCGCAACACCTCGAACGTTCAAGCAGGAGGGCTAGGTAAGCATAGTGGAATAGATATCCTGCGTGAAAGATATGCGCGTGGCGAAATAGATTCCGCTGAGTATCAGAGCCGGAAACAGGATTTAGAGGGTAAATGAGTTAGAAAACGATAAAAGCGGCTGAGGAATAACTCCTTAGCCGTATTTATGGTTAAAATCTTTTGGACCAAAGGAAATCCTGCTTATCGCTAAAATAAAAGAGTAGAACTCATTTCCAAAAATTGTGCATTGACAAATGAGAATCAATATCCATACATTAATCATGAAGATCGGGTCCGAAAGGACCCATTACTTTCACACTCTATTGATAATGAATATCAAAATCAAATTCTGGGGAGGAGATTGACTTTGAGAAAAAAGTTAGCCGTAGTGTTATTAGGTTTGATACTTATCTTTAGTTTAGCGCCAGCGGCTATGGCAGCAGGTCAGTCCTTTAGCAGTGTGGTCGTGGAAATCGATAAACACCTGCAAGATGCTTATTCCACTTATAAGCAGAGTGACGTGGCTGGGGCCAAAAATTCAAGACATTAATAATTCAAGATGCACTCGTTTATCGGCCTTTCAGTATTCTCACCAATACCCAAACCACCCAGACCAAAGATGAGAACGTCTTAATCAACCTACTTCATGATCACGAGTTGTTATCGGATATTTTAAGAAAGAATTATAATGAACTAGAGAAACACGCGAGTGAGGTTCGTTTTACTCACCCAGCAGTGAGTAGTCGGAAAGGGCAGATACATGGGCAAGAACAATGGCAGTGACATTGAATTACTCTGACTCCGGACGACTTAGCGTTTGATGTTGCTCAACAAAACAATTAACCCAGCGAATAACTTAAAGTAATTGAAGGAAATAAAATTGATATAAGAATTTGATCCATCACATACCATCATGGTCGACCTTCCCATTTCCGGCTATGGAAAAGAAGACTAAGTCTCCTGGCTGGAGATTATTAAAGTCCACGGAAGCTCCGATCGAGTATTGATCGCGGGAAACTCTTGGTAAAGAAATCCCGTTTTGGGCAAAGACATACTTCACATAGCCGGAACAGTCAAAACCCGTCTCAGGAGATGTCCCACCCCATAAATATGAAACACCGATATACTTTTTAGCAGTTGCGATAATAGCATTTGCTTTCTCTTGTCGGGATTGGGTATTATTCTTTTGACTTACTTTGGTTGCATAAAGAGAGTTAAGTTGGTTACCAGTAATGGGACCCACGATTCCATCTGATCTCAAGGATTGAGCAGATTGGAAAGCTTTTACTGCTGCCTGAGTATTTGATCCAAAGATTCCATCGACTATGCCGACGTTATAACCTAGATAGTTAAGTTCAGTTTGTAGCTGAACAACATCTGAACTGGTTGTTCCTACCTTTAACAAGGTATCCCCCACTGCAGCCTGAACTGCTTGGGCTGGTGCTAGCATTAGAAAAGCACCAAGGATTACTAAGCTGATTAGTTTTTTCGTGTGACATCTCCTTTATTTTTTACAAGTTGTCACCTGTTTGATCAAGATAGCATATCTTTATGAACTTACTATGAAAAACTTATGAATTTCTTGTGAATAATAATGGATTAATCAAATTGTTAAGTTGGATTAATCAAACCAGTTACTTGGCTTTGATCATCGAGCGAAGCGAGTTAACTATTGATAAAATAAAAGTGGCTGAGGATCTATTCCTTAGCCACATTATCTCTATAGAAATCTAGATGGTGAATTCAGTCTTTCTTTTCCGACTTTGCTTTGTATAGTGAACGTACCTGAACTCATTCCACATAATCGACTACATAATTAGAGATAATATGTAAGGATTAATGGCATATAAGAGTTGCGGTTGCAGGTTACTGATAAGTGGTAGAAAGAGAGAGGCATTGACTAAAGGGGTAATCCTACACACCGCAAAAGGAGGGTAATGGATAATGTACAAAGGAGGAAAAATAATAGCGTCGCTTGTTATCTTTGTTGCTTTACTGAGCTTACCTTTCTTCTATAATAGGGGGAAAGCCAACAAGGGACCGGAAATAAATCTGAATACTCCGACAATCCTACAACTAGCGGATAAGCAGTGTGTCGAGCCAACGGAATGGATGAGGGCTAATCACATGCAATTGCTGCTACGATGGAGAGATGAAGCCGTACGCATGGGCAAAACAGAATATATTAATAGTCAAGGGAAGTCATTCAAAATTAGTCTTCAAACGTGCTTAAATTGTCATTCCGACCCGGCATTAAATACATCTGATCAATTCTGTGTTTCATGCCATAATTATACAGCCGTAAAGCCGAAATGTTGGAGTTGCCATACTTGGCCAAAGGAGGCCACGAAATGAGTCTTAACAGAAGACTGTTTTTAAAAAAAGCTGGTATGGTCACCGCATTAGGACTAGGAGGAACCTTTGGTATTACCGGGCTCCTCGGGAAGGTAGAGGCCTCCGAATATGAAACACCTCAACAAGGTCTAGTAGCGAAACGATGGGCTATGGTTGTAGATATGAAGAAATTTAAAACCAAAGAAGACTATAATCGAGTTATTGAGGCGTGTCATAGTGTCCATAACGTTCCATCCCTAGGTAATCCTAAGGAGGAGATCAAATGGATATGGAATGAGGATTATGAACATGCATTTCCTAGCCAGAATAACAGATATATGATAGAAAGTGTAAAAAACTATCCCTTTATAATTTTGTGTAATCATTGTGAGAATCCTCCTTGCGTTAAGGCATGCCCCACTGAGGCTACTTTTCAAAGACCCGATGGGATTGTCGACATGGATTTTCACCGTTGTATTGGCTGTCGATTTTGCATGGCAGCCTGTCCTTACGGAGCGAGAAGTTTTAATTATAGGGATCCAAGGCCTTTTATCAAGGAAATAAATCCAGATTTTCCAACCCGAACACTTGGGGTCGTGGAAAAATGTAATTTCTGCGTGGAGCGCTTGGAAAAAGGTCTAATGCCAGCGTGTGTAGTGAAGTCCAACGGAGGGTTAATTTTTGGAGACTTAGATGACCCCAAATCCGGGGTGCGAAAAATTGTTAGTTCGCAATACACGATTCTGCGTAAACCTGAGCTGGGTACCCAACCGAGCGTCTACTACCTAGTAGGGGGCGGAGATCTTGTTTGAAAGAGCTTTGACAGGTAGTCGACGGTACTGGACATGGGTTTTGGGCTTACTTGCTGTCATCGCGGTAGGCTTCTACTCATACCTTAAGCAATATAGCTATGGCTTGGGAGTAACGGGCATGAGTAGGGATGTTTCGTGGGGTTTGTACATCGCCCAGTTTACGTTTCTCGTGGGTGTCGCTGCTTCTGCCGTTATGCTTGTCTTGCCGTATTATCTTCATGACTTTAAGAAATTTGGTAAGATGGTCATCCTCGGTGAATTTTTAGCGATCTCCTCTGTGATTATGAGTATGCTATTTATTATTGTCGATTTGGGTCAACCCATGCGAGTCTTGAATGTCATTTTATATCCGAGCCCACATTCCATGATGTTTTGGGATATGTTAGTCTTATTCGGATATCTCGTACTCAACATTGTGATTGGGTGGACGACACTCGGCGCTGAGAGCAAAGGAAGCCCAACGCCTGCGTGGGTAAAACCGATCATTTACCTTTCCATCCCTTGGGCAGTCAGTATTCATACGGTGACAGCGTTCTTATACGCTGGTCTACCGGGCAGGCATCTCTGGTTATCCGCGATTATGGCAGCACGATTTCTGGCATCCGCCTTTGCAGCTGGTCCAGCAATTTTGATTCTTTTATGTTTATTGGTAAGAAGAGTCAGTAAATTTGATCCAGACCCGGGCGTTGGAGCAATTCAATCTCTAGTAAAAATTGTTACATATGCTATGATTGCAAATGTTTTCTTTTATGGGCTTGAGTTTTTTACAGCCTTTTATAGTAATATACCCGAAGCCAAGGCTCCTCTTAAATATCTCTTCGTCGGGCTTGAGGGCCATACAAGACTTGTTCCTTTTATGTGGACAGCTACTATTTTCGCCTTTGTAGGAATTGGATTACTGCTTTTTCCGAGTTCACGAAAGAATGATAAAATCTTGTCCTTAGCCCTTGTAGCGATCATTGCAGCTAATTGGATTGACAAAGGAATGGGTCTGGTGATTAGCGGATTTATTCCAAATCCTTTTGATAGAGTAACTGAGTATGTGATAACCTACACCGAGATATCTGTGACACTGGGGGTCTATGCGATTGGGATGCTGCTCCTTACAATCCTCTATAAGGTTGCCATTTCGGTTAGGGAACAGAAAGAAACATAGGACTCGGAGATCTGGCAGTAAAGAAAAAGATTATGGGATAAAGAACGCGGTGAAAATAAAATAAGCGTAAAAACGAATAAAAGTAGACCAAGTTTACACACTTCAGTCTACTTTATATTCGTTTTTGAAAATCTTTGTGTCCTATAAAGCGTCGCGTTACATTTCTGTAATAGATATCTGGCTTCTCAGACAATGCAAAATGCTCATCAAGTCTTTAAAATCTGATAGGTTTATAGTTTAAAATAATCCATTAACTGCTTTAAATCCTTAGCTAAATTGTCTAAGCTTTCTGCCGAGGCGAACAATTCCTCGACAGAGGCGTTTTGTTCCTCTGCAGCCCTTCACGGTTCCAGGCTTTCCAAGGGGCCTTCTTCTTCCGACCAATATCCCCTGAGGCGATTTCGTTGGCTTTGAGTACAAAATTACACATCATTTTGCCGAGGGCTCGGCTCAAAAACCAGCCAATGACGAAGCTTACTAAGACATCAATCACGACAAGAATGATTGAAATGCGTGTCGCCTTCGTGAAGATCTCGTTTGAGGTTACCGTACTGTGCATGTTTACCTCATCCATTTTGGAGTCCACTATCTTTTGAAGGATATCCCCAGCTAACTGATGTTTGGTTCCCGCGACCTCATACATATTGGTTTTAGCATCGTCCATCCGACCTTCTTCTGCGGCTTGAATGGTAACTTTAGATGCCTCCACATAATCATTCCAGGCGGCTTTAAACTGTTTCCAAGAATCTGACTCTTGGGCAGATTTTGAAATAGATTCATACTGGCCCATATGTTCTTCTATATCCTTACTTTTCTCGTTAATATCAGCTAAGAAAATTTTTCGTTCTTCGGGGGTGCGCGCGCTGACTGCTAATGCGACATCCGACCGATAGACCGGGGCATCGAAACGCATTTCCGAGAGTTGGTTTAATGGAACCACATCTTGTTCATAAACCATATTCGAAGTATCGTATCATTTGATACATACCGTAAATTCCGATGGTTCCGACAACCCCTGCAGCCAAAGCAATAAATAACATTAAGACTGTGACATGAAAACCCAGCCCTCTATTCTCCAATTTCAAACAATTCACTCCTTTATGTTCTACAAATCTCTTTAATTTTGTATTATTCTGCACCCAAAATAAATAGCCTGCATTTGTTCAAGTAAATTTGTTGTTCGGGAAGCAGCTATTAGAAAAAGATGTTTCATTCTGGGCAGCAAATGGTCCTCAGGGTGAGGGAATGATCTGCAAGCACATCAATTAGGGTTCCTTCTTCATAAGATATTCACAGTTTATTCATCAAATAATCCAATTGATATAGTAGGATTTATATATGGTAATTTGATAGTTTGATATCATTCTCAGAGGGGAACGTGAATTAAGCACAAATTTTATTCACTAGCATCGGGGAATTTTCACTAAGATCTTACGGTGTAGTGGTGCTCAGGAAGCAATTCGAAAGGTAGCCTACGAAAGGACGATTATCTATGCTTATCTTGAAGGGAAAGAAGTCAAACGGCATCGTAGGAAAATACAAAAGTATAATCGATGCTCGAAAGATCTTTTCCGACGCTCAAAGATATCTTGCTCAGAATCATGTAGATCAGGAGCTAGTCTTGATAGAGGGTGATCATGTTGTGATGACTTGTATGCTGAGGATATTTAATAACCAAGCCACATTTTCTCCGACCTAACTTAACCGCATCGTTTCTTTTATTAAGAGTAATCGAATCAGTTTATTGCTTAGGAACGGGAGTGAGAGGGGAGATCTTAGAAGATGTATGGATGAAAGTCGACATCTAAGGTTGTATTTAGAAAATCAGTTTGAAGGAGGAATTCATTGATGGGTAGCTGGGGTAACATGATGGGTGGATGGGAATACGGTGGTTATGGAAGCAGTGGATATGGGTGGATGGGTATGGGAATGTTCCTAATCTTAGGGATTGGGATAATTCTACTGGGTATCTATATATTTCGTCGCAGTGCCTCACAGGTTCATACAGGAATGCTAGGTAAGCATAGTGGAATGGATATCCTGCTTGAACGGTATGCGCGTGGCGAGATAGATTCAGTGGAGTATCAAAGCCGGAAAAGAGATTTGGAGAACACTTAAGTAGAAGGGAATCTCATAAAAAAGGGCAGTGGCTTCACAGGGAAAAACTGTCCTTTGACATTGTTATATAAAAGTGGCTGAGGATAAAATCTCAGCCACTTTTCGCGCGTGCGCTTATTTGCGTTTTGGAGATAGTAAAGTATATTCGTAATGCAGGTAAATCTTACTCCAATTTGTTGATCAAGAAAATGACAATATTTTATTTCTAAATTCACAAGAAATTCGTAGCCTATTCGAATTGATTAGGTATTATTAACAGTGGCAAGACGAAATTGCCATATCTAGGGAATAAATCTAGATATAGAAAAGAAAAGAAAAGAAAAGAAAAGAAAAGAGGAGGAAACTAGGTGTCAAGATTTTATTCTAATAAGTTTGTCGCATCACTAGCTATCACAGCACTCACAGTAACTGCGGGATTAACTCCTGTAGTCGTTATGGCAAGCGAGGCGCAAGTAAAATCAACGTACAATGTTCAGTCCACTCAGAGCTTAATCAATACTCTTACTCGTCTTGGTGGGTATGACAGGTATGGCACAGCAGTTCAGATCGCAGACTATGGGTGGCAGTCGGCCAGCACAGCAGTCCTGGCACCATCGGGTGATCTAAACATGGTAGACGCGCTTGCCTCGTCAAGTCTTGCCAAAGCAGTCGATGGACCAGTACTTCTTGCAGACCAAGACTCAGTACCTGCTGACACAATGACAGAATTAAAAAAACTAGGAGTAAAAAAAGTTTATTTGGTAAGTGGAACAGCGGTCATTTCGGCTAAAGTAGAGAGTGACCTTAGCGCAGTTGGTATTCAAGCTGTGCGGATAGGTGGTTATGATCGGTATGAAACGGCTGTAAATATCGCAAAGGAAATCCAAACGATTAAACCCTTTCAAGAAGTAGTAGTAACAAATGCATTTGCAAATGTCGATGCAATTTCAATTGCCCCAATTGCGGCAGCCAAAGGAATTCCAGTTCTGCTCGTTGATAAGGATTCCGTTCCGACAGTTGTATCGGATTTCATCAAATCATCAGGAATAAAAAATACTTATGTTATTGGCGGAATAGCGGTTGTATCCGACTCTGTAAAGGATACACTGCCAAACGCGACGAGGCTCGGTGGATATGATCGTTTTGATACAAACACAGAAGTGCTAAAGAAATTCGAAAACCTTATTATCGGTAGCAGCATGTTCTTCGCAAATGGGAGCGATACAAGCCTTATTGACTCGTTGACAGGTGCTCCGATGGCAGCCAAATTGGGCGGTGCAATTGTCTTGTCTAATAAAGAAGCAGTTCAAGACGGTACTAAAGGGTATATCCAGACAAACATAGCCCTTAAGAATCCAGTAGTTCTAGGTGGAACAGCAGTAATGTCGGATTCAGCTATACGAAGCTTAGGATATGCCCAACCCAGCCAGTCTGACATTTTAGACGGGGCTGTGGAATTAAACACTCCCAATGCAACATTTAGGGATAAAACAGTCAACGGGAACCTTCTAGTCAATGCAGAAGGCGTTACGTTACAGAATATCCGTATAAAGGGTACGTTATTTCTCGATCCAGGTAAGGACGGCTCTGCTACTCTAGACGGCGTGCAAGCCACTAGAATTGTTGTTCTCTCGGGTGCAGACCGTAGTATTTACTTAAAAGAAACCAAAGCAGATAGTCTAGTCGTGTCAAGTTCCTCTGATGTCCATGTAGTGGCAGAAACAGGAACAACATTAGGGTCTACATTAATTCAATCTACTGCTACTGTAGAATCACAAAGTGGAGCGAACGTAGGGTCATTGGTCGCGCAGCCTCAACGAGAAGCATCAATTAATGTTCAACTCCAAGGAACATTCTCTAACGATGTTTCCCTGAGCGGGAGCGTAAAACTAACGGCAGCAGATGGCGCGGTTGTTCCTACTGTTAAGGTGACTGGGGCGACGACTCCAGATTCAATTCAGTTAGCAGGTAACTTCCCAAGTGTAACTATAGATGATAACTCGTCTATTACCGTGCTATCAGGCAAAATTGACAAATTAGAGACAAAGGGAACATCCGAAATCGTCGTAAAAAGCGGTGCAGAAGTTACAGTTTTGAGTTCTGCGACTGGGAGTACTAAAGTAAGTGGCGGTGGAACCGTAAACGGTAAAACAACGACGGATATTCCTACAGAACCAGGCGATATCCCAGTTGTATCTGATGGAAGTGGAACGTCTCGTGATAGAGATAGAGAGGTCATTCAAAAAACAGAGCAACCCTTAATCACGGGAACGGTCAGAGCTGGAGACACCATGATTTCAGGAACTGCTGAAGCTGGGGCAACGGTAAGTGTCAAGAGAAGCGGAACCGAAATTGGAGCAGCGACGACTGATGGAAACACAGGGGACTACACGGTGACCTTAATCGACGGAGTAATCCTGGCCAAAGACGAAGTGCTTTCGATAACTGCCGTAGCACCTGGCAAGACCGAGAGTAACGGCTCGAGTATCACGGTAGCCGCAGCGCAAACAACACAACCGACAGTCATGGGAACAGTCGGTGCTGGAGAAACCATGATTTTAGGAACTGCTGAAGCTGGGGCAACGGTAAGCATCAAGAGAAGCGAAATCGAAATTGGCACAGCGACAGCTGATGAAACCAAAGGCACTTACATGGTGACTTTAAACGAAGGAGTAACCTTAGCCGAAGCCGACGTACTTTCGATAACGGCCACAGCACCAGACAAGAGCGAGAGCAACGCTACGAGTGTCACGGTAGCCGCTGCGCTGGATCCGACAACGCCACCGACAGTAACGGGAATGGTCAGGGCTGGAGACACCATGATTTCAGGAGCTACTTATGCTGAGGCAAAGGTTTGCGTCATGAGAGGCGAAAACGTCATTGGCACAGCGACAGCGGATGAAACAGGTGCTTATACGGTGACCTTAAACGAAGGAGTAATCCTGGCTAAAGACGAAGTGCTATCGGTCATTGCCAAGGCACCAGACAAGGCCATGAGTGAAACAGTGAGTGTCACGGTAGTAGAAGCAGAGGTAACACCTGAAATTCTAGAAGCACAGTAAACAATAAAAAATGCAAAAGTAACGAAAAGGGTCAGCCTTACAAATTATCGCTGGCCTTTTTTTCGCTTGCGCTATCGTGATATTTAACAATTTGAAACATCTGGTAGATAAACTCATTTCTTCAAAAGCATGAATAAGATGCTTCTCGAGGAGGATGTTTATGATGCTGTTAATGAAGTTTTTAGAGGTTTATGCTAAAGCCTATCAAGGAGGACGATACATTGGACATTTTAATATAAAGAATCTCTTTGAGAGAACATCTTTATGGATTGTCCCAATGGTAAATCCAGACGGGGTAGAACTTGTGCAAAATGGTATTCAGCCAACTGATCCATTTTATGATACAGTCATGAGGATAAACAGAGGTTCCAGCGATTTCAGGGGATGGAAAGCTAATCTCCGGGGTGTTGACTTGAATGACCAGTTCCCAGCAAGATGGGAAGTGGAAGTAGCTAGGCGCGCAGGCACGGACCCGGCTCCTCGCGACTATCCAGGGCCGTCGCCCCTCTCAGAACCAGAATCAAGAGCGATGGCCAACTTTACCCGTTCTCATAATTTTCGCTTAGTGATCGCTTTTCATACACAAGGAGAAGAAATCTATTGGGGCTACAGAGGGTTAGAACCGGCTGAATCACTTCGAATTGTACAGCGATTCGTTGAGGTTAGCGGCTACCAACCTATACAGTACGTCGAGAGTGATGCGGGGTACAAGGACTGGTTTATTTAAGACTGGCGACGCCCAGGATTCACGGTGGAATGCGGACGGGGGACGAACTCTGGGATTCTTCATATGAGCATTATGGATAAAATTTACTATGATGTACAATTCAGACAATTAACGTCTTTAGCTAGAAAGGTGGCTAACTTTGCTAGCACTGAAAAAGACAGTCAGGCGATGGATCTAAAAGTAAAAATGGCCTCTGATTTAATTGAAGGAAATATCATGGTCTATGACAAGAAGGGTATTGTCCAATCATTTGAGGGTTTTGCTAAAAGTACCAAAGACATATCTTTAGTACTTACTGATCCTACTTATAGTCCTTTAACTAAAGATGATATAAAAGAGCTGTTAAGCGGAGAAACGGTTTTTCACAAGGGTAATAACCCCTTCTTCAATACCCAGGTTCTTACGGTAGGTGTTCCGGTGACGGATCCCCAAAGTTCGATAGGGGCGGTCGTAATTCATGTTCCAATCGAACCATTGGCCGGGCAACTGGCTGTCTTTAAGACGATCACAGTTTATTCGACATTGGGTGGGCTCTTCCTCGCCATTACTCTCAGTTTCCTCTTTTCGAAAAAGGTATCCGAGCCATTACGCAACATGAGCCGGGTTGCTCTGGCGATGGCCAATGGAGACTTTTCCCGTCGGATAACTATCAACACCAATGATGAAGTCGGTCTTCTGGCCGATTCTTTAAATAATCTTTCCAGTCAACTCCAAGAAAAGCTGGCTCAACTGGAAAGATTAGATCAGACGCGAAGGGAGTTTGTTTCCAATCTATCCCATGAGATGAAAACTCCGTTAAGCATTATCCAAGCCTTCACAGAAGCTTTACAGGATGACCTTGCTGTTGATGTCAATGAAAAAAATTCTTACTTAAATAATATTTATGAAGAAACTGCACGTCTCAAACGTTTGATCACAGATATCTTAGATTTAAAGAAAATGGAAGAGGGATATGAAGAAGACAAATCCAGATGTAGATCGCAGGGTGGGACAGGACTGGGATTAGCCATTGTCAAGAAAATTATCGAAACCCATGGGGGCCACATCAGTGTCTGGAGTAAACTTGGTGAAGGAACAATATTTGCGATTATCTTGCCAAAAAAAAGGGTGGTACAGTAATTTTCATGAGAAATTCATAACTTTTTCATGAGTTTATCGAATCAAATAGTTATACTGACGTCATAGAAGTTACTTAGGAGGGTCACATATGAGCAAAAGCGAAGTAGTTCTGGACGTAAAAGCAAAAAAGGATAGAGGCATAATCAAAGCAATTGGTTCAGTTCTGTTTGCAATTATCGCTTCTTCCCACCACTGGGTTCATACTCTTTTGATCGCATTGGGTCTAACCACTCTAAGTTCAAGTCTATTATCACTGTCTCCGTCAACAAAGATCATCTTTTTACTTGTTTCCCTTGTTGTTTCAGCGTGGTTTATTCTTGTTGCTAAACGTAAGTGGAGTTATGATCGTCCTTCAGCGTGGGTGTATCTTATATCTTCCATTATCTCGATTATTTTGGTTATTACATCCTTGCCGCAAGCGATCTCAGCCGTCATCCCACCATCGCAGCAGCAACAGCAACAACAGAAAGATATCCACGGGCATTAATTTGCTTTGGCCCCTATTTGTCTAAGAACAAATTAAACAAAATGCCGATCAAACCAACTTATTGGTTTTAAATGCAGCGATTGAGGCCGCACGGGCGGGTGAACAGGGGAGAGGCTTTGCTGTTGTCGCTGAAGAGGTACGGAAGTTGGCGGAACAATCATCGACGTCTTCAACTCAGATCGCAACCCTAATTGGTAATATTCAACGAGAGACGGAACGTGCCGTCGAAGTGATGGAGAAAGGGAAGGGGGAAGTGGTTGCAGGAGTCGAAGCCGTTAATTTAGCCGGGAATTCGTTCCGAACCATTGTAGCAAGAGGTTAACACAGTCATTGAGCAAATTCAGCAGGCAGTTTTATCCGGTTGAATTGTATTGAGTTCGATCATGGACCAAGAGTCTATTCCAGTAAGGGTGCGAGAAGTCTTGAAATTGGTAAAAACCCCATTGTCTTCTTCTGCACTTAAGTTCCAGAAGCTGTACATCCACATCTTTTCAGACACAGTTATGGTGCCCACTTGTACAGAATGGGGTTTTCATTACCAGTGATTGCAAAACTGCTTGACCATGAATCACTGGTAACTACAGAAATCTATGCAGAAATGGTAAATGCAGCTTTTCGGGAGATGGAAGATTCTTTAAAGAAGCAAAATCCATTACAGCCGAAAGAAAAGAAATGGAAACAAGTTGATGAACAAATCTTCTGCCGCATTCGGGGATACGTTTCAACGGTTTGCAAGCAAGGGTTCCCGATCCTGGAGAAAATTCGGGATGCGTTCGCTAGCAACCCTTTTATTCCTGCGCCACCCCTTAAAAACTAACACGTGTCCATTCTCAGGGGTACTCCGTACCCCTATTTGTGTTGCTCAAATACAGCAGGTAGTGAGTAGTTACCATATTTTAAATTAATTAGCTAACCAATCGGTCATAAAAATCCCCCAAAGCTTATCTCAACCGATTTAACCAAGAAGATTATACTGGTCTCTTGTTTTAAGCCTTGACTATTTCCACTCTGGTATCCAATTCACTGGCTCCGCCGCCAATAAGATCGGACAAACAAGCGTTTTTTAACGTAACATCTACCAATTGAACGGCATTTGCAGCAAAACCGGTACCTCTTCCTGAAGCAAAACCGGTATCATTATATCCTGCCACCCATTTGGTATGGCCGTAGGGCTGAACAACTTCGGTCTTATTACCGTCAATCTGTACCGAGGACGCGCCATAGGCGAAGTGGCCGTAATTATAGCTGCATCCTACTACGCCAGGTTTAATGCCGTTGGTTACCAGCGCCTTCCCCTCCGCTTTAAAGTCTTGAGTTATAATTTTGATGGGATCTCCGGAACTAATACCACGTTTACTGGCATCAAGCGGATTAATCCAAACGTAATTTTCCGCCTCAATTTCCCGCAGCCAAGCATCGCTGATATTGCGGTGTTGTCCGATATGTCTTGCTTTCCAGTTAATAAAGATAAGGGGATAATCTCCCTTCTCCACCTTTTGCCCGTTATAATAAGTGATTTCTTCAATCCTAGGCAGGCCGTCAAACGGTTGGCCAGTAAATGAATGTTTCCCTTTGGCCACTTTTTCGGCGTAAAAATTAACTTCAGCGCCTAATTTATACTTGAGGTACAGACCGTCATATTCATTACCTTGTTTTTCAAATCTGCCTCCTCTATTAAGGACATAGACAACTCTGTGCCACTCTTCCGGTTTAACCGCTCTTTTCCAGGACTCAAGATCGAAGAACTTACCTAAAGCTTTTTTCCTTGCCCTTTCAAAGATTAACAGTTCTTTGTCATCCGCTTCCGGTACGGGCTCTTTCCCATCATAAGCAATGTTGGCCGCCAGCTTCAGATAAAAGTCCTCAGCTCGATCCAGCGCGCTCCCGTCCGGAAAGGCTCCGGCCCCAACCCCAGGTAGTTTTAACTCCTTGGCCATGTCAATAACGAAGTCTTCCAGCTGCCTGGCTTCAGGATAAACCCGGGTTACCGGCTGTTGAATATGGGTTTCTTTGAGGGGGAAATTAGGATAGATAACTTCAAATCCCCAGCGTTCCAGGTAAGTTAAATCAGGCAAAATATAATCGGCATAAGTAGCTGTTTCACTGATTACCAGATCAGATACTACCAAAAGGGGAATAGCTTTCTGGTCTTTTAAAATTTCCTTATGGGCCATCCCAACAGGCACTGACAATAAGGGAGAAATCCGGTGAATGAACAGGGCCTTGATGGGATAAGGATAACCTTCAGCAGCGCTTGGTAAGGCCTCCTGAATGTTATTACCGGAATATTGAAACCAGGGACGCTTGGCCGGGTAGCCATCCCGCTCAAAGAGAGTAGTCTTTTCATAGACAACCTTATTGCGTATCTGCGGTATGCCCCAGGCCGTATATCCTTTCGGCACTTTCAACAGATCATACCTGCCCTCGAAAGGATTAAACTTGGCTCCGGTGCTCATACTGCCCCCTTTCCAGTCATAGTTACCAATCAAGTGGTTAAGGCAGTTAATAGCCCGCACATTATAGAAACCATTAGTATGCATTGCCGGGCCTCGGTAGGAGGTAATAGCCGCTTTTTTTCCATGGGAAGTGAACTCCCTAGCCAAGTCGATAATCTGCTGCGGATCGATCTCACAAATCTTGGCATATTCGTCAATGGTGTATTTCATAACCCGTTCTTTAAATAAGGTAAACACCGACTTAACATGGATGCCGTTAATAACCGTATCCACTTCCAATTGTCCTTCTGTAGCCTGGTCATAAGGTACAGGTTTGCCGTTTTGGATTACCACAAATTGTTTTTCTGTTCCAATACCGAGATCACTGGCTCTAAGCTTGGGCTTTCCTTTCGCGGTCAGATTAACCAAATGAGTTACATCGGACCAGGTCAGTTCCCCGTCAGCTTTTGCTGCCGCTTGGTTGGGATTGGTCAAGTACCTGAAGTCATAACGCTCGTTTTCTATAATCCAGCGGGCCATTCCTAACGCTAAAGCCGCGTCGGTTCCCGGTTTAATCGGCACCCAGATATGTGCCTTTTCAGCAATCCGGCTCAATCTTGGGTCCACCACCGCCAGCTTCATTCCTCTTTTGAGAGCATTCATAAATTGGGGCGCCAGCCAAGTAGGTCCTTTATTGGCCACTAGCGGGTCGGTTCCCCAGACAATGACAAACTCAGCATTATCCACATCGGCGTACATGCGTTTTTTCGGTTTTTCTGAATTGAATGACTGTACATTCCCGATTACACCGCTAGCACCACAAATACCGCCATGGTCAAGGCTGTTAATGCTGCCAATGGTCTGACTCCAGAACCGGTCTTTGAAAAAATCCCGCCGGTCCCCAAAAAAGCCTACAATTTGATTAGCCTTGGGTCCCAAATCCGGATGTTTAGTATCGATAAGCACATCTTTATACTTCACATCAAATTCTTCCTGGGACATCTCTCCTTTTTTCATCTTTTTCCAATCAGTCATCACCTCCTCTTCGGGGACAAAGGCCCAGATGCTTTTCAATCCTGGAGTTCCCAGATCCGGGCTACCATAAACAATTTCCTTTAGCGCTTGTTCCCAGCTAATACTTTGCCATTGCCCACTTCCCCTGGGACCAACCCTTTTCAGTGGCTTCTGCACTCTCAAAGCATCATAAGCAGTTTGGATACCAGCCTGGCCTTTGAGACAGGTCCGTCCGCCCCGGAAGCCTCGTCCTTCCTTGGCCACATCGCCACGACCTTTGGCCGCCTTGTCCACAGGAGTCTCGTAAGGAATCTGACCAAAAGGTTGCATATTAAGCGGACTATACGGGTTGCCTGCTAACTTTCCAATATAAGAAGTTGGACCGTTTCCTTGAGCAGGGGATATAACAGCTTTTAAAGTACAATAGGTATTACACTGTTCACAGGTTGTATAGATGACATCCTCAGCGCCATAATCCAGTGCCTCTTTTCCCGTTCCATGCGGATCATCTAAGAACCAGGATTCAATCGCTGACTGCTCAGACCCTAAGGCTACAGGAGCTATTAAACCTATCCCCGCCAAGACAGCGCTGGTTTTAAGAAAACTTCTTCTGCTGATTTTAATCGGCTTCTTCTGTTGATCCATATTATTTTCCCTCCCTAATGTCTTTTATAGTATCAATCGGCAAAGCTTTGATTGCTACCGTGTATAGAAACAACCCGAAAGCTACTATTCCTACACTGCTAATCCATTCAACCAGAGTAGGATAATAATAACCCCAGGGCAATCCCTGTAACACGGGTACAATTAGAGGAGGTACCACAATGTTAAACCGAACTCCTAAAATACCTATTATTACCAAAAAAGCAGCTAAGGTTATAGCAGTCATTGATTCCTTTAGCTTGCGGTTAAAGAAAACAAACAGCGGAATAACTACTCCTAAAAACATTTGTATCCACCAGAATGACCAGGAAAAAGGGCCTAGGAAAATAGTTTCGATAGTAGCCAGTTCCGTATCTTCGAGTCCATAGGCTCCAACAAAAAATTCAAAGAATTCCATGCCCACCTCTATAAGGAGAAAAAGGGTTAAGAGTCCGGCCAGTGATTTAACCATTTCCTTATCGACCTCACGTCCCATCGCCTTGGTCCGGATCACATAAAACACCAGCAGCAGAGCGGTACTCGCGACCAGAGCAGATACGATTAAGATTACCGGGAGAAGTCCGCTATTCCAGAATGGCCGGGCTTTAACCCCTGCAAAAAGCATACCTTCCCCCCCTAGAACTCCGAAAATAGCAATGGGAATTCCAATTGAGCCTAAAATTTTTAACAATTTGTGGTCACGTTGTTTGGATTTATCGGTCAGGTCAGTACTGCCAAAGGCAAGGAAGCTGGCCAAGGATGCTTGCCACCCTGTGCCTTGAGCAACCCGAATCAGATCCTGTCGCATGGAAAAATAGAATTCAGCAGTTAATAAGCCAATATAGATTGCATAAAAACGAACTTCCCAAGCCAGCATACTGGTAAAATTCCAGTAACGTAAGGTATGCCAGAACCGTTCCATCCTCCCCAAATCCAATAAGATAAAGCACATGGCCAAACCCATACTAAGAATGGCCACCAGCAGGGCATCCCGACCAATCTTCTGATATTTTTCCATCTTAAAGACGAAGAACATGGTAGACAGGAGAAAAGAACCGACGCTCAAACCCACAAAAAAGATATAAAATGCTACCCAAGCCCCCCAGGTTATATCACTGGTCAAATTAGTAACGACCAATCCGGCTTGAACTCTTTCGATAATCGCCCAGCCGCCAAACGCCATTAACAAAACAAGTACGCCATACCAGGCTTTAGTCAATCGTTCGCTGCTTTTCACCGTACTCACATCCTCCTATTATTGTTTAACATCATTTCAGGTAGATGACCCTGGGTTTAGTCCCCACTTCTTCCTTGAGAAGAAATGCCCTTGGGCTTGCTGCCAATTTAGAAACCACACTTTCAGGATCATTAAGATCGCCAAAATAACGGGCATCTCCCGGACAAACCTCAACACAAGCCGGTTCTTCTCCGCGTTGCAACCGATGATAGCAGAACGTGCACTTGCGTACATTCCCTATTGGAGACTTGCCGTTTTCCCGCTTACCTCTGTCAATGCCGTATTCCGGTGCCTGTACCTCGTTATATCCAACCATCTCCTGGCTGTAATCCAGACCGAAGTCAAAATACCTAGCTCCATATGGGCAGCTTATCATACAGTAGCGGCAGCCGATACAACGATCATAGTCAATAGCGGTTATCCCGTTTTCCAGTTTATAGGTCGCTTTTACCGGGCAAACCTGAACACAGGGGGGCTGGTCACACTGCATACAGGGTCTAGGCAAATGAACCTTGGTAACATTGGGGAAAGTTCCCCTTTCCTCCGTAATTACGATATTGTAAGTCACTCCCGGCGGAGTGCGGTTCTCTGCTTTACAGGCCACTGTACAAGCGTCACAGCCAATACATTTCTGCAAATCAATTACCATCACCCATTTTTTGTCTGTGCTCACTACGTATTCTCCCTTCGAATTAGGGTTTGCTAAACAGACCCCAAATTTTCAAACCAGAACATAATCAGGTCATCTAAGGATATCCTGCACTCTTTTTTAAATAAAATGTAAAAAGCGTAAAAAGAACCCTAATCCGATGCTCCAAGTTCATGACAATAAATTGCAGCACAATCACACTCTCGGCCGTCTCTTTTTGATGCGCCATTATACGACAAGATATGCTTACCACAAATCATAAATAAGCATATGGAAAAAGCAACGGGATGACCCATGGACATTCCTCCTGGTATTGAAGCCATGATTTTAATGGCACCGATGACGGAAGAAGGGTATAAACCCCTGTATCAGTTGAAAGATTACTATTGTCCCAAAGATTTGGAAGGTATTTTTCAACGCTCCAGTTGAATTAGAACAAATAAAAAATGACCGCTTTGGCTATTTTCTGGATGTCTTCAATGAGGCAGGATGCCGCACGATCTTTTCGGAGATCTGTGCCAACGCTTTGCTGACCTATGGGGTAAGAATCAAGAACATTAACTATGACACCACTTCCTTTATAATGTGGGGGAACTATGAAACGGTAGATAATGAAAGTATCCACTTTCACCAAGCTGGTAGAAGAGGTAAGATAGGCGTTATAACCATCGATTTTGGCCATAGTAAAGCCAGGCGGCCCGATAAAAAGCAACTTAAAATGGGTATGGGAACGGCGAATGGAACCATTGTCGATGCTAAAGTGTATCTGGAAATATGAGTTATATCCCTCCAATTAATCATTATTTTACAGCTTTGCTTCGTTTGATCCACTTCCGAGACTCCCACTTCTATAAGCGGGAGTTCCATGCTCTGCTTCGGTGGGGGTAGACTCCCCCACCGAAGTCTCGATGTTCAGCTTTAGCTGAACGAGTTCACTTGCTGTTTTTCCATGTCCTTAGTGTAACTCTCGGATACGATCATCTCATGAAAAAGTTGTGAATTTCTCATGAAAAAGGGTCCCCGATTTATATTCGGGATCCCTCTTCTTTCGCTTTTTACTCATTTGACTCGCTGGAGTCATTTTCTACTATCTTCATTACTCACGGTTCCTGTGCTCAAATTCCTCCACAGGAATCTCGGCCATCAAATTCGCCTTTTTCAGTAGCGTAAAAGTCATCCTTTTTAGAAAAAGGGCAGTGTCTCCAAGATACTGCCCTTTTGGCATTTGGTAAGCATAAATTTATTCGTGCCCTTAATGTCTAACAATTTAAACGAAAAAAATAGTTATTTTATTCATAAGAAATTCACAACTAATTCACAGCATAGTCGAATTGTGTAAGTATTATTAGAGCTAGTCAGACAAGGTTGCTAGTGAGAAATGTCTTGGGTGTAGGAAATTTGCTATTTGCAAAGGGGAGAGACGATTGAAGGTAAGAGTACTTGCAGCTGCATTAATTATTATTTTAGGGGCTGGCGTTTGGTGGGGCCTCCAAACGGTTGAAGCTACGCAAAATCAAGCGCAGCAAGCTACTAATACGACCAGTATTAACAACTCCGGCTCTTCCAGCCCATTGGTCGCTGGCTCGGGGATGGCACCGCAACTTGATAAACAAGGAGGGGTTTATGTTACCGTTACCTGGGAAAAAGAAGGTTCCAATTCCTCTATGCAGAAATTTGCGGTATCGATGAACAATCATATGACCAATCTGGACGATTTCGATTTTACTGAGAATACTGAACTAAAGATTAGTGGTACCACTGTGCCAGCTGTCGTTAAAGTTTTAAACAAAAGCGGAGAAGGTCATCACGTTTCGGCTGAAATAGGAGTACAAAGTACAGATTTAAGCAAACTGAAACCCGGCAGCCAGGTTACACTTGTAATTAAGAATTTAGTCAGCGTTCCGATGCGTAACTTCACGTGGGCTTACTAAAACCGAGAGTAGGGTGATTTATTGACTACGTCGCTATTAGCAATTGCTTTTGCTGCTGGAATTCTATCTTTTCTCTCGCCCTGCATCATTCCTATGTTAGGAGTCTATTTTTCTCTGATTACAGGGCTGACTTCCGATCAACTTAAAGAGACGGCTATGGATGCTCTCCTACGCCGCCGAGTACTGAAGAATACCCTAGCCTTTATCGGCGGATTTGCTCTGGTGTTTACTGCTGCCGGAGCCGCTGCAGGAGAACTTGGGTCAATTCTCAGTAAATGGCAGTTCGTGCTTAATATTTTGGGTGGTACAGTTGTCCTTATCTTATCGCTTAAGCTTTTGGGCGTTTTTGATCTGTCGTTTCTTGCTAAATTACACTGGGAACCAGCCTTCTACGAAAAGTTGAGGAATAAGGCCAAACACAGTACTTGGTCATCCTTTGTCGTCGGCTTATTGTTCGCCGTTGCTTGTTCCCATTGCATTGGCCCAACTCTTTACTCTATTCTAGCTTTAGCAGGCACCACCCAAAATCCGTTCAGCGGAATGCTTGTTATGTTTATTTTTTCCGCAGGGCTGGCTATTCCTTATATGATCGCAGGGATGTCATTTAATTGGGTTATTAAGAGTTTGCAGAGGGTACGTCGCTGGCAAATTGTTGTCGAACGGCTAGCCGGTCTCCTAATGCTTTATATCTCTTATGTGATTTACGCTGACAAGTTGACTCAACTGACGGGTTACTTGGCTAAGTTCCTGCCTCGTTTGCCTCTGGGCATGTAAACGCTTTTATCTTTTATCGGGTCTAGTGGAACATAAATTACTTTGGAAGGGAATTAAAAAATGTTGCAATTTATTAGTCAAAACTGGTGGATTTTCTTGTTCATCGCGATAATGTTCTTTATGCATCGGTCAGGAGCGGGTTGTTGTGGCGGTGGGAAGAAACATGGGCAACGGCACGATAGTCCTGAGAAAGATCTACAAGATAGAAGTACAGGTGACGCGGGTTGCTGCGGTGGTCATAAGAGCAAATAGGCTTAAGTCCATTTTTCGTGATGCTATGTTATAAAAATTTTGGACCATGGGATAGGGTAGCCTCCTATCCCTCTTTCCCCGAGTTTAAGCCCATCTATTGGATTGAGGTTCTAATCTAGGGGATTATGCGGATGGACAACTTCATAACATAAGGGAGAGATTAACAAGTGAAAACAAAGACAAAGTTAGTTTTAACGATGGTTTTGTTTCTTCTAAGCCTAAGCATAAGCTACCTAAGCCCTAATGTTGCGTGGGCAGAGAGTGGCAGTCTAAAAGCCACAAACTTTCAAGTGGATGTCAAACCAGAATATGATGACCCAAGAACGTTAGTAATTTATCAAGGGGACTTTATTAATCCCGGGACAGAAACTATTAAGAAAGACACCCTTATTTCCTTTATCATCCCTAAGGGGGCGGAAATAGGTATGGCCTGCGAAATTACTGCCCAGGGGGGCCATGACTGCCAGCCGTATACCACTCAGGATCTAGACGATAACAAAGTGAAGCTCAGTTGGAAAATCACCAAAGACATCGCTCCCAACCAGAAGTATCCGGCCTATTTAGAATTTTATTACGATAATGGTTCTACTGCTCCAAACAAGACGTTTAACTACATATTTTTTCCGACAGATGATATAGATAACTTGGATTTAAACATTGTAGCCCCGAAAAACGCTAGTAATTTTGTCACTACTCCAGCTGCAAGTATGACTGGGAAAGATTCTAAAGGGTTAGATAGATTTTCCTTTAACTATAAAAATCAGACGCCTAAAGATAATGTAGCCGTTAAAGTCGACTATACCAAGCCGGATAATAAACCAAGCTTCGACCAGCCACAAATCGGTGAGAGTAACCCTCAAAGTTCATCACCGGGATGGAATAGTCAGCTTAGTAAGCCGGAGGTCCTAATCCCTATCTTGTTGTTTGTTGCTATCTTGGCCGGTATCCTAATCTTAGGCCTCAATAGGAATAAGCAACCTGCACAGGGTGCTTATAAAGGGACCGTAGCCAAGAAAAAAGGGATAGTATCTAAAAAGCTTAGTAAGGTGGAAGCTGGAAATCAGGAAAAAAGGAAACTTCGTCAAATGTTGCTAGATGGCAAGATTGATGTGGACACTTATAAACAGCTCTTGGCCGAAATTAAAGAAGATAGTTGAACATGCAAGTAGATCACCATGCCACATAAATGGGGGATCATCAGAGGATGAAAATGCTCACAGAGATATGCAGAACCCGTAAAGGGACATGCACTCGAACCACGAATATCGAACCTCGAACCTCGATTTACACTGGAGGCGTGATTAAATGAGACAAAAGAACCTTAAAGTAACTGCTGGCATTCTCATAATAGTGGCCGCTGTTTTCTACCTGATAGTTGCCGGGTTTAGCACTGCTAATGCCGCTTATTACCTAAAGGTAGGTGAAGCTATCAACGGTAGTATTGATCCTGGTAAGTATTACCGTATTGAAGGAAAAATCGATGTCACTACGGCAACCTTTGACGGGAACAGTAACCCGGTCGTGCTTAAGTTTCAGATCTATGATGAAAACTCTCCCGACAAGAGATTGACAGTAATTTATAACGATGTCAAACCCGATAATTTTCAAGAGGCAACCGGGGCCGTAGTGGAAGGTAAGTTCGACACGGATGGCACTTTCCATGCCGATAATCTTAACCTCAAGTGCCCTTCCAAGTATGAGCAGGCAGACCAATCCCATCAGGAGGGTGCAGTTACTAAGTTTTTAAGATCTCTAGGTCTTAAAAGGTAGTAAAAATCAAGATCGGAGTGATGTACGCTAATGGCTGAAGTAGGCTATTTTTCAATAGTTTTGGCTCTGGTTTTGAGTTTATATGGAATTGTCGCGTTCCTAATGGCCATTCGTACAAAAAATCAATCTTTATTGGGGAGCGCTAAAGGAGCAACTTTAGCAGTAGCTTTTCTCAACACTGCGGCTAGCATAATCCTAATCTACTTTCTAATGAATGGCGATTACAGCATCAAATATGTTTATGAATACACAAGTAGTGATTTACCTGGCTTTTATCGATTTTCTGCTTGGTGGGCGGGCAATTCCGGTTCCTTGTTGCTTTGGCTGTTCCTACTATCCTGGTGTTCGGTAGTCGTTGCCTATTCTCGTAAAGGTAAGCTTTTGGCGCCCTATGCCAGCGGAATTTTACTCATTAACTCAGCTTTTTTTCTCTTCGTTCTAGCGTTTTTAACGAATCCATTTGAGCGGGTAAGTGGCTGGTACCCAGGAGCTATAGTAAGTGCCGGAGCAGGTATGAATCCGATGTTACAAAACCCAGGCATGGTGATTCATCCGCTTGCTACTTACCTAGGCTACGTCGGGTTTGCTATACCCTTCGCTTACGGGATGACTGCAATGATTACCAAAAATGCCGGAGATGAGTGGATTAGGATTACGCGTCGTTGGACGATCATAGCATGGCTATTTCTAAGTTTAGGTAATCTCTCTGGAGCTCAGTGGGCTTATATGGAGTTAGGTTGGGGTGGCTACTGGGGTTGGGATCCGGTAGAAAACGCTTCCTTACTACCATGGTTAACCGGTACTGCATTTCTCCATTCCGTTATGATCCAGGAGCGCAAAGACATGCTGAAGGTATGGAACGTAGCGCTGGTTACCATTACTTATGTGCTCACACTATTTGGTACCTTCTTGGTGCGCAGCGGCATACTAACTTCTGTTCATGCTTTTGGCAGTAACGAACTAGGGCGGTATTTCCTAGTGTTTACCGTCTTCATGTTGGCTGTTGGCATAATCTTGATTGTTACACGGAGTGCCTTCCTTACCCAGGGTCGCTCGTTCGAGGCCTTCCTCTCTAAGGAAAGCAGTTTTTTATTGAATAACTTAGTTCTAGTTGGCTTAGCTTTCGCAGTATTCTTAGGTACGATTTTCCCGATAATTTCTGAAGCCGTCCAGGGAGTAAAAGTCTCAGTGGGAGCGCCTTTCTTTAATACAGTCAGTGCCCCGTTAGGATTAGCTTTGTTTATCCTGATGGGAATCTGCCCGTTAATTGCCTGGCGCAAGGCTACTTCTAAAAGTTTGCTCGACAATTTCCTGGTGCCTACAGTTCTTACGACAGTAGCTATACTGGACATATTCCTTCTAGGGATTAGGAAACCCTATGCTTTAGCCGGTTATGGGATAGCGGTATTTTGTATTTCTACAATTCTACTGGAGATTGTCCAGGGAACGCGGGTGCGGCAGAGATTAACCGGGGAGTCTTTCCTGATGGCCATCTTTACTTTATTGATGCGCAATCGTCGGCGTCACGGGGGTTATATCATTCACTTGGGTATGGTGCTAATGTTGATCGCAATTACTGGTTCTCACACCTACAATCTTGATTTGACCAAAACTGTTAAGATCGGGGAAACTCTCGAGATAGGTTCCTACAAATTAACTTACAACAATTTATTTCAAAAAGATCTGGGTAATTCACGTCAGGCTGTTTATGCTTCGTTAAGCGTCTATGATCGGCATAGCGGTCGCATGCTCGGCGTAGTGGAACCACAGAAAGTATTTTATCCCACCTCGGATCAACCCTCCACTGAGGTTGGACTACGCACGACTTTAAAAGAAGATCTGTACATTGTTCTGGCGGATTGGCAAAAGGATAGGAGCGCGACATTCAAGATTTTTGTTAATCCTTTGGTTGCCTGGCTTTGGATTGGTGGCTATGTTTTGATATTCGGCACGATCTTTGCCCTTTGGCCCGGACGCGGTAGTCAATCTGGGGCTCACTACCTTCGAAGGCAGGATATCATTAAGGATAAGGTGGAGGGCGTAGTATGAAGAGATTGGGGTTAGTGCCAGTTATCATTGTCTTATTCACCTTGTTGTTTTTCCCTATAACGGCCCAAGGTAGCGAGACTTGGGAAACACGCCCTATACCTTTGGATGTGGAAAGTGGGGTAATATGTGTCCTTGATGGCTGTATGATGAATCTGGCAGCCTGCGAAACGTTAGCTGCCGAAAAATTAAGGGGCATTATCCGAGAAAAGATGTTCAAAGAGGGTTTGGATAAGGAACAAACGTATGCTTATCTAGCAGAGGTATATGGAGATAAAGTGTTGGCTGCACCGCCAAAAAGGGGTTTCAATTGGGTTGCTTGGCTTGGACCATTTGTGGCGACTATTGGTGGAGGTGCATTTATTTACCTGGGCTTAGAAAAATGGGTAGGTTCATCCCTGCGGGAAGAAGAAGTTGCCCCGCTTGATCCGGAGGATGCCCGTCGTTTGGACGAAGAGTTAAAGAAGTATTTATAAAAAGCGGGAGTCTAAGTTGCGGTTAGGCATCGGATAGGTGATAAGCCTTACTATTAAAAGGGCGTTTGGAGGTTGAAACCTTTGTATGCAGTTTTATTACTCGTATTATTGGTGTTGGTATCCCTAACTTTAATAGGCTATCCCATCTGGAAAGGTCGTGGAGATGAAGGGGAGCAAGCAGACTGGTTGAGTCCAGCTATGGCAACGGAAAAAGACGTGATTATGGGTACCCTAAGTGAAATCGAATTTGATTATCACATGAAAAAACTTTCGGAGGAAGATTACCGATCCTTAAAAAACAAGTATGCAAAAGTGGCCCTGGCTATCTTAGATACAGAGGATACCGATCTTGAGGGGGACAGTAATACCAAATAAGACAAATCGTGCGCATCAAGGGGAGATGAGACAAATGATTATAACCCGGGGCCTAATAAAAACAATCGATAGTAAAAATATTTTAAAGGGTATTGATCTGGAAATCGCCCCTGGGGAATTCGTTACTTGTTTTGGGCCTAATGGGGCCGGTAAAAGTACGACCCTAAAAATTCTGGCTATGCTCAGTAAACCTTCTGGTGGGCAGGTACTGATTGACGGTCAGGACGTAAGGGAGAACGGGTCAACTCTCCGACGTAAGATAGGAATGATATCTCATAATTCGTTTCTCTATGATAACTTAACGGCGCGAGAAAACTTGGAGTTTTACGGTAGAATGTATGAAGTGCCAGACCTAAAGCGACGGATTACACGACTGTTAGATGAAGTGGGATTGTCGTTTGCAACTGGTGATCCAGTCCATAGTTTCTCTCGAGGTATGCAGCAGAGACTCTCTATTGCGCGCGCGCTTGTCCACAAACCCCCCATTCTTTTGATGGACGAACCCTATACTGGGCTGGATGAAATGGCTAAAGGGGTTTTAAATGTAATTTTAAGTCAGTTAGCCCAGAGTAAACATACAGTTTTTCTGATTACCCATGACTTTGACCAGGGCTTGGAACAAAGTGACCAAGCTTTGATTCTAGTGGGTGGTCGTATTGCCTACACCTGCAATCCCCGGAGTTTACAGCGAGAAGAGTTTAGACGTCGGTATTTGGAGCTTGTAGGAGGAGTCAAATGAGTTTCCTCAGAAAAGTGAGAAGTTTACTTTGGAAAGAAATTAGAAGTGAGCTTCAGGGTAAGGAAATGCTGAGCACGATGATAGTATTCTCTCTATTGGTAGTGGTGGTTTTCGGATTTGCTATCAATCTAAACAAAGATTTAATGGGCGAGGTCTTGCCAGGTATCATTTGGATTACCATAATTTTCGCCGGAATATTCTGCCTTAACCGATCGTTCGCTGCGGAAAAACAGAATGACTGTTTGTATGGGTTGATGCTCTGTCCCCTAGACCGTAGTGCTATTTACGTGGCTAAAACGATCATGAACCTCTTGCTCATGGTTATTGTAGAAGGTGTAACAATCCCTCTCTTCTTCATTATCTTCAATTACCCCGGACCACAGCAGCTAGGCATGTTTGTAATTGTCCTTCTGCTTGGCACTTATTGTTTTATGGCTGTGGGCACCTGTTTGGCAGCTTTGTCTTCGGCGACAAAAAGCGGAGAGATTCTTATGCCGATTTTGTTGATTCCGCTGATTATTCCGGTTTTGCTTAGCGCTGTGATCGTTACCAAAGCTAGTTTTGGTCTAGTGGGAAGCGGAGCAGATCTGTTTCTTAAGATTCTGGTTGTCTACGGGGTTGTCTTTACCGTTTTACCTATGCTTCTCTTCGATTATTTACTGGAGGTGTAGTCTGTGCCTGAAAATACGCGCCCTTGTCTAATAGAAAAGGTTTTGGCGTGGTTAACTTTTCTTGCTGTGTTTGTGGCGCTTTATTTAGCACTAGTTTATGCGCCCACAGAAAAAACAATGGGTGATGTCCAACGAATCTTTTATTTTCACGTCGCTTCGGCTTGGGTCGGAATGATGGCCTTCTTCGTTGTTTTTGTTGCCAGTATCGCTTACCTACTTACCAGGCGGACAAACTGGGATATGTATGCCTATACGTCTGCGGAAATCGGTGTAGTTTTTACAACCATCGTTTTAATTACCGGCCCGATCTGGGCAAAACCCATCTGGAATACTTGGTGGACGTGGGATCCACGTCTGACCTCCACTCTGATCCTGTGGTTTTTGTATCTGGCCTATGCCAAGATTCGTTCGGCCATCGGCGAGGAGGAAAAGAAAGCACGTCTAGCTGCAGTGTTTGGCATCTTGGCCTTTGTGGTCGTGCCGATCGATTTCTTGGCAATTCGTTGGTGGAGGACTATGCACCCCGGTGCTCTGGTCACTTCGAATGGAATTGCGTTAGCCCCTGACATGATGCTGGCTTTCATTGCCAGCCTGTTCGCTTTTAGCTTATTGTACTGTTATTTTATGATGCGTAGTGTCCGTATTGAAAGGATGAAAGCGGAGATTCGTTGGTTAAAAGAGGGAATGTTCAACTAACGAATCAAGGGGTAGATAGTGAAGAAATCAAGAGTCGGGAACGGAGGTGCAATATGGATAAGTTGTTTTACTTGTCTCTCGCCTATTCTATTATTTGGGTTTTGATCTTCGGTTACAGTTTGCGTCTTGGTAAAAGACAAGCCAAGCTCCAGAAAGAGCTTGAACTTTTGAAAGCAGTCATCAATAGCAAATCTACCTAAGGTACCCCTGATAGTTCGACGGTCTTAAAGCAGACCTCTCCGATATATTGAGAGGAAGGAGGAGATCAGCATGGCGGATCTGGAAGAGAAGCGGGCGCGTCTAGAGGCTCTAGAATTACAAAGTAAAAAACGGCGGAAGTTGGTCTTAATTAGTCTCTGTACATTGTTGGTGGTGGGGGTAGTAGCTGTTGTTCTCTCGACCAAGGAGGTAATTCCCGGGTTCGATAACAAATATTCAATAGGAAAAAGTATTAACTATACCAATAAAACCATTGAAATGACTGAGGTAAACGCAGAGATTAATAACGGTCAAGTTAAATTATCTCTCGACGACTTGGAGAAAAACAAAATTATTTACGCCATGTATGATCCCAATTTTGATATAGGTAATAGCCAGAAAGGGTTACCGGTAATGGCTTATTTAAGCCCTGCGGGCCGGGTGATGGTGGCCAGTAGTTTTTGTGAACCATGCTATTCCCGCAAATTCCACATCGAAGGGGATGTTTTGGTTTGTAATGTTTGCTGGACCCGTTGGAGTCTCGCCGACTTAACGGGGTTGGGTGGCGGATGCACTAAGTATCCTCCTCAAGAGTTGAATTATACTGTTGACAAGGAAAACGGTAAAATCCTTCTTAATGAAGGCGATCTTAAAAACTGGAAGCCGCGAGATTATGACGCTTCAACGACTGCTAATATGGACTAAACTTAGTGAACTTTCGCTAATAAGGCGTTAGTGAAAGTACCTGGTGTTACTCAAGCAGAAGTCGATTTAGCTCATAAATAAGCGGTTGTTATAGGAACAGTAGATCGTTCGATGCTTGTTAAGGCCGTCGATGAGGCTGGTTACAGGGTCATTTAACTATCTGTAATTTTGTACAGATGCTGAAGAGATTGGGCGCTTGAAGGACCATGAGTACAAATAAGCAAATTAATAAAGTGGCTGGGGATTTAATCCTCGGCCACTTTTTAGTACGATCATTAAGTGGATGACTGCCTACCTAAATCATAATAAATTCGATGTCCTCCCGTAGCTTTACGAACAAAGCGAAGCAATTCAAGGACACGACATTCTCTTAAATTCACAAAAAATTCATAACTCATTCACAGCATAGTCTAATTGGTTGCAATGATACTACAAGCATGGGAGTAAGTATTCATAGCTTATAGGTTGTCGAATAACGAGAATCATAATACTAATATGCGGGGGGATCATATTACTGGAAGCCAATCTGATCGCCATAAAATCTACTGAATAAGTTTAACTGGGATGAAACCATTTGAGGTAGCCCAGTTATTTTTTACTTTGTATTGCTCTTATCACCTAAGTATTACAAAAACGTTAACTTTTGTCCAAAGGATATTCAAACTATTAGTCTATTATTTAAATATGGATGGGAGGTGACCCTAAGCTTTACAGATAGATAAAAAAACAACTTAGTCTAATAAACTGCTTATAAAATGGAGGTTATAGTATGCAAATTAGTCGACGAGATTTTATGAAGTGGGCTGCCGGATCTGCTATGGCTTTAGGACTTACTTCTTTAGATCTAATCAAAGTTGAGGAGGTTTTGGCTGCAAGTACTAGTCCGCCGGTTATTTGGCTGCAAGGTTCCATGTGTACGGGTTGTTCTATTTCTCTACTTAACGCCACCCAGCCGACCACAATCGACGATGTGCTGTTGAACCAAATCAGCGTTAAGTATCATCCTAATTTGGCCACGGCAGCAGGTGATCTGGCGGTTACTTCAATCATTGACACATCCACTGATTATAAAGGGGAATTTATTCTCTGTATTGAAGGCGGTATCCCAACAAGCACAAATGGTAATTACTGTGTTATCGCAGACAAAAAAGGAAAAAATTGGACTATGATCGATGCGGTGAATGAATTAGGACCAAAAGCAAAATATGTTCTGGCCATAGGCACCTGTGCTTCTTTTGGCGGAGTAGTTAAACCGTCGATTTACACAGGTATTAAGACAGTTAAAGAGGTTTTGAATGGGAAAACACAAAAACCAATCATAAATTTACCGGCTTGCCCGGCTCATCCGGAAACCATGGTTGGAACGATAGTAACTTTGTTAACCAAAGGCGTTCCTAAATTAGATAGTTATGGTAGGCCGGTCCAATATTATCCAACTACTGTCCACAATAATTGTCCTCGCCGTCATACAGAAATGGTGGATCAATACGGTGCTTTTGGCTGCTATAGAGGTATTGGTTGTAAAGGACCTGAAACCACTTTCAGTTGTCCTCTCCTTAAATGGAATAACGGTGTGAACTGGTGCATTGATAAGGCTGACATGCAATGCATAAGCTGCGCTTCCCCGAGTTTTCCAGAAGGGCCTTTTTATTACGGAGGAATGGGCTCTGGCGGAATGGATTCCGGTGGCACGAGTTCCAACCAGAGCTCCAGCATTGTGAATACAATCAGGTCTAAATCAAAGTTGTATAAGTTTAAAACTAGCTAATTTAGTAACTTAACTTAAGAAAGGAATAAGAATTATGCCGAATACTATTACTATAGACCCGGTAACCAAGGTAGAAGGTCACTTAAAAGTAAAGGTAGAGCTGGACAGCAGCAATAAAGTTACTACGGCCTATATGACAGGTAACCTGTTCAGGGATATGGAAAATATCTTGAAGGATCGACATCCTTGGGATGCGATCCATATTACGCAACGGATTTGCGGGGTTTGCCCAGTCTCACATGCCATTGCTTCGGTTAAAGCCAATGAACAAGCCATGGGTTTTACACCTAGTTCGCAAGCCACTTTGCAACGTACCATCATTCAGGCAGGCAACTATTTACAAGACCATATCCTGCATTTTTATCATTTGAGTTTAATGGATTATATTATTGGTCCCCAATTGAATCCTTGGTCACCCGGGTATGATGTAGACATGCGGATCAATAGTACGGACACTCAACGCCTAATCACTAATTACCTGGAAGGACTAAAAGTCCGTCGTCAGGCACAGGAAATGGTGGCTATCCTGGCTGGTAGGGTGCCTCACGTTATGAGTATAGCTCCCGGCGGCGTAACGATGCCCCTCGAGGCTGGGCTAATAACTCAAATGAAGAGCTACCTGGTAACCGTCAAAGACTTCATAAACAATAAATATTTGCCGGATGTAGAGACCTTAACTAGCGCGTACAGCGATTACTTCGCTATAGGTCAAGGCCCGCCCGGGCAATTTCCTCAGTTATGGGATATCATTATCCTCGATGTAATGATGCCATCAATTGACGGTGTTAAAGTTTGTGAGGAGATTAGGAAGTCTTCTACCGTTCCTATCATCATGTTAACGGCAAAGAATGAAGAAGCTGACAGAATCCTCGGCTTAGAAACAGGGGCTGATGATTATATGGGAAAACCCTTCAGCCCCAGGGAACTGGTTGCCAGGATCAAAGCCGCCTCGCGTAGAGCTTCAACCGGATCTGCGCCTGATCAGCATATTTTGACATTCACTGGAATGAGAATAGATTTGCTTAATCGGGATGTTTTTGTTTTGGACGAACAAATTTATTTAACGCCCAAGGAATTTGACCTCTTATCTATTTTAGCTAGGTCTCCGAAGCGGATATATAGCAGAGAGCAATTGTTAAGTGTATGGGGTATCGATTATTACGGTGATGTTAGAATAGTAGATACTAACATTAATCGCTTAAGAGATAAATTGCGAGTTCCCGGTGCACCTTCATTTGTTAGCACAGTGTGGGGCAGGGGATATAAGTTTGAAGTAATTGAGACTGAATAGAGGCCTTAACGTATCATTTGATGTTCTCCAGAGCCATCTGAACCACCTGAGTTACCTTTCATGGGTGTTGACATAGATTCTGACGGACCACCGCTCATATGTTGGCTTTCAGGCATAGAGTATCCGGATGATGTTGACTCTTCAGCTTTGTCGGGTGAGCTTTGACTTGATCCTGACTCGGAGGAATTCTTTGCTGGGGTACTCTCACCAGTCATCGGATTTCCCATTGAGTTAGACATTTCCTCGTGCATCTCGCTTTGAGAAGATATGGCCATGCTCTCTTTCGGGAAAAGTGAAATTAAGGTGGTATTTGCCTCGGACAACATATGAAGGGCATCCTTCGAGTTAGAACCATCAGCAGTGACAATTAATCCTTTTTCCAGAATACGCTTGTAAATCTGATAATGATTTACACTCATACCAAGGCTTTGAGCTGTTTTTTGAGTTTTTTCATCTGTCTTACTAACCATCATGTTAGCAGAGATGTTTTTCTCAAGCATATGACGTTCGATAGAGTCTCGCAGTTTCGCTTGATCGATAACGTCCACCGATTGGTTATCCATGGGGATAATGCTCGTCAGGATTAGGCTGTTACCTTGATTAAATACTCCTTGATTATTCGCTTTATCGATAATCAGGTCTACAGCAGCATAGATGTCCATCCCTTGAAGTTGAAGGTTCGATGGTGTATTTCCGGACCCTTGAGTTACACCGATTACATCAAGAACTTTAGCTTCACGGTTAACTAATAGTTCCAAACTTGTGTCCATATCCATCACAACAGCTGCCACAGCAGTATTAGGTCCTGAGACTATGTTGAAGACACTTAGAGTCAAGGCGAGTAGCAGGATTGCAGCGATAGAACCAAATTTGAGGAGTCTATGACTTAGAGGGTTATGCATAGGTAGCTCGGTTTCAATAACCTGTCCGAGGGCAGGAATGGTCTTCGGAGTTTTGATTTCCAAATAGTCGCCGCTTTCAGTGTAAAGGATGGTGGCCTTTTTTGATGTCTTCATGACAATGCCTCTCGTCTTTTTCATTATGCTAACCCCTCTCTTTAAGTTATTGGTCTATCTGAGTGAAACTTTTCAAAGATTCGAGTTCTGGATCCGATAGAATTAGAGCTGTTGCGATCAAATATTTTCTACCCCTTTCTAGAACCTTTCGCTTCACGCCTGTAAGGAGTTCTAACTCTTTGAGCGGTAAAAGCTTAGTTTTAGTTAGGTGTTTTAATAAATTGGGGTGTGCACAAAGCTCTTGGGCAACTCTCCATAGAGTTGCCTTACTGTCTCTATGCTTCGGGGAAACTTCGACTAAGTCTTCCAAAGTTATTCCGAACTCGGCTAGTATAATGGTATAGTTTTTTATTGTCTCTGCAAAATCATTTTTTTGTTCTTCTTCTTTATATAGTTCAAACGATGATGCTGAATCATAATCATTTAGATCATTATTGTCAGCCTCCGGTGGGGTTAGAGAGAGAGCTTGATGTTTAGACTCTTTGCGAAAGTAGTCTATCAACCGTCTGGTAATAACTGTTTTGGCAAAACCGTAGAAAGATGCCCCATCGTTAGGTTTAAAACTGTCTATTGCTTCATTAAAAGCGACTAGAGCGATGCTTAGCTCGTCATCATGTCCCCAGGTAAGATAGCGTTTACAGATGTTGGAGCTGATTTTTATGATAAATGGCTTGTGATTTTGTATGAACTCTTCTCTAATAAGTTCGTTTCCTTCTTTGGCTAGTAGTAAAGTTTGCTGAATCGTTAATTCTGGCACTTCAACCCCTCCACTTATTAGATTATTTTCGTATATGTATCAGAAATTTAAGGGGGTACCCGGAGAAAAAGTCCTGTCAAGAAAATTTCTCAACCTACCCCTCGATAATTATTAGTGGTGCCGTCTAACGACATGGGGGTCTGACTAGATAAAAGAATGGCTCAGACCATTATTAAGGGTCTGAGCCTTTAGTCCTCACTGAGCATAAAAACCCAGTCAATCTTGCTTGAAACGATTAGAATGCTCGTTCAGCGTCTTTGGAACTGGAAGAGTTGATGAACTGACCGTTTCCTAGCTCAGGGTATCATTTCTTTATGAACTTACTATGAAAAACCTATGAATTTCTTGTGAATACTGGACGGCAGTTCAATGGAGCAGTACAAGCATAATTAATCTATGGTGTTATATTGATTTTGAATTTGGAGCGGATTTTGAATTATCTGGCTTGTTGAGAGACAAAATACTACTTAGTGTAGTGAAATCAATTATGATTTTAAGGAGGGAATTCAGACTGATGATGAATGGATGGGGTGGCTATGGTGCTTATGGTGGAGGTTATTGGTGGATGGGCTTAATTGGTATGGCAGTCCAAATGATTTTTTGGATAGGTTTGTTCGTTCTTGGGATTTACCTATTTCGGCGTATTGGCAAACACGCCCCTATTGAGACAGGTGACCGGGGGGGTGCCTTGGACATTTTACGTGAACGGTATGCTCGCGGAGAAATTGATACAGAAGAATTTAACCGCCGTCGTGAGATTCTCCAAAATAAATAAGTAACCCAGTGAAAGAAGAGAACAGGCAGCTTGCAATGCTACCTGTTCTCCTTTTCGTTTTAAAATTTTACGTGAAAGAATCTCCACGAATTCTTCTCCTGTAATGGTTTCCTTATTCAACAAGTAACGCGCCAGCTCGTGTAACTTATCTGTATTTTCTTTCAGAATACTGATTGCCTTTTTATGAGCACTCTTAATAATGGTTAGTACTTCATCATCAATTTTTGCTGCTGTTTCAGCAGAACAGGTAAGGGAAGTATCACCTCCAAGGTATGGGTTATTCACAGTCTCTAGTGCCATCATCCTGTTCCAGGAGGGCCTACAAGCAATGCGCCCTTAGGCAGACTTGCACCAATTTCAGAATACTTTTTGGGGTTGTGAAGAAAATCGACAATCTCAGCGAGTGCCTCTTTCGATTCATCCTGTCCGGCTACATCAGCAAAGGTTTTGCCTGTCTGTGCCTGAACATAGATTTTAGCATTGCTTTTACCGAAAGTCATGGATTTCATTCCGCCCATGCGTTTTTGCATCTGAATTGCTATCAGTTGTCCGATTCCGATAAAGAGAATTAGGGGCAGAATCCATGTCAAAAGGAAATTATACAGAGGGGAATTCTCTTTCGGAATGACCTGAGAGAATTTTACCCCTGCATTGTACAGACGATTAACTAGATCCGGATCATTGATAGTTCCCGTGGAATATGTGCTGTTCTGATCAGCTTCATCTTTGGCAGTAAAAATAATCTGAGTATCCTGTATTTCCGCCTCAATCACAGCTCTACGTTCTACTTGGTTTAGAAGGTGCTGTAGTCAACCTGCGTGAACCTGTTGTTTCAATAATGATGGGAATACAAATGCATTGAGCAGCATCAAAATCAGCATTGCGACCACAGAATAATAAATAATAGATTTCGCTTGCTTTTTTGTTTTATTCATAATCTTTCCCTCGATTAATAATTGTCTCATAGAATCAAAGTGTTAAAATTCCCAATTCCTCCTTAAAACAATTTTCTAATTTATTTCGAAGAATTGAAAAGGCTTTCCAAAGAAAGCCTTAATAAAAGAGGAGAGGTAAAGAACTTATTTCTATTAAACTACTATATATCATTCTTATAAAGAACTTATGAATTAAATGTGAATATCTAGTGAACCTCCATTGTGGTTATTATGCAAACATTTAACAAATGTAGATCTCTTGCAGGACCTATGCACTTAATGGTAGTCCTTGGATACTAGGATAACCCTTACCCCAAAACATTCGGATTTCATCCGGCCAAAATTCGTCAAAAAGCCTTGCAAATCTATGCACAGTTGTGTCAAACTGGATATGGACCTATTGAATTCCTTTACGGGTTTTCAACCGGACCTCGCAACGAGTGTGGAAGAGGCTGCTGACCATTTCGCCGTGGGTGAAGCCTTCTCCATCACTCGTTTTTTCTTTTATATCCGCTTCGACCACATTCTCTTTTGTTTGATCTTCGTCTTCTTTCAAGTTCATTGCTACAACGGCAGCAATCGGTGTAAAACGTTGTTTGGTGACCACTTTGCCTTTTTTATTGGTGACTTTATAGGGCATCTTCATATAGATATCGGGAACAGCAACGGAAACCAATCCTGGACCTTGTATTTTGAGTTGCGGAAAGATTTCTTTAATAAGCATCCGGGCATTGATTGAAACAAAACGTTCTTGGCCGCTCCAAGGTTTTATTACTCTGCGGTAGATTGCTGTATTGCGCTTGGCTTTGGTGACCCAGTCATAAGAATTTGAAGTCAAAAAATTGAAGAAATCCTTGGATAGATATCAGCGGTCCATTGCCACCCACAAGCGGCAACTAACTGATTTACGTAGCTGTACGAGCATCTCTATTGCTAGGTCAAATTTTGTTGGACCTTCCCCTTTAACCTCCGGTTTACGCCATATACGGTAAAACAGAGGGTACTCAAGGCCATTTCGAAGGACTACATGCAAAGTGACAAGATTCATGGTCCAGACATTTATTTTCTTACTGTGGTCAAAAAGCCAACATAAAAACGGTAACTCTTTTCCGAAGGGGTGTGGATTTAATGTATCATCAAGTGCGATCACATCGCCCTCGTGCAACTGGGTATCTAGATCATCCTGTAGGCGACCGACACGCTTTTCACCAAATAAAGACCAATTATACGACGTGGTAAGGAAACGGCTCATGGTTGATTGGATGATTGGATGATTTTCTTACCTTGGAATAAATATCGAAGTAAAGCATCTTTACCAGCCATCTCGGCCATTTTAGAAACGGAAGTGCAATGAGAGATGAGACCGACAACGTATAGGAAAGCCGTCATCCAGGTGGGCACACCGCGAAGTTTATTGATTCCAGCTTGCGTAAGAAGGATAGAGAAATCAAAACGATCCCATAACTTGAGTAAAATTGGTACTCCAGCACATTCACCTTGAGGTAGGTCGCGAAAATGAGGCTTAGCTAATTAATATCACAAATACTGTTCAAGATTGTGAAGTAATGTGTGAACACATGATTACCCATCTCCTTATGCATTCCCAAGATCTTCATCTAAGGCATAGACAATTACAACTACTACGAGATTGTGCAGATATCTGTACGCTGACTGCCAAATACCTTGCTCGGCATAGCCCTTATAGCAAATCAATAGCAGGCCTTTGCGCGAGTATATGTGAAGCATGTGGAAATGAATGTGCACGATTTACCGACAAGGAATCTCAAAAATGTGCCCACATCTGTTTGCACTGTGCCATGGAATGTCGAGCGTTTGCAATGTAGAGAAGATAACCCGACTCTCAATAAGTACTGAGAGTCGGGTTTTATCATCGTGAATAGTTATCCATACATCTCACGGTTCTGCGACAATATGCTTTAAAATTTTTGTATTCTGATCCTCTATACTTCGAATCCTTAAGCCAGCTTTAATAATATTCTCGACTGTCCTACGGTTAATATGTGGACCTATCATTCGCACGGTTAGAGGATCCAAAAGATCCATAATCTTTCCTAATATGGGATTATCACTTCGGACATGTTCTAGAAGTAAGACCTTTCCTCTTGGTTTACAAACACGTTTAATTTCTTCTAAGCCCTTGATCGGATCCGGCACAGAGCAGAAAACACAGGTCGCGACTACAGTATCAAAGCTTTCTTCCGGGAATTGAAGGTTTTGCGCATCCATCTCCAGTAAAGAAACAGTAATTTTTAATTTCTGAGCCCTCTCTTTCGCCCTCTCAAGCATACCTGGACTTAGATCAATCCCCGTAATATCACAAGTGGGTGGATAATATTCAAGATTTTTTCCCGTTCCCACTCCAACTTCAAGAACCTTGCCCTTTGCTTGTTTAAGTATCTTTTTTCTTAGGTCTGATTTAATCATCCGATCCATAATATCGTAGAACTTTGAAGTGCGATTATATCTTTTGCGAGTTAACAAAGTCTCTTTGTCCATAATAATCCTTTCTCTTAAGCTCTTTACGAAAATTCTAACTCTAGTTTAGTGTGACAAACATAAGATGATATTATTCCTCTTTCCACGGGCATAGTGTTCTCTTCTTCATAAGAATAGAAGATCATGTTAAAAAATGCCCACAAGAATCTTAGGAATAAGGTACATTTTCATTAAATCCCCATAATCTAAAATAGAAAGAGGGGATTAGATGAATGGACAATATTTATTCATCGTTTTGTAATAGAACACCTCCATTGCCTGGGCCGAATCCTTGTGAACCTGTTTCTTGTGAATGTCATTTTCCTAAAGAACCTTTAAGTTTGGGTCTGACCATTTTTGCTCCGGTTAGTTCTGTACCAGGAAGCGCTTCGTTTTTTTTCTTACAACCACTGTTAACGGGAAAGGTATTTGCTTCCGTAGGTGTTCTCATCGTTACCCAATTTTTCCTGTTTCTTGCTGATCGTTTTTTTGGTCATGAATTAATACCGGTTCAGAAAGGTCCTGTTATATCTCCAGAACAAACTGTGCGGATGTCGTTAAGTGAATTACAGGACTTTTTGGCCTCGGTGTCACGCGGCAATGTACAGCCTTCAACCAGTACATCCGCCCCTTCAACCGATCAAGCTGTTACTGGGATATTTCCCCAGGAAACACCGGAGATTCCCCTAGTATTTAGTTTAGCAGTCTATGGCGATTTTACAGATAAACCTTATTGTCCGGCTGTCTTTCTTCTTTTTCCTTTATTTACGTTTCCAGGCGTGCGAGGAGCCTTGCCTTTACTGATATTAGAACTTTTAACAACTATTTTTGTAAGGGCGGTCGTGCCGCCGGAAACAACTGGTTCCAAACCATTGACTGGCCCAGCTTCAAATAGTAAATTACAATCACTGCAATTTTTACCGGAGGATTTATTGAACTTATTGAACCGATTTGGCAAACGCTTTGGAACTTGACGTTCGTTTCCATAGTTCTATTGTGAGAAAGGTTGATGAAAACGCTAATTGCCTGCCAGAACGCAACTCAACGCTCTGGTTTTTTTAATATATCGGAAAGTATAAGTCTTTTGATCTATTTCGAGATGACAAGGAACCAAATAAATTATTAGGAATAATATGGTAATGGAATAAGGGGTGATATTAATGACACCAGGCTGTAGATTTTGGATTTTTACTCCTTTGTGGCTCATTCAAAGTTATTGGATTGTTTGGCTGGTGTTCTCTTTTGTAGTTTCTTTTGTACTAGGAGCTGTCATCCTGCGTAATTGGGAGACTGTTAAGTGATGTATACGCTCTGGTTAGGAGGGGCTTGAATGAATAGTTTTCCAGTTCAAAAATCCAAGAACACTAATCCGACGGAAGGTAAGTATTGGGGAGTTTGGTTACCAGTACCCACTATCATTGCGATTATCAACTCGATTTTCTGGATTTGGTTAATTTCTAAAACAGTAGGTCTTACAGAAGCGCCTAAAACAACTGAAAGCGAAAATGCCGTAATTGAGCAGTTTTAAGTAAGGAGTGAGTGCTTTTTATGAGGGGGCCATCAAGTCCGTATATGCTTATGCAACAGTATCTTGAGCAGTACCTTAACGGTATTTCTTGGCGTCCTCAATCAATTGCAGAACGACAATATATTGAAAAGATCAAGCATGCTTTAGCAGAGCAACAACGTAAGTTTTATGCGAGAATCCTTAATCCACTTAATTTATCTCCACTTTCAGTAACGTTCTGGTTTCCTGTTATTCCCAGTCTGGCGATTGGTGTATCAGTAGCAAATTTGGGAGAAGTAGATATTTATATTAGACAGGCAATGGAGCCAACGTTCGCCAATATATTTTCGGCGTTTATAATCCTTGAGTTTCATGTGCCTCCTCCGTTCGCCTTATTAATCTTGGCTTCCTGTTTGGGGCTTTATCTTACTGGTAAAATAAATAAATTGCTGGAAACCGTAAAAAAATTATTAACGGAACAAAAGGAAAGGCTCCAGGCTTTAGAAGAAGAACTTGACTTTTTGTCGACTCAAGCATGCCTAGATTTAGAAGAAAAAATATTAGAAACTATAGCCGAAGAAAAACATAGGTCAAGCATCGAAGCCCTAAATCCGTTTCAATTAGCCCCTATTTCGATGTCGATTTTTTTCCCGGTTTTTAAAGATCATACAGCCATTGGTATAGTGTTCCATGATCTTGATTATTTAGCGATAGCTATCTTACAAGCTATTGAACCTAATGATAAGATGTATAGTATCTTTAGATTTATTCATGCTCAAGTTCCTTTTTCTCTAACTTTATTGGTAATGTTTCTTGCCATTCACCTCTTTCTGAGTGATGAAATTAATAAGATCGAACAAGGAGCTCGTGAAGGAAGTTATTAATGAAGTCAAGGGGAGTATTCAACAAATGAAAAAGAATTATTAGGTTTAAATTATTTACGGATAACATTAGTAATGGATGGGGGGACTTTGGATATGTCTCTATTGGATTTGTGGTTATACGGTGTTACGTTAGGGGCACAGCCATTTTCCTATTTTGGTTCAATCCTATCGTTAAGTGCCTTTATTTTTACTGTGTATGTAATCATCGCCGTAAAACAAGTAATTGATAATAATAAACAGCGTTTGTTATGGTAAATTAAGTTTACTCTTCTGCTTTCACAGCGGGGGCGTTGGTAAGACGCAAGCCACATCACAGCGAGTCTTGGATGGATAGGGGTAATCCTAGCTGTTTAAACAAAGTGGTAAGAATTGTACCATATCCTGCTAGCATCATCAGGCGCCTCTTCATAAGAAATTCACAACTAATTCATGAGTTTATCGTATTCGAGAGTTACACTAAGGACATGGAACCAATTCATGAGTATGCCCATTATGGTTTCTTTTTTTTAACGAGGAATATAGGGTAGACCCCTATACTATATTGGAAGGGTGGTGAGTAAATGAACGAACCGATAAAAGTAATTTGTTGTAATCAGAATATGACGAAAGAAGACGGCAACCTCAGGAGTCATCATGATGAAAAGACGATCCAACAGCTTATCGCCCGGATGAACCGGATCGAGGGTCAAATCAGAGGCATCAAAGGAATGATCGAGCGTCAAGTATATTGTGATGACGTCTTAAATCAGATCTCCTCCGCCCAGTCTGCCCTCGACGGAGTATCTAAGTTGCTTCTGGAAAAACACATGAAATCGTGTGTGAGGGAACGGTTAGAAGCTGGTGAAACGGAGGTAGTGGACGAAGTCTTAAACACGGTGTTCCGCATGATGAGATAACTTACGGTAAAGAATAAACAGTGAAAGGGAATCTGAGTCAGATTACCGGTAGGAGGTTAAATGTTATGAGTGAAACAACAAGAAGCGAGCATTTGGCACAGGTAAGTTTGCCGGTACAGGGTATGACTTGTGCCGCTTGTGTGGCAAAAGTGGAAAAAACCCTAAAAAGCATGGCAGGCGTGCAGGACGTTCATGTCAATTTGCTTTCGGGCAAGGCAGCTGTAACGTTTGCGAGTGATCAGGCTGGAGTACCCCAGATGGTGAAGCTAATTCAAGACATTGGCTACGAGGTGCCGGAGGAGGAAGTCCTGCTCACGGTGCGAGGCATGAGTTGTGCCGCTTGTGTCGCTAAAGTCGAGAAGGCCGTGAAAGGAATGCAGGGAGTCACCTCTGTTGTCGTTAATTTACCGGCTGAGTCGGCCAAGGTAAAGTTTTACCCCGGAGCCGTGGATAAAACCCGGATCAAAAAAGAGATCAATGCTATGGGCTATGAGGCGAGCGAAAAGGTGACAGGTCAGGAAGCTTTAGACCGCGAGAAAGAGGCGCGGCAAAAGGAACTTCGGTTCCAAACCCGCAATATGTGGATTGCCTGGCCCTTAGCCAGTTTGGTGATGATTGGCATGTTCCGAGACATGTGGATCTTTCCCTATTTTGTTCCGGAATTCTTAGGGAATGTCTATGTTCTTTGGGCCTTGACCACGCCGATCGCCTTTATTCCTGGCTGGCAGTTTTTTAAACACAGTTGGAACGGACTAAAACGGGGCGCGACCGATATGAATCTACTCTACGCGACCGGGATTGGTGCCGCCTATATCATTGCCACCATCAATACCTTTTGGCCCGATGCCGGTTTTGGCGGGCGGGGAGCTATCTTTTTCGAGTCAGCCGCTTTGCTAACGGCGTTTATCGTCTTAGGTCGCTTTCTAGAAGCGCTCACCCGGGGCCGGACTTCGGAGGCGATCCGTAATCTGATGAGCTTGCAGGCCAAAACAGCGCGGGTGATCCGCAATGGTGAAGAAGTGGAGATTGCCACCGATGAGGTGGAGATCGGGGATATCGTGGTCGTGCGGCCCGGGGAAAGCATACCCGTGGATGGCGAAGTTACCGAAGGTTATTCAGCAGTCGATGAAGCGATGATCACCGGGGAAAGCATGCCGGTGGAAAAACGCGCCGGTTCCCAGGTCACGGGCGCTACCATCAATAAGACGGGTTCCTTTAAATTCAAGGCAACCAGAGTTGGCAGCGAAACCGCTCTGGCCCAAATCATCAAAATGGTGGAAGATGCCCAGGCGTCAAAGGCACCTATCCAAAAACTGGCTGACTTTGTGGCAGGGCATTTCATTGCTGGAGTGCATGTCCTCGCGTTGATTGTCTTCTTCTTCTGGTTCTTTGTCGGTTACGGTGCATTCTTCTCGCCGGCAAGCCAGTTTATTCTCTCACCCTATAGCTTAGCGGAAGTCGGTGTCTTTGGTTTTGCTCTTCTCTTGTCAGTGACGACCTTGATCATTTCTTGCCCATGTGCTCTCGGCTTGGCTACCCCCAGCGCTATTATGGCCGGTACGGGTAAAGGTGCGGAGAACGGCATCCTCTTCAAAGGAGCTGATGCTGTGGAAGCGAGCAGCAAGCTTAATGCGGTTGTTTTCGATAAGACCGGGACCCTGACCATAGGGGAACCCTCTGTGACTGACGTGTATGCTACAGAGGGCTTTGCCCGGGATGATGTTTTCAGACTGGCAGCGATCACTGAAAAACCGTCTGAGCACCCCTTGGGTGAAGCGATCGTACGAGGGGCCAAGGAGGAAGGATTGTCGGTTGGAGATACGGACGAATTTGAGGCTATACCTGGACATGGTGTGCGGGCGACCTATCAAGGCCAGACAATCCTGTTAGGAAACCGCCGTTTGATGCAGCAACAGAAGATCGATATCAAAAACTTAAGTGGAAAAATGGAGCAGCTTGAGGGAGAAGGCAAGACTGCCATGTTGATAGCTGTTGACAGTAAGGCAGCTGGGATCATCGCAGTGGCTGACACCCTGAAGGAAAATGCCAAAGTGGCTGTGGAGCGCTTGCAGCAGATGGGTGTGCAAGTGGCAATGATTACTGGAGACAACCAACGGACGGCTGAAGCCATAGCACGGCAAGTGGGGATCAAGACAGTACTTGCAGAAGTGCTGCCCCAAGATAAGGCCGCCGAGGTGATCAAGCTGCAGGAAAAGGGTCTGAAGGTGGCCATGGTCGGGGATGGAATCAACGATGCCCCAGCCTTAGCTCAGGCCAACGTGGGAATTGCCATAGGTTCAGGAACCGACGTTGCCAAAGAAACAGGCGACATAATCCTGATCAAGGACGATATCCGCGATGTGGTCGGGGCCATTGAAATCGGCAGGGCTACCATGCGCAAGATCAAACAGAACTTGGTATGGGCATTCGTTTATAATATCACAGGGATTCCCTTGGCTGCCGGTATCTTGTATCCTTTCACAGGACTTCTGGTTAGCCCGGAACTAGCTTCCTTCTTTATGGCCATGAGTTCTGTATCTGTAACGATGAACACTCTGCTCTTAAAACGCTACCAACCATCGTTCCGGAAGGAAAAGGTGAAAACCAGTGCGCACCCGGTACCCCAACCACAAACAGCACGTTAAGGAGGAAGTCTTACTATGAACGATTTAGAAGCAAAAGCCGCCAAGCAGGCTTCCGTGGTTTATACTGCACTCTCGCTGGCGATAACTCTTATTTTTCTGATCATAACTTGGGTGGACGGTAATACCTATACTGCTGTGGCTCGGATCGGTGGCATGGTTTGGGTTTTCATCCTGAGTATGATTGTCTTTATGCCAATCGTTATTCCGGCGGTGAAGAAAAAGATCATGGGATAAGTTCAGTTTCTCCCCGGATAAAAGGCTAACTTCTCCGGGGAGAAAAATAAATTCAAGTGGAACACTCATAAAATATTCACAATTAATGTCAATAAAATAATCTAATCAATACTAGTAAGATTTAAATATAATTTGAAAGTTGGATATTATTCTCTGAGGGGGAACGAAATTTTGTCACAAATTTTATTTAGCATCGGGGAATTTTCGTTAAGATCTTATGGTGTACTGGTTGCCCTATCGATATTAATTGGTTTAGGGGTAGCTTATCATTTAGCCTCTTCTGAAAAGGAATACCGCCAGCATCTTGTAGACTTGGTGGTCTTTGCCGTGATTGGAGCTATTATTGGAGCACGTGTTTGGCAAGTCTTTTTCTACGAGTGGGACTATTATTCCCTCCATCTTACCGAAATCTTTATGATATGGCATGGCGGTATGGCTATTCAAGGAGGTTTGGTTGGGGCTTTTATTGTTGGATGGATCTATACTCGTAAGTATCAGCTTGATTTTTGGAGAATGGCTGATATTGCCGCCCCTGGGATTATCTTAGGGCAGGGGATCGGAAGAATTGCTTGCTTTCTTAATGGGGATGCCTATGGTAGCCCGACTAACCAAGGATTTGGCCTGGTTTATCCCCCTGGAACTCCGGCTTATGCAGCCTATGGTAGCCAACCCTTATGGCCTGCAGAGGTATGGGAAGGGCAATGGGACATGGTTGTATTTGCTTTGATCATCATCCTTTCGCGTTGGCGCAAATTGCCGAGGGGCATCCTCTTTTTAACCTATATTGTGCTCTATTCACTGGGGCGGTTTGGACTAGAATTTTTACGAGGGGATGGCGCACGTTATCTATTCAATTTGACTTCAGCACAGTGGAGTAGTGTGGGGATGATTGTTATAGCCCTTGTTTCTGCCGCTGTTCTGACTTTGCCAAGAAGTATCACGAAAAAATAATTGTGAGGATTATGCAAAGTTAAAGGAGGTTGAACGTTTAGTAACAAAATCAAGGATAATCGAATCAGTTTATTGCTTAGGAAGAGGGATTCTGAATATTAATCAGAGTCCCTTATTCAATGGGAAATTCACAGTTTTTTCATGAGTTTTTATCCGATGGCTAAACGCCACTAAGACTCCCTTCTTAAGCGGGTGATAAGTGGCGCTAAGCCCCTGGATAAGTTCAGCTAGACTTCAGATGGAGTTAAAACTCCACCTGAAGTAAGTTTCCTTTATCGAATCCAAGAGAAAATTCATAACAAATTCATAACTCATTCACAGCATAATCGAATTGATTAAATATACTTAAGACATGAAGACAGGGTTGCTGTGAAAATATTCTTGGTTGAAATTAAAGGAGGAAAAAGAAATGAACAAGACAAAATGGATGGTAGGACTCTCAATTGCAAGCGTGATGGCGCTTTCGGGTACGGCTTTCGCACTAACCTCTGGTTCAGGTGCCGTGAAATCGTTGGGACAAACTCTTGGATTCACACAGACAGTTGAAACAACAGCACAGAGTAGTCAGCTTGGGACACCTCAACCTATAACTTTAGCACTGTCTTCCCCAAATGATAACTCTGATGTGGTTACCACTCCAGGATTCAATGGATATGGTGGAGGCTATGGTATGATGGGAGGCTTCGGTGCTAATGGGAATGGTGGAGGCTATGGTATGATGGGAGGTTTTGGTGCTAATAGATATGGTGGAGGCTATGGTATGATGGGAGGTTTCGGTGCTAATGGATACAGTGGCGGTTACGGTATGATGGGCGGTGGTGGTTACGGCATGATGGGAGGTGGCTATGATGCAAAAAGCTTAGGTGTTGACCTCACAAACGGCGAAGTCACCACATCTGATCAAGCAGTAGCCATTGCTAAGGCGTTTATACAAAAATTTAACCAGGACGTTGTTGTTGCCGAACTTCATGAATTTTCAAATGGATATGAAGTAGAGCTCAAAGAGGGAGCGACAGGGGCTAAAGCCTATGAAGTTATGGTTTATAAGAATGGCGGACAGATCATAACTGACATGGGTCCGAATAGTATGTGGAATACAAAATATGGACATATGAATTGGGGAAATAATGGGGATGTCACGGTCAGTGAAGAACAGGCTACGAATAGCGCTCAAGAGTTCGTATCCAAATTGGGCCAAGGATATTCAATCGGAAAACCAGAACTAGCGCCCGGTTACTATGAGTTCATGATTCAGAAAGACGGTAAGGATTACGCGGAACTTGATGTTAATGGATACACGGGTCAGGTTTGGTTTGAGAACTGGCAGGGACCAATTATTAGTACTATTGATGCAAAGTAAAAAGGGAATTAGCCATCGAAAGCAACAAAAGGGCAGTGACTCCACATGGGAGAAACTGTCCTTTTCATTATTAAGCTACATTAATCAGGGTCCTTTCTTCATGAGAAATTCACAATTTTTTTATCTACATAATTTTATTAACGTCAGCAAGAAGACCCCGACTTCAAGACTCCGCTGTGTTTAAGTCGGGGATGAATTGTGTTCCTTATAAAAAATTATGTAAATTTAAGTTCTAACCTTAAGTAAGGATATTTTAAGCTGATTTTTGGAATCATAACACCAGTTTGTACGATATATTTGGTTCATTACTATCCAGTTAATAAAACTAAACATCTGGAGTAACAATATGCTGAGATCCATATATTCTAAGGCAGAATTAACTGAGGCGACAGATTTTTGTCCATTAGTTGGTGAATCTGATATCAAATGTTCTAATAAAAGTGGCTGAGGAGCTATTCCTCAGCCACTTTTATCTCTTTTGGAAGCTGGACGATGAATTCAGTCTCATGCTCGACTTTTTTAGAAATTTCTCAACCTACCCCTCGATAATTAAACAGGTGTACGAATACTTTAGCGACTACAGGAGGTGACAGCCAGACTGAAGATCACAAATTGCTTCAAGTATTAGAGTTACACAGCAAACACCAAGTTACGAATTATGAAAGGATTTGAATGGATTATGAAGAAGAGAGTTTTAATGGTTTCATTATCAATGGTTATGGTACTTGGCTTGGCGGGGATCGTGAACGCTACTACAATTGGCAAAAATACCACGGAAATGCAGCCAAAAGCTTCGACTGCACAGGCCTATATGAACAACAATGATGTCACAAGCGCTGAAGTTGAGCAGGTAGAAACCACTCAGCCCGATCAAACAGTTCCATCCAAGACAGATGTCTACGATCAAATGAGGAGTTCCGACGTGTCCATGAATAATCAAATGCAAAACATGCCAGTAAATACTCAGATGCAAAATATGCCTATGAACACTCAAATGAATGACCAGATGAATAGTTCCCAACACATGCAAGGAATAACTGGAACGAATAAACCGAACAATTCTAACGCTTCTCAACAGCAAGCCCAAAAATCAAGCGGCAACAATATGATGGGATCCATGGGAAGATAAGTCCTAAGAAGTGGCATAAATGGAAAAAGAAAAGTAGTGGCTGAGGAAATCTAATCCTCAACCACTACTTTTATCTCTTTAGGAAGCCGGACGATGAATTCAGTCTCTTGTCCGACTTTACTCTGTACGCTGATCGTGCCTTGATGGAGGTCCGTAATCTGGCGGACCAGCGCCAGACCAATTCCGGTTCCCCCTGTCTCACGGGTCCGAGATTTGTCAGCACGGTAAAAACGCTCGAAGATTAAAGGGAGATCGTCTTCCGAGATGCCGATACCTGTATTTTTAATCTTAATTTCAGCAAAATCCGCTGTCTTTGTAAGGGCAACGCTAATCTGACCGCCTGAGTTTGAGTACCGATAAGCATTATGCACCAGATTGTAAAAGAGCCGGGTCAGAAGGCGCTCGTCCCCTGACATAGTCACGGATTCTTCCGGGGCGTTCCAATTGAGAGCTAATTCTTTTTCCTGAATGAGGGGATAAAGGTTGCGAATAACTTTTTCAAGAAGATCCTTTAAGTCTACAGGTTCAAGGTTTAGCTGTAAAGCACCGATTTCTGCTACATTTAAGTCTTTTAGATCGCTGGATAAGTCAACTAATCGGTCAATTTCCTCATGAATGGAGGAGAGGTTTTCTTGATTAGCAGGCAGGACGTTATCTTGAAAGGCTTCAATATAGCTTTTGATCGAGGTTAAGGGAGTACGCAGTTCGTGGGCGATATCGGCGGTAAATTGTTTACGGAGGGTTTCTTGGCGATCCAAATTGTCGGCCATCGCATTAAAAGCGTTCGCCAGTTGCCCTACCTCGTCTTTGGAGCGAAGGTCAACGCGTTCGTCAAGGTGCCCATGTCCAATACGATTGGCTGCTTGCATTAATCGTCTCAGCGGAGCGACGAGTTGGCGGCTTGTAAAGTAACTGAGAATAATCCCAAATAGAAGCGCCAATCCTCCAGCGAAGAGTAGAGAGCGGAAGACTGCGGATTGGAAGCGGACATCTTGGGGATTGAGAATCTGTGCGGTTGCTGGGTAGCGGACCTGTGCAGTGGCTAAAGTCCCGAGGGGTCCTGACACCGTAAAGGTTTTTGTTTTCCAACTTGTTGTGGAATAGGTGGACATATTCATACTCATGCCCATCCCGCCTTGTCCATGCATCATATCTTCCATGGGGTTATTTAACGTGGCGATGAGCTTGCCGTTCGGATCAGTCAGAGTAACCACTGCACCAATCGGGAGGGAGTGACTTACTTCATTCAGAGACGCAGTATCCCAAGTGCCCTTGGTCTGATAAAGGGCACTCAGACGAGAGGGTAACTGTTCTAAGGTTGTTTCATTCGCCTGCGTTAAATAATCAGTAAACTGTTGTTTGAAGACGAAGTTTACGGAAAGCATGCTGAAGGTTAAAGTAATTATCGCGATGATCAGGGTGGAAAGAAACAATTTAGTGCGCATCTTATCCCCCCGCACTTGGATTAAACTTGTAGCCGATACCGTAAACGGTCAAAATAATTTGTGGGTCGCTGGGAGTCGTTTCGAGCTTTTGCCGGATCTTCTTAATATGGGCATCAATCACGCGGTCATCTCCGTCAAAGTCGTGCCCTTGAACAATTTCCACTAGCTGACCTCGAGATAACACCCGTCCAGGGTGTTTCGCTAAGGCTCCAAGGATCTTAAACTCTGTCGGAGTTAACATGATTTCTTGATCGTTAAGCCGGATTTCATGCTGGATGTTATCGATGGTAAGACCATTATCAAAGGAGATCACATCCGCAAGCGGTGCAGTTTCGTTATTGGTACGTCGTAGAACGGCGCGAACACGGGCAACCACTTCACGAGGGCTAAAGGGTTTCGTAATGTAATCATCCGCACCGATACTCAATCCTTGGATGCGGTCCTCTTCTTCGACTTTAGCGGTGAGCATGATAATAGGGACGGAGGATAGTTTGCGGATTTCGCGGCAAATTTCTGTTCCAGACATGCCTGGGAGCATTACGTCAAGGATGAGCAGGTCGAAAGGGTTTTCTTTAAACATAGTTAGAGCAATAAGGCCGTTTATGGCGGTGCTAACGTGAAACCCTTCTTGTTGAAGATAGGCTTTCAGTACAGTTGTTATTTTCTTCTCATCATCTACTAGTAAAATTCTCATGGACGGACGGACTCCTTTCAAAAACGTAAAGTCGTTATTTAATTAAAGGGAACGGCTCCCCCGCAATCTGGAGGTTAACTGTTCCCTTGCTATTTTTACTAACCTGTTCGTGCGAAGAAATATAAACCCAAGATAATGAGTAGGCCACCGCTTAAATACGTGATATTGTGCCCCCATTTTTGTAAGCGAGGTAAACTCTTTAACACGGCTGTAAAGGTACCGGCTATAATTAACGGTAACCCGTGGCCAAGTCCATAAATAAAGAGCAACAAAGCGCCATACCAAAGGACACCTTGACCTGCTACATAAGTCATCAAAACCGCTAAAACTGGAGTAGCGCAGGGCGAAGCAACCAGACCGAATAATAAGCCCACTCCAAAAGATCCTAAAACTCCACCCTTTTTCTCGGGCATAGCCTGTAAACCGGGTAAATTGATGTTGATAACTCCTATTAGCTGTAATCCCATGCTAATTGAGAAAAAACCAATGATATAAAGCCATGCTGGGCCAATTTGACCAAAAGCTTTACCTAATAGTGAGGCCACGATACCCAAAATAGCAAAGGTAGTGGCTAGGCCAAGTACAAAGGAGGCGGAAGTGATGAAACCCTTAGTTTTAGTCGGCTTTTCCAAGCCACCGATATACCCTAACATGACTGGTAACATCGACAAGATACAGGGGCTCAGGCTAGTCATTAAGCCCCCTAAGAAAACTAATAGCACGATGGTCAACCCGCCATTGGCCAAAGCGTTAGGGATAGAATTTTTGAAGAACGATTCGGACCAGCTATTGTTGGGATTACCAGAATTGAGGGCCTTTTCTAAGGTATCTATACTTTGCGGGCCAGTATCGTTGTAAGTGATTTGACCTTGCTGATCGAGCACAAAAAAGGCAGGAATATAGTAGATGTCAAATTGCTTAGCAAGAACCTGCCCTTGCGGGTCATCAATATCAACGACAATAAAGTTTGTGTTTTTGCTATACTTTTCCTCTAGAGCCAGCACCACGGGCTCCATGCTCCGACAGCTGGGTCACCATTTAGCATAAAACTCTAAGAAAATGGGTTTGCCTGATTTCTGAGCTTCTTGGAAAGCAACCAACGGTTGATTGGTTACGTGAAATTCAGAGGGGCTAGTGTATCTAGGGATAACCAAAGCCATAATGGTGAAAATTGCAACCATTAGTAACATAAATACTTTCGTTTTTGCTTTCATAATTCACCCCATTATTAGATTGTATGATAATTGGTTAGATATAGGAAAGTGCATCTAAAGGATCTAGCTGAACGGCCCGCCTAGCTGGGAAAACAATCGAGACAATCCCTATTAGGACAGAGGCGCTTACTGCACCCAAAGCCATCAAGGGGTGAAATTGAAACGCAACGGTTTTTTGGAAAGCGAATGGACCTAGTAGAGTTGGGATGAATTCACCCAAAAGATATCCGAGAACCCCTCCAGCAAGGCTAACCAAGACAATTTCTCGAATTAGAATAGATAGAATATGGCGACGGCGAAAACCGATGGCTCGGAAGACTCCGATTTCGGCAACCCGGTCATTAATGTTACCCATTGTCGTTACGAACACTATCAAAACACCAATAATGCCTAAGAGAGTGGAAGCTATTAGGGAGAAACTTGAAAAGCGCTCGACACTTTCTTTGGTACCCTGAACCAGTTGGGATATTTCAGCGACTTTGGCCTCAGGTAAAAGTTCACTTAAATAGGCCGCAGCTCGCTCGGGTTGAGCGGTATTAAGTTCAATCATGGACCAAGAGTCTTGTCCGGTAATTATTCGGGACGTCGTAAAATTCGTGAATACCCCATTGTCCTCTGAGCCACCTGTTTCCTGCATCACCCCGACAATGGGGTATTTCTGATGGTTGAGTTCTAGAGTACTCCCAACCACAAGATTCTCTCGGCGGGCAAGATCAGCACCGATAATAACTTCTCGGTCAGCGGGCGATAGTCCTTTAATATGCCACCACGGTTTCATTTTTAGTTCACTGGGAAAGTCGACTCCAATGATAAGATAACGCTTATTAATCCCTGCGACAGAACCGATTATTTTGGGGGCAATTCCACTGATCATAAGATCTTGAATAGTTTCGATTTTAGTTAATACGTCATAGTTCAACTGTTTGATTTCGTAGTCAACTCCAGGAACAGAGAGTCCACCATAGCTGAGTGTAAAATGTTCAGACTTGGGGGTAATGACGACGTTGGCACCATATTGGGTTAAACTTTTTTGTAAATCGTCTTGCATGCTTTTAGCCAGTGTATTCAGCGTGACGGTTATGCCGATTACTAATAGGAAGGTTAGAAGTAAAAAGGCTGTTTTCCCTTTACGCCGACGTAAGTTTTGGATAGCGATATCTGTTAGTGTCATAGAGTACCTCCTATATCGAGGTTCGAGGTTCGATGCGCAATGTTCGACTTCAAACTTTACGCATCGAACTTCGTATATTTGCCTCGCGCATCATGTCTCAAAACACGATCCTGCCTCTAGGCTCTGTCTTCAGACCCCGGCCTTTCTTCGTGCATCGTGCCTCGAACTTCGCGCATCGCGCCTCGCTTAATCACATGTAGCGTAAGGATTCAGTCGGGTCAAGTCTCGCTGCTTTCCAAGCAGGATTAAGGCTTGCTATTAGACTAATTAAAAGAGAAGCAAGTATTGCATAGACGAGCAAATTAGATTGCCAAGGGATATGAACTTGGGTCTTGACTAAAACGGATCCATACTGCACTGCCGCACCCATCCCAAGCAGGTAACCCAATAGCCCACCCAAACTACCTAATAAGCCCGCCTCAGTTAGAATGATTTGGATGATGTGGCGTTTTCGGAAACCGATCGCCCTCAAGATGCCGATTTCCCGGGTCCGCTCCTCAACTGAAGATTTCATAGTCATAGTTATAACTAGACTACTGGCCAGGAAGAGTATTAAAGAAACGATTCTGGCAAATAGGTTGAACCTATTAACTGTATCATCTCGAGATTCTAAAGTCGACTTAAGAGCAGTAACTTTGGTACCCGGTAGTTTGGCACTTAACTGCTGAGTGACTTCTTCGATCGGGCAGGTATAACATAAAGCGGCAGTTTCTATGAGGCTGATGGCATTGGGTCGATTAGCCAGTTTCTGGAGTATAGTCAAGTCCATGAAAATTGCCTGGTCATTTTCCGTCGATCCAGTAGGTTGGATGATCCCTGCCACCTTAAAAGCCTGTTCTTTGATCGTTATAGTCTGCTTAGGGCTAAGGCCTAGGGAACGAGCAACGTCACTCCCTAAGATTACTTCGTCGGCTGATGGGATTTGGTTTTTGGCAAGACCATCCAGTTTCCACCACTTTTTAAGGTGCAATTCCTGTTGGAAGTCCACTCCGAGTAATAAAATAGTTTGTCCATTAATTTTAGTATCCACCAAAAGTTTAGGGGCTATTGTAGCCAACGTTTCCTTGTTTTTTATGGTTTGCATCAGCGGAATAAGGGACATGTCAAGTTCTTTGACCTGAGTCGGAGCTTCAACCGTTATCCCGCCAAAGGTCATCGCTGCTCCGGTGTCAGGAAGGATGAGGATATTAGAACCGAATTGATCAAGTTTGTTGGCGACATCTTCTTTCATGGCTTGGGTTGTCGAATAGAGGAAGATAATCGAAGCTACTCCGATGACGACACTAAGAACCAATAAAGCAGAGCGCATTTTACGGCGGCGTAGGTTTTGAAGCGCTATATCTGTTAAACACATATACTTTTCCTCCTTAGGACTCTAAAACCCCATCACGGATATAAACTGCGCGAGAGACCCATTCCAGATTTTCTTGGTTATGAGTCACCATAATCATGGTTAAACCACCTTGGTTAAGGGTCTGAAAAAGTTCCAGCAGCTCCATTGCCGTTTTCGAATCTAGACTGCCAGTGGGCTCATCGGCAAAGATAATAGCTGGTTCATTAACGATCGCCCGAGCAATGGCTACTCGATTTTGTTCGCCGCCCGATAATTGATTGGGTAACCGGAGAGATTTGCTACCTAAGCCGACTTTATCGAGGACAGTTTGAGCCATATCTCGTTGTTCTTTAGCCGGGCGGGAGGTAATTGCCAGCGGGAGCATGACATTTTCCAGGGCTGTAAGATAGGGAATTAATTGATATTGTTGGAAAACAAAGCCGACGTACTCATGCCGAAAATCGGCTAACCGTTCAGGTGCTAAGGCATAAACATCGATATCGTCGATCATGAGTTTACCAGAGGTAGGCGGATTTAGCCCGCCTAGAACACTTAGCAAGGTGCTTTTCCCGGAACCGGAAGGACCCATTAAGGCTAAGAATTCCCCTTCCGCAATCTCTAAATTAATATTCTTTAGGGCTTCAACAACCCCGTCCCCACCTTTATAGGTTTTGGTAACCTCGCGGACCTTTATTAAAGACATTTAGCTATTCCTCCTAAATCACAAGTTCACCCGATGGCTTACACTGGCGAATAGAGCAACCCTACACTTGTCAGAATGAACGCACCCGTCAAACGAGTGCGTTCATTCTATTCATTCAATGATCAGTCTTGATTCTCAAACTAAACTCTAGGTGCCCACGCATCTAGGACGGTTTGAGGAATTTCTAGATTGTCCCCGTTTAAAGAGTAGGTCAGTGCTTCTGGGGGATATGCTTGGCAACCACCGCTTAATCCTTTGAGTGTCTGAAGATCCCAGGTCGTTCCGCAGACGTTGCATACTATTTGGTTACCAGTGATGTGAAAGGTTTCTCCCTTACAGGGTTCACAAAAGCTGACTGCCACCATGACTTTTCCATCGGGTTGGGCAAAGGCTGTCAAAGGAATCCTTTTACCGTTCGCTTTATACTCGGTCCATATAAACTTTTTATCTTTGATTGCACTTAGGGTTGTAACAATTGCCTTTCCATTTTCAACCTTGCTTTCGACAATTGTTTGCTCTAGTTTATCGTTTTGGCTATAATTCATTTTTTGCCCGATGTCCGCAGCCGCCTTGACAGAGGTACTAGGTTTATCGTTGTTAACAACCATGAAATAGGTACCTATCATAATCATAACTGTAATAATGCCAATGATACTGTAAAGCCCTGCTTTATTTTGCTTTTCTTGGGTAAATTTCTGATTTTTCCCCGCACGGTCGTTATTCATCTGGAAATCCTCCTTGTTAATGTTGATTAAAGTAGGAACCCTGGTTCAGGTGGAGTTTTGCTCCACCTGAAGTTTAGTTAAACTTTTTTCAAAAGGAAACAACAAGTCATTCATTATAGGATTTTTCTCAAGTTTATAAAGATGAAAATCTTGGAGTAATTACAATCTGGCCTCCGGCTTCTGACATCTGATCCCTGTTACTACATCCGCATTCCCATTCGCACTGTAAACGTAAGGAAATTCAGAATACCGAAGAGCAAGATGACAACTAAATACGGCATAGCGACTGATAAGGCTTTACTCGTACCATAGTTCTTTTTAGCAATCCGATAGGCAGTGTAAAGAGAACCGAGAGTTCCGGCGATGACTAAGACGTATTGCATTATTTGGATTATCGGGTCAGAAACGAAGTCGGTTGACCCCTCAAGATGCACTCCAAATAGCCCCATGAACGTGTAGTAAATTGATTTCCCTTCCGCCAAAAGGTGGAACAAGTTGTGAGCCATGTGTGCTGCGAGGTCAAGCGGAATGACAGCATATCCAAAACGTGCGAAGGCATTTCGCATAGTCTCACCAGTAGAACGCTTAGATACTGCAGTCGCTGCGAAAAGTAATAATACCGGAGTAGTCATAGCGATTATAAAGATAATCGTAAAGGCGATATCCTTACTAATACCCAATGTCAGCTCGGCCCACTTAAGGTAGGACTGGTAAAAGTCCAACATGGTAATATTCTGCACAAAGACAATTCCGACGATAACAATAGCTAAGAAAGACTCTTCGAAATGCGCCCTGGTCATTGACCAAAACTCGCTGGTGGGTTTGCGGGATGTTATTCGGATAGAATCATGGGGGCAGCTTTTGATGCAGTTCCCACAGAGATTGCAGTTAGCATTGTTTTCCATTACCATCGGAAATTCAAACATAGGACAGCCCGGTGTTTTTGTATTGCCCTTGTAACAATCTCGAGTCGTACAAGTTTTGCAGGTTTCTTTGTCGGCACGAAGCTCTAGCATACCGGCTCGGGAATAGTTACCGGACAAACTACCGAGGAAACATAAATAACGGCACCAGGTACGGCGTTCAAAGAACATTGCGGTTACCATTACACCACCTAAGATGAGTAACAAGAGGGTGCCAGATCCTCGGGGAGATTCCACTATCCCCCAGACGTGGTCGGACCAAGTAATGAAAATAAAGGTTATATCAATGATCCATAGTCCATATTTCCTAAGAAAATTCGGGACTTTACGGTTGGCCCCAAAAAGCTTCTGTGTCAAATCGCTCACCCAAGCAAAGGGGCAGACGGCACACCAGAACCGTCCGAATAGAAAGAAGAAGAGGGGTAAGAGTGGCCACCAAAGAACCCAAGTAGCGGCAGTACCGAAGTTATCGTGGCCGCTTGTGGGTCCCGCTAGAGTTTCAACCATGATGACCGCGAAAACAAGCACGGCAGCCCATTGGAAAATTCGCGGATAAAGGGAACTTTGCAAAAACCACTTGAGGGGTTTAAACTTAAGGAAGTTTCTAGTTTGTGGGGATCTAGACTTTAATGGTTGACTCATTTTTAAACCTCCTTTAAAGTGTTTTGCTTACGTTTTAGGAATTGAGCAAAAATACCAGCAAGAACTATGAGTCCGCCAACACTTCCGATGAGGATCCAGTTCGGGCCAGTTTTGGAAACGTTAAGAGGCAAAGTCACGGTTGTTTCTCCAAGAGTAGGAGAACTGATATTAATTTCCTGGCTCCAATCTCCCTTTTTGGTGGGGGTGAGGGTGATTGTGTACATTCCAGGTTCCATGTTGTCTAATTTAGCTTGTCCTTGAATCGAAGTGTCTGAGGACATGCTCATACCAGGCATACTACTGTCTTTATCACCGTCCATGAGTATCATGTTCACATTCACAGAAGCATCGAGGACGGGTTGTACGGTTGCCTTATCCTTAACGGTAATCATGAGGTTGACAGGTTGATTCGGAGCAGGGTTCTCAGGGGTAAATTGTACATTCACTTGAAACTTGTTATCGCTGGCTATTGCTGCATCCATAGGCTTGGTAACTTGTTCAGAAGTAGAAGAAGGGTTGTCGGACATGTTCATGTCGGACATGTTGTTGGATGAGGCAGGTTTTGAATCAGCTAATGCGGGAAGGGTAAAAAGTAATAAAGAGAATAGGGTTAAAACGATAAGGGATATTTTCTTTTTCATGAAGTACACTCCTGAAATTTATTCTGGTTTAGGATATATGCAAAAGCTGTGCCAAGATGCGAGGTTCGAGGTTCGAGGCGCGAAGTTCGAACTTGGAACTTGAGTGAACATCTCTTAATATCGTACATTCGAGTTACTTTAATTGGAGAGCAGTCCTAAACTTAGATTGAGATTCAAATTTATTTTATGAAAATTTTCGATAAAATAGTAAAGGGCTCCTGATGAAATGAAATAAATAAGTTTTGAGTTAAAAAACTGTAGGATTTCCCACACTATGCTGTGGGAAATCCCGCAATCGAGGAGAGTGAATATGCGAAGGGTTTTAATTGCGGATGATGAAGCAAATATGCGCTGGGTTTTGGAACGGGCCTTAAGTAAAGCTGGCTATGATGTTGAGACAGTAGAGGATGGGCAACTCGCCTTAGATCGAGCCTTGTCTGAGCGTCCGGATCTTGTCCTTTTAGATTTAAAAATGCCGAAGATGGACGGTTTAAGTCTTCTTAAGGCGCTAAAAGAGCATTATCCAGACTTACTGATTGTCATGATGACTGCGCACGGAAGTACCGCTACGGCGGTTGAGGCTATGAAGGCCGGAGCCCACGATTATTTGATGAAACCCTTTGATATTGAAGAACTTCTCATTACAGTTACTAAGGCCTTTGAAGTGGAAAGCCTGCGTGAACAGGTGGATTATTTAAAGGGAGAGGTCCGAAGTGATGGGTGGCAACTGGTGGGGAATAGTGACGTGATGCAAGCGGTTAAACACTTAGTGGAGCGAGTCGCCTTAACTCAAGCAACGGTGCTTATTCAAGGGGAATCGGGGACGGGAAAGGAATTGGTAGCCCACGCAATACATACCTTAAGCCCGCGGGTTAATGGACCATTTATTCGAGTAAATTGTGCAGCACTGACGGAGACCTTGCTGGAAAGCGAACTGTTTGGACATGAAAAAGGAGCCTTTACTGGAGCTCATGCTCGAAAGACGGGCCGCTTTGAGTTAGCTGATGGTGGCACACTCTTTCTCGATGAGATAGGGGAGTTGTCCTTTAATGTTCAAGCTAAGTTGTTAAGGGTTCTTCAAGAGCGGACGTTTGAGCGGGTTGGCGGTGAGAAAACTATCAAGGTGGACGTGCGTATTATTACGGCGACGAACCGTGATTTACTGAAAGAGGCCCAGGAAGGGCGTTTTCGAGAGGATATTTACTATCGCCTGAGTGTCTTTCCTATTTCTATTCCTCCCTTGCGAGAACGTCGGGAGGATATCCCTTACCTTGTAGAAAATTTCTTAATAAAACTTGGAACGTATGGACAAAGAAAGACTCTTGGTCTGGGAGTCCTTACTCAACTCATGGCCTATGACTGGCCAGGAAACGTGCGTGAACTGGAAAACGTGGTGGAACGTATGGTTATTATTTCCCAAGGGGCCGTTATCGGGGTGGATGGGTTGCCCGTTTTTAACACTCCCGCAAAAGAGGAGAAGGGCCCCGGACCCTTTGTGCTACCGCCTGAGGGAGTTTCCCTCGAAGAACTAGAGAAATCCTTTCTCCAGCAGGCCATGGAACAAACGGGGGGGAACCAAAGCCAGGCTGCCAAACGTCTAGGTCTTTCTAGGCATGCCTTTTTATACCGTTTAGAGAAATATGGAATAGATCCTCACTGGGGAATTTAGGAAAAATTTCAAGTGGGTACGTTGTTTGGTTCGAGGAAACAAGGAAAGGGAGGAGGTTTTCTTTTGCTGAATCAAATGCCTGAGCCCCCTGCACAAAACCGTGCCCGGGCTATCTTTGATCTAATTGCTATTGGGCTTGTCGTGGCGGTTCTGACGATTATTCACTACACGAATTATCATTATGAAGTGGATTATCACATTCTCCTGCAATTCGCCTATTATCTGCCGGTAATTTATGCAGCTATGCGTTTTGGACCTGCAGGAGGGATCATTTCTAGTTTTGTCATCACGTTGCTTTTCCTACCGCTGATGGTGCATTTTCAGCAAACGTTGACACCAGCCGCTAAGTATACACAGTGGGTAGAAGTCGGCTTAATTAACGTCATCGGCTGGTTAACAGGCTTCTTGACTGAAGAGGAGCGGAAGGCGAAACGCAAATATCAGCTCGCTCTAAAGGTTCAAAAAGAGTTGGTCGAGAAGTTAAAGCAAGAAGGACAGGAACGTGAACGATTAGAGGGTGAGATCCGGCGAACGGAACGAGTAACCGCCCTAGGGCATATGAGTGCTGGCTTAGCTCATGAGATACGCAATCCCTTGGGGATAATGAAAGTGAGCATTCAAATGCTAGCCCAGGAAAAAAGCAACGATGAAGTCGTTGCGGATTATTGTCGGGTACTTCAGGAAGAATGTGAACGGTTAAATCGCTTGGTAAGCGAGTTTCTGTCCTTTGCCCGTCCTAAAGAACCGGTACGTGAACGGATTGCGCTGGGGAAACTTTTGGACGAAGGAGTTAGCATAATCCAGCCTGCCCTATGGCAAAATCATATTGAGTTAGTACAAGTGCGAAATCCTATTGACCAGCAAGAGGTTGAGGTGGACCCGGATCAGATTAAGCAAGTCATACTCAATATTTTACTCAATGCTATCGATGCACAGGGGGAGGGTGGGATGATTCAGCTAGAGGGGGTTCAGAAGGGTGGCTTTGTAGGCTTCGCCGTCAGTGATGAGGGGCCCGGTATTTCGCCAGATGCCATGCCCTATATTTATGACCCGTTTTTTACGACGAAGGAAAAAGGGACTGGATTAGGGTTGTCCGTTGTGCACCGCATTCTTGATCAGCACGGGGGGAAGATCTCCACAGCAAATCGGAGTGAGCGTGGGGTTCGGGTGGAGATACTGTTGCCTTCCGTTTAATTTTAAAAATCATGGCTCAATACTCGGCGGAACGAAAGTCCTGCCGAGTATTATTTGTAGATGGAAGATTTGACTATAGTAAACTATGGGGGTTAATCTGGGGGTTAACTTCTGGTCATCAGAAGTTGCCTTACCTTCTTTAATTATTCTTGGAATAACCATTAGCGTATCATTTTTCATAGAACGACCCTGGTGCAAATATGCATGTCCTTATGGAGCTGTTTTAGGTCTTTTCAACTTGTTTAGGATCTTCAGAATTCAGAGAAAGAGTAGCAGTTGTATTAACTGTAAAGCCTGTGACAAAGCTTGTCCTATGAATATTAACGTATCCACTAATAATACAGTCCGAAATCACCAATGCATCAGCTGCCTGAAGTGCACCTCCGAACACACCTGCCCAGTTGCAAGTACGGTTGAGTTTTCGACAAAGGGGGAAAACCAAGTATGAAAATGAAATCCAGCATTCTTGGATTGACTGTAATCGTTGTCATCTTTGGAAGCGTAGGAATTACATCGGCTCTTGATCTTTGGAAAACCACGAATGACAAAATACCTGATTCAATTGGGTACTTGACAGCTATCAGCTATTAATACTATACTAAAGATACTATAAAAAATATACTTACTTCTAGAAAGGTAATCACATGGCACGCAAGTACAACCATTATTGCCCTGTAGCTTTTTCGCTAGAGGTCATTGGCGGAAAATGGTCGTTTACCATCATTCGAGACCTGCTGACTAAGCCACAACGGTTTACTGATTTGTTGCAGTATTCAACTAACATCACACCAAAGGGGCTTACGCTCACACTGCGAGAGCTCGAGGAGGCTGGTATTGTCCAACGGGAAGAACAACCGGGCCACCGCGAAGTCTGGTACAGGCTAACGCCGGCAGGAGAAGACCTTCGTCCTGTGGTGGAAGCAATGAAGGATTGGGGCCTGAAGCACGCAATGCGGCCGCCGTTGCCGGGAGAAGTGGTTCGCCCGGATCTGGCAATGGGTGTCATCACAGATTCCCTCAATAAACGTGGCCGTAAGTTGCCACAGCCTGCAACTTGGCTGATGTGTTTCACGAATGGTGGAACCTATGTCTTGTCGTTTGACGGTAACCGATGGTCAACCCGTAAAGGTGAGGAAGCAGATCCTGATGTCAGGGTGACGGTATCCCCTGAAGTGTGGGCGACATTCCTTGCCGTCAAACGGAGTGAGCGAGATCAGTTTGTTCAATCTATGCAGCTCGATGGCACACCCGAACGCGTCGAGGAGTTTTTGCGAACCTTCGTCGTTAGGGATTAAGAGGAGGGTTGAACTTGAGCGAATGGAAAAAGACCGGTTGCGTACTTTGTGGTCAAAACTGTGGTCTCGAGGCGCTAGTGGAGAACAACCGAATTGTTAAGGTCAGACCAGACAAAGATAATCCCCGCAGCCAGGGATATGCTTGCCGGAAGGGACTCAATATCGCGTTTTACCAACATCACAACGACCGACTTACACACCCGTTAAAAAAAGTAGGGAGCGATTTCGTGCCCATCTCCTGGGAACAGGCACTCACTGAGATAGCAGCGAAACTACGCTCTATCGTTGATGAGCACGGGCCCCGTTCGTTGGCCTTTATGGGTCTCGGCGGCTTGGGGGGGCACTCTGAAGCGGTTTTTGGGCTTCGTCTTTTACGTTCTCTGGGCTCCAAGTATTACTATAATGCCTTGGCTGGCGAGCTTACCGGTTTGTTCTGGGGTTATGGACGAACAATAGGGAGGCAATATAATTTTACCATCCCCGATCACGACCGGACCGATATGCTTCTTGCCATCGGTTGGAACGGTTGGATGAGTCATCAGATGCCCCAGGCTAGACGGGTTCTTGATCAGATGTCCAAAGACCCTGACAAACTGTTGGTGGTTATAGATCCACGACGTTCGGAGACGGCTGCAAAAGCAGATATTCACCTGGCTTTGCGTCCGGGTACCGATGCATTACTAACCCGCGCTATGATTGCCATCATCTTACAGGAGGGATGGCAAAACCAGGAGTATATTGACCAGCATGTCAGTCAGTTTGAGCAGATTAACACCTGGTTTAGGGAATTTGATGCCCGAGAGGCCTGCCGGGTATGTGAACTGGACTATGATCAGGTCAAAGAAGTGGCCCAGCTTTTTGCCACACGTAAATCATCGCTCCATGCAGACCTCGGGGTATTGATGGGCAGGCATAGCACGGTGACTACATATTTAGAGATCATACTGCTCGCCATCTGTGGGCGGCTTTTAGTACCAGGAGGGAATGTTGTTCCAGGCTATTTAATGACCATGGGTGCGCACACAGATGATCGAAATCCTAAGTATTGGAAAACCATGGCGACAGGATACTCTGCCCTTCTGGGTATGCATCCGCCTAACGTGATGCCAGAAGAAATTAACAATGATCACCCGGAGCGGTTACGTGCAGTTCTCGTCTCATCCAGTAACCCCGTGCGCTCTTTTGCTGATACCTCGGCCTATGAACAAGCCTTCTCGAAGCTGGATCTATTGGTCACAATCGATATTGCCATGACGGAGACAGCCATGATGTCGGATTACGTTCTACCGGATCGCTCGCTCTACGAGCGTTGGGATACTACTTACTTTCAGCTCAATTATCCCGAAATATACTGCCAGATGCGCAGGCCCATCGTGGAACCAGAGGGTGAACCCCTGGAGGGGAGTGAGATCTTTACCCGTCTGGCTGACAAACTAGGCTTTATACCGGACATTCCGAAATCACTCTATGCTGCAGCAGGCAAATCCCGGCTTGAATATGGCCAGGCGTTATACGCATATATGCAATCCGACCCCAAGTTAACTGCGACGATGCCCTTTGTGGTGGCCAAGACCCTGGGTAAAGAAATGGGATCGTTTAACTTAGCTTGGATGTGGGCTTTGCTGCAGACAGTTCCTCGGAGCTTTAAGGAAAATGCAGCACGGGCCGGCTTCAAACCCGGTCTCACCATGGGTGATGACATCTTCCAAGCCATCCTCGATCACCCTGAAGGGTTGTGGATCGGTAAGGTGGATCCGGACAACAACTTTGCCAACCTAAAAACCGACGATAACCGCATTAACTTATTTATCCCGGAAGTTGAAGAGTGGGTTAAAGGTATAACCCCAGAGTCTGAAAGAGGACAATTGCAGACTAATGAAAACTACCCGTTTATTTTGATGGCCGGAAGGCACACGGACGAGAATGCCAATACTCTAATGCGCAATCCGGAGTGGAACCGTGGGCGAAGAGCTTGTACCTTAGCCATGAATCCGGATGACGCCGAACGGATGGGCCTAAGTGACCAACAACTTGTGAAGATTACCACTGAGGCAGGGACGGTGAACATCGAACTGGAAACCACGACGGATACTCGCTCGGGAATGGTGATCCTCCCGCACGGCTTTGGGTTGGAATTTAACGGGGAGGTATTCGGTGTTGGCATCAATCGTTTGACCAAAAACACTCACCGCGACCATATTGCAGGTACGCCATTACATCGTTATGTCCAGTGTCGGGTGGAAGCGGTTGTCGGTTGAATGTTTCCCTGAAGTAGAATTGATAGTCCCCAGGCATGGTAAGTAGTAACTATATATAATGAAATGCAGTCATATACTAGATGGCTGCATTTCTCTTTTATTCACATAGATGATTCTCAAAGGCATTGAACTATTCTTTTGCATGGGTAATAGGCAAGAGGGGATTTTTCTAAAGCTCTTGGGGAAACAACAGTGTAAAATTCAGAATAGTGTGTTAAGATTGAAACCAAAGACTCTAATAGGGAGTGAATAGTTATGCCAGATATCCTTAAAGAGAACAAGGACATTTTCAATTATGTTTTAGAGTCTATGCAGGGTGTCGTGGTAACAGATTTAGACGGCAAGATTATCTTTTTAAATGACAGATATGCGGAGATCTTGCAAGTAGATCGACACGAAGTCATCGGAAAAGATGTTATGGATGTAATCCCTGGTACACGGATGCATATTGTAGCTAGGACAGGACGCGAAGAAATAGGTTCCTTGTTTAAACTTAAGAATGGTGAGTCTGTATTGGTTAACAGGATACCAGTTAGAAAAGATGGGGAGATAATTGGAGTAGCAGCCTTTAGTTCTCTATCGAAGGTGGATGAAGTCAGTACTTTTGCTACAATTCAGAAAATCGCTCATTTAAGCCAGGAATTAAATCAATATAAGAGTGAATTGAACAAATTAAGAGGCGCAAAATACTCTCTGGATCAAATCATTGGCAACTCTCCTAACCTTATCAAGATGAAGGAATTAATAAGAAAAGTAGCCCAGACCAAGTCTACTGTCCTGATAACCGGAGAGACAGGCACTGGTAAAGAACTGGTTGCCCATGCTATACACCAGCTTAGTACACGGAGCCATAATTCTTTTGTTAGGCTCAATTGTGCTGCCATTCCAATTGATTTACTTGAATCTGAATTATTCGGCTATGAAGAAGGAGCCTTTACCGGAGCCAAAAAGGGTGGAAAAGTAGGTAAATTCGAACAAGCCAATTGTGGTTCATTGCTCCTTGATGAGATTAATCAGATGCCCCTGTATCTTCAATCCAAGTTGCTTAGAGTCATTCAAGAAAAAGAGGTTGAAAGAGTCGGCGGTAATAAACCTATTGATATTGATGTTAGACTAATATTTACAACGAATCAAAATCTTCTCGATATGGTTTATCGGGATAATTTTCGGGAGGATCTCTATTATCGTATTAACGTTATGAGCATAGAAATTCCTCCCTTACGGGAGCGGCTTGAGGATATCCCCTTTTTGGTAGAACATTTCATCTCCAAAATAAACAAAGAACTTGGCTTGAGTATAACTGGGATCGACGATAAAGTAATTAAACTATTCCAGGATTATCATTGGCCCGGAAATATCCGGGAAATGGAAAATACCATAGAAAGAGCCGCTAATTTAGCCTTGCAGGGCAAACTTAAACTTGAACTTTTTGAACACTTCTTATTGCGTAAGGAGAAGGAGAAAAGTCGAAACGAGAATGAGGTTTGTCTTCAAACTGCAAGGGTTAAAGCTGAAAAAGAAACCATAGTGCGTGTGCTTGCCCAGACCAATGCCAATATAAGCATGGCTGCTAAGTTATTAAAAATAAATAGGAGTGTACTTTACGAAAAACTAAAAAAATATGATATTAGAACAACTTAAAACTTCATATTATCATTCTGCAAATGAATTGTCGGGTAGTCCGGACAACTGTTGGGTAAATCAGACAGTTTTATTAATTCGATAATTTATAAAAAGCCCAGAAGAAGCATGATTAGACATTTAATCATGCTTCTTTATTTTGGCACGTTTATTGCGACAGTATGTAAACAAAACCAAAGGAGGTGTTTGTGAACAAACTTAGATAAAGGTGGATTGGGGAGGCTACTATAAATTTGTTGCTGAACGGAGGTGATAACACATGAAAGCAAGTGACATTAAAAAGGTTGCTTGTATTGGTTCTGGTCTTATCGGGAATAGTTGGGCCCTTAATTTTGCCATTAAAGGCTACGAAGTCAATGTCTATGACATCCACATCCAACAGTTAGATTCTGCCAAGGCCTTAATTGGCTCTAATATGGATTTCTTAGTTTCCAAAGATGTCTTAACCAAAGAGCAAGCTTTAGAGTCCCAAAATGTAATAAATTATATGACCGATCTAGCAGAGGCAGTCGGGGATGTGCAATTAATTCAGGAGTCAGGACCGGAAAAGTACGCAATTAAGCAAGAAATCCTTGCTACCATCGAGGAAAACACTAGTAAAGATACCATCTTTGCAAGTAGTACTTCTGGTTTATTGATAAGTGAGATTGCCAAGAACGCCAAACATCCCGAAAGATGTCTCGGTGCACATCCATATAATCCAGTTCATTTAATACCGTTGGTGGAATTAACCAAGGGACCCAATACCAGTGATGAGGTAATTAAGTGTACCTTTGATTTTTATCAGAGTATAGGTAAAGAACCTATACTACTTCAGAAAGAAGCCCTGGGCTTTATCGCCAACAGACTGCAGGTTGCACTTTATCGTGAGGCTGTGGATCTAGTAATTCGTGGGGTATGTTCTGTGGAGGATGTAGACAAAGCCGCACTCTTCGGACCCGGTCTTCGTTTTGGAATTTTAGGTCCTAACATGATATTTCAGCTTGGTGGTGGAACACATGGAATCAAAGGGTTATTGGCCCATGTAGGGCCTTCTGTCGAGTTGTGGTGGGCTGATATGGCCGATTGGAAGAAGTGGCCCGCTAACTGGCAGGACAAGTCTCAGGATGGAGTAAACCAGGCCATGGCCAATAGACCACAGGAAGCGGGCAATACCACAGAAGAAATTACATTTTTTCGAAATGACATGCTGGTGGATCTGCTAAAGCTCCACAAAAAGCTCTAACACAAGGAAAGAGTACTACGTTTGGACTTAATGACAAAATTATTCTAGAGGAGGATACGTAATGTTAGGTGTTATGGGTGTACTTATTGCCATCGCTGTTATTATTTTTATGGCATATAAAGGCTGGAATATCATTCCTGCTTCTCTTCTTTGTGCTCTCATCGTTATTTTGACTAACAATGGCGATATTTGGAAATCCATTTCAGTGGATTACGTCAACGGCTTTAAGTATTTTGCCGGTACCTATTTCTTAATCTTTGTTCTGGGCGCATTATTTGGTCAAGTTATGGGTGAAAGCGGAAGTGCTAACTCAATTTCCTACAAATTAATGGGCTGGTTTGGCGAATCCAGAGCCGTTCTGGTAGTCGCTCTGGCTACCTCCGTCCTCACTTACGGTGGAGTTAACCTGTTCATCGTTATTTTTACTGTCTATCCTCTGGCTTTAATCCTTTTTAAGGCAGCTGATTTACCAAAGAGGCTTATTTTAGCGACTGTTGGTATAGGAGCTGGAACCTTTACCATGACAGCTATGCCAGGGTCCCCTTCTATTCAGAACCTGATCCCTGCTCAAGTATTGGGAACCACAGCAACGGCAGCACCTTTGATGGGTATTATCTGCTCGCTGTTCCTCTTCGGCGCAGGTGTCTGGTATGTACAAAGTCAGGCTAACAAAGCTAAGGCTAGTGGTGAGCATTTTGTACCAGGTCCTCGTGATAATATGGAAAAACTATCTTTCGCCGATGCCAGTAAACTGCCTGATTGGAAAGTGGCATTCTTGCCTTTACTCATTGTTATTGGTGTGATCTTCTTGCTGAAAGGGAAGATGGATGCTCTCTATGGGGTTAGCATCGCTCTTGCAGTTGGGATCATTCTGACCTATGTGCTGAACTGGAAGCGTTTTGAAAATCCTCTTAAGGCACTTAATGATGGTTGCGCAAACAGTGTTATGGCTCTCATCAATACTGCAGCTATTGTTGGCTTTGGTTTTGTAGTTCAGAACGTTCCAGCTTTCCAAGCGTTTATTAAATTTGCCCTAGGCATGAAATTCAATCCTTTGGTTTCCGAAGCCATTGCCGTTAACGTTATAGCGGGTATTACAGGTTCTGCCAGTGGTGGATTGACCATCTTTATGAAAACCATGGGTCCGGCATTCCTACAAACTGGTATAAGCCCAGAAGCGTTACACCGGGTTGCCTCTATAGCTTCCGGTGGACTAGACTCTCTACCCCATTCCGGAGCGGTTATTACATTGATGATGGTTATGGGCTTGACCCATAAAGAAGCCTATAAGGATCTCGGTGTAGTGACTGTAATTATACCTCTTCTGGCAACAGCATTGGCCATCGCTATCGGAATATTCTTTTACTGAAATTCTTTGGGCGCTGATGAGCAACATTGACAGCAATGAAACCAGGTACTCATGTGGGCCAAGGCTCACATGAGTACAGGTCAGAAAAAACAAACAAGGAGGAGATATTATGCGCACAGCAATTATGGGTGCGGGTTCCTTGGGGACTATAGCCGGGGCCCTCATCACGAAGAATGGCGGAGACATTATCCTAATTGATGCCAACAAAGAACATGTTAAAGCTTTAAATGAAAAAGGGGCTACTATTACAGGAACAATGGAGCTTACTATTCCTGTCAAAGCCATCACGCCTGATGAGATGACAGGGATTTATGATGTGGTCCTATATCTGGTTAAGCAAACGTATAACGAGGTTGCCTTAAAACAATTACTGCCTCATCTGGGTCCCGACAGTGTCGTCTGTACCCTGCAAAATGGTGTTCCTGAGGATGCCGTAGCGGAAATCATCGGTAAAGAGCGCACCTTAAGCGGGACTGTGGGCTGGGGGGCAACGTTTGTGGGTCCCGGGGTCTCTATGCTTACATCCGACCCCAACAAGATGAGTTATGATATTGGTGAACTGGATGGCAGCATCCGGGAACGGACAAAAAAGGTAGCTGAACTGTTAAACCTTTCTGCAGAGACCATTATTGTGCCAAATCTGGCAGGAATTCGTTGGACTAAATTAATTGTGAATGCCACCATGAGTGGTATGTCTGCAGCCTTGGGCTGTACGTACGGTGACATCTTAGATAATGAAAAGGCGCTAGCCTGTGCAGTTCACATAGGCAACGAGACCCTTGAAATCGTTAAGGCCAGAGGGATTAAACTGGAACCTCTCCAGGGACATGACCTGAGTGTTTTGGCCTTCCAGTACAAGCAAGAACGGGCTGCGAAATACCCTTACTATAAGGCTGTCTTTTCACCACACCGTCTGTTAAAGGCCAGTATGCTCCAGGACCTGGAGAAAGGTTTAAAGACAGAAATAGACGCTATCGATGGGGTTATTTCCGATTGGGGTAAGAAGCTGGGTATTGCTACTCCCATTAGTGATAAAGTCGTAGAAATAGTTAAGGGCATCGAAGCAGGCAAGTACACTTATAAGCTTGAGAACCTTGATATGTTTGAACTACCTGAAATTCCAGAAGCGTAGACGAAAATTAACCTTAAAGAACGAGGAGGAACATAAAATGACCGTATCATCCGCGAAACGAATCATCTGCTGTGCAATTACCGGGTCCATTCATGTACCCAGCCAGTCACCTTATCTCCCTATCACCCCGGACCAAATAGTTCAAAACGCTCTTGATGCTGCAAATGCAGGGGCAGCCATAGTCCATATCCATGCCCGTAATCCAGAAACAGGGCAGCCTTCTGCTGATCTGGAACTGTATCGCGAGATTGTAGGCAAAATTCGGGTCAAGAATCAAGAAGTAATCATCTGTCTTACCACTGGCGGTGGCGCAGGCATGACCGTAGAGCAACGAGTAGCTGTCGTTCCCGAATTCAAACCTGAACTGGCTTCCATGAATGCTGGTTCTATCAACTGGGGCTTATTCCCTGTCGCAGACAAGATTAAAGAGTTCAAGTTCCCTTGGGAGCCGGCCATGCTTAATATGACGAAGAGCTTTATCTTTGAAAACACCTTTGCCGCCATGGAAACCATGATTACAATCATGAATGAAAACGGAACCAAACCTGAACTGGAAGTCTATGACGTGGGTCACCTGTACAGCATTGCTTATCTACTCCAGAAAGGGATCGTCAAACCTCCTATTACTATGCAGTATGTAACTGGTATCTTAGGTGGCATCGGTTCGACTCCTTATGACATCATGAACCTGCATACTACAGCCGAACGACTCTTTGGTACTGGCAAGTATAACTGGTCTGTAATCGGAGCGGGCAAGGCTGAATTCCCTGCTACTACAATGTCTCTTATCCTAGGCGGACACGTTAGAGTAGGTATGGAAGACAATTTATATCTAGGTAAAGGAGTCTTGGCTAAGAACAATGGTGAATTAGTGGCGAAGATGGTCAGGATCATGACTGAGTTAGACCTTCAACCTGCTACACCTGCTGAAGCCAGGGAAATACTGGCCTTGTCCAAATAATAATTAATGTAGGGAAAGGATAGCAACTCTAGCTATCCTTTGCTCCCAAGTTAATGATAAAGAAAAGAAAAGAAAAGAAAAGAAAAGAAAAGAAAAGAAGAGAAGAGAAGAGAAGAGAAGCCCTATTGTTCCTCCTGACATCTGTTAAAGGATTACAAGATGCAGCTTTCACGTATGAAATATGGTAAACCTGATCATAAACCAAAGGAGGGGAGAATTATGAGTAAAGTAGCTAAGAGGGAAGATGCTCTAGCTAGATTTACCGACAACCAATGGGTGATGATTGGTGGATTTCTAGGTACAGGAACTCCAGAGAGTCTGGTGGACGGTCTAGTGGAGAAGGGTGTTAAGAATCTTACGGTAATAGCCAATGATACAGCTTTTCCTGGTAAAGGCGTTGGTAAGCTGGTAGTCAATAAGCAGACCAGCAAAGTCATTGTTTCTCATGTCGGCACTAACCCCGAAACAGGACGACAAATGCATGCCAAGGAGATGGAAGTTGAGTTGGTTCCTCAGGGCACTCTAGCGGAAAGAATACGTTCTGCAGGTGCTGGGCTAGGAGGCTTTCTTACCCCTACTGGTTTAGGAACAATTGTCGAAGAAGGCAAAGATAAAATAACTAAAGGTGGAAGAACCTACCTTTTGGAGCTGCCTTTAAGAGCCGATATCGCTTTAATAAAAGCCTGGAAAGCTGACAAAAATGGCAACCTAGTCTATCGTCGTACTTCCAGAAACTTTAACCCCGTTATGGCAATGGCTGCAGATTTCGTGATTGTTGAAGTGGAAGAGATCGTCGAAATAGGGATGCTTGATCCTGATGAGATTATCACACCAGGTGCAGTCGTAGACATGATAGTAAAGGGTTAAGGAGGAGTAGGAAAATGTCTAATCCGCGTGAAATAATTGCCAAAAGAGTAGCCCGTTTCTTTAAAGAAGGCGACTTAGTAAACCTGGGAATCGGGATGCCTACGGCTGTAGCAAACTATATACCTGCCGGGAGCAACATTATGCTTCAGTCTGAGAATGGTTTTATCGGGCTAGGCCCTACTCCCTCGCAAGATCAGGAAGACAAAGACGTGGTTAACGCAGGTGCAGCTCCTGTAACGATTCTCCCAGGTGGTGTATGTTTTGACAGTGCTACGTCCTTTGCACTTATTAGAGGAGGGCACTTGGCTGCTACGGTTCTAGGTGCCTTGGAAGTCGATGAAAAAGGAAACCTGGCTAACTGGATGGTTCCAGGTAAAATGGTGCCTGGTATGGGTGGGGCTATGGATCTAGCAGCTGGAGCACGGAAAGTAATTATTGCTATGGAACACACCACTAAAAAAGGTGCCCCTAAAATTCTGAAAAAATGTACACTGCCACTCACCGCCGCTAATGAGGTTGATTATATAGTCACTGAACTAGGCGTTATGAAAGTAACTAAAGATGGCATCGTTCTGAAAGAATTAGCTCCGGGCGTCACTGTTGAGGAAATCCAATCGAAGACTGAAGCTAAGCTAATTGTCCCTTCTACTGTTGGTTCTATGGAACTATGAGGGGCACTTAATTAATTTGGTAAAAGAATTGACATTTTAAAAATAAGGTAATATATTATCCAATATAGGTAATATATTACCTATATTTTTGTTGTGGAGGGATTATAGTTGAGCAAGCTTGATAAAATGGAAGATGGTCAATATATTTTTGGTTCTATCTTCGTGGTTGCAAATAGAATGGATACTTTACTTGAAAGAGAACTAAACAATCATGATATTACAACTAAACAGTGGTTGCTATCAGTGGTAATCGATAGTCTTTTTGACGAACCACCCACTATTAAAGAGGTTGCCAAAGAAATGGGAAGTTCTCATCAAAATGTTAAACAAGTTGCATTAAAACTTGAGCAAAAGGGTTTACTTAAATTAGAAAAGGACAAAAAAGATGCCAGAGCCACTAAGATTAGTTTAACGGATGAAAGCTATGCTTTTTGGGCGAAAACTGAAGGGAAGGGGGTTGCTTTTATTGAAGCCGTTTTTAAAGACATTGAAAAAGATGAGCTTTCAAAAGTAAGAGCAGTGCTTGTTAAAATGTTATCTAATTTAACCAAGATGGAAGAAACTTAAAAGGATGAGTCAAGAAGCAAGGCAGACCCCTAAATTTGAGAGGAGGATTGAATTGAATTATGCCCAAGGTTGTTCTTATGATCATAAGCGGACTCCTCATTCTTGTATTGATGGTTGTGATCGCTTCAATGATCGCTCATTACCACTTCAATCAAAGTGTTAAGAAGGAAGTGGAAACGTTCTATGAGGCTGTAAGAAATAAGCACGAAGTCGTCAGTGAGAACGACTTGAACGGATTACCAAGTCCTGTTCAAAATTGGTTGCAAAACTCACAAGTCGTCGGTAAGGAGAAAATCGTCTCGGCACGCACCAAGCAAGAGGTTACTTTAAGATTGAAAGAGAATCAGCCCTGGATGAATGCCCAAGTTGAGCAGTACTTTAGAACGGAAGAACCCGGATTTATTTGGACTGTCGACATTAAAATGGCGCCTCTTTTTCACATCGTGGGAAGGGATAAATATACTGAGGGTCGTGGTAATTTACTCATTAAACTTTTATCGCTTAAAACGGTTGCCGATGGGAGCGGTAAAGAAATCGACCAAGGAACACTCTTACGCTATCTAGCAGAGATCATGTGGTTCCCTACAGCAGCCCTTAGTGAATATATCCAATGGGAAGAGATCGACTCAAGCTCAGCTAAAGTAACCATGAGTTATAGGGGGGTAAGCGCATCGGGAGTCTATACGTTTAACGAGAAAGGAGAAATTTTAAGCTTCGTTGCCCAGCGTTATGGCGATTTTGATGGGGAGTACCGAATGGAAACTTGGTCTTGCGAGATGAAAGAATATAAGGAATTCGAGGGCTTTAAAATCCCGTCGCAAGGATATATCACTTGGAAATTTAAAACGGGAGATTTCGAATGGTATAATTTTGAAGTTAAAGAAATGGAGTACAATAACCTGGCTCGATATTAGGAATACAATCTTAAAAATCCCTATAATCCCTCTAACCTTCCTCAATCCGTTCAGGAGTTTTTGATCAGCGACCAACCAACCGATATTTATATCGTCGGTGGGGAAGGGATTATCAATAATGGCGTATACAAGCAAATCCAAACCCTATCGCCCAATTCAAAAATCCAACGCCTGGGTGGTTATGATCGTTTTGAAACCTTAGCGTTAATCTTAAATAAATTCTATCCAAATCCTACTCAAATTTATGTTGCTAATGGCTTTGATTTTGCGGATGCACTCTCTGGTAGCACGCTTGCGGCTACTCATAATGCACCCATTCTTTTGGTAGATCCCAAGAGTAATAATTTGCCGAAGAGTCTAAACGACTATTTGGTCATGCTAAGAAATAATAATGTGCATCCCCAAGTTAACGTTTGTAGGCGGAGAAGGCGCAGTTCCGCAACGCCTGATCGATAGAATTAATGATGTGTTAGAAAACGATGAAGAAACAACAACACCCTCAGAAGCGTTGACGGTGAGTGAACCTTCGACTACAGGGTTTACCCTGGCAGTAAACCCGGCATTGAATGGTTTAAACGCAAGTGATTTCATACTGATGAATGGCGGCACACGCGTGACGATCAGCTCGGCCTTGACAACGAATAGTGGCGCGACCTATAAGATTTCCGCAACGTTAACGGCTGGTCATACCTATACGGTAACAGCGGCGAAAGGCGGCTATTACTTCGGAACAGCGCAAAATGTAGTTGTTCCTTTGGCAGCTACCGTGTCTAGCGCGGCGATATCGGACAGCAGACACATTGTCTTAACGATGAACAAGGCTTTGATTGGCTCGATTGGCGATCCGGAAGCTTTTAAGGTAGTGGGGGTAGCGTCGAACCCGACAATTACCAAAGTTACGGTATCCGGTACAAAGGTAACTCTGGCTCTGAGCTCATCAATTGTGAGTACTGATGCTTACGTCACGGTTAACTATGTTAAGACAGGGACTAGGGATCTGACGAACGGCGCTCCGGTAGCGAACTTAAGTATTCTAATCGTTGATCAATAACCTAAATGTGCTGTAATAACACAAGCAAGAAGTATAGTTGATATTTAAAAGCCAGAACGTCAAATAAGTTGAACGCTCTGGCTTTTTGCATGTTCATGGATGTATTTTCACGATTTCAGAGGAGATTGAAGAAAGCTTTGCGAGGTAGTGGTTTATTCAGAAGGATTATCTAGAGCAGGTTTAGATTCTCTGTGGGAGGTAGGTATACTACTTTCCATTAATCGTTTTATTCGTTTGCCAATTAACCCTTTTTACTGGTTGGCTGTACAATCGGATTTCATTGCGCCAAGGCTTACTTTTAGCAGTGATTTGTGCATTAATTGTCAATCTGGGTTACGGATTTGCAGGCAGGTGAAACATAATGAACATTAGTAGTAAACAGCATAATCCAGATATTATAATTATTGGTGCTGGTATTGTTGGCTTAAGCATTGCTTATCATATTCTGGAGGCAGATCCCAAACTATCGATCACCGTATTGGAAAAGGAGAAAATACTGGGCTTGGGTTCTACCGGCAAAGGCACTGGCGGTATCCGCTATCAATTCAGCAGTCCCCAGCTTCGACGTCTAAGTCTTCTCGGTAGAGATTTCTTCCGTAATTTCGAGTCGGCTTTTGATACCCCAATTTGGTACGTAGAAAAGGGTATTTAATGTTGGCCGCTAATAAGGTATTGTGGAATCATTTGCAATTGACAACGGAACAAGCTAAGTCAGAAAGTATCCCCATGAAAATCTTAAACCATGAAGAACTACTAAGCAATTTCCCATATCTCAATAGAGACCGCTTTCTGGGCGGAACATTGTGCCCGTGGGATGCCTATGCTGACCCGTTTGCTGTTTTGGCAGCACTTTATGCAGCGGTGCGCCGTCAAGGTGCTGAGGTTCATTTTGGCCGGGAAGCTACAAAAATCATTCATCATGGAGATACTATTAAAGGTGTCCAAACCAAGCAGGGGACGATTTGGAGCCCACTCATCGTGAATGCGGCTGGTCCGTATGCTGCCCAGGCGAAGCAATGGAATTGAAAGGATTCTTTTTGGCTAACGGGTTCAGCGGGCACGGCTTTATGCACGCTCCTGCCGCTGGGCAAATCATGGCAGACTTAATCTTGAACGGCAGAACTGAGCTGATCGACGTTAGTTTATTCCATCCCGAGCGATTTGCCAAAGGGCACCTTCCAGAATGCCTTATTTTTTAAAATTATAAACTCACGGGGAGTGCATTACCTCAACAATATGCGCTGGAAAGGGTTCGGCGGCCAATGGATTGATTTTGTAGAGATGTCGAATTGAACTAGGGAGATTTTGAAGGGAGTTGTTACAGTGAACAGTATCAATCCTGTTGAAGATCACGTTGAAATAATTAGCTCCAGTATTCAAGAGATTGATGAACTAGTAAAATCGCACCTTGAAAGCCTTACGTAGAAGCTGCGGCTGAATTTGTTCAGGCTGATGAATTTGTTGTTAACTTTTCATCTTATTGGGGTCAACATTATTAACTTATACACTATTTTTAGGTAGTAATACTAAAAGAAGTGTCGTATAATCGACAAAAAGCAATATTTTTTGTCTAGATAAGCTTGGCTAAGGAGAAATCAACCATGAAAAAACAACTGTTAGATCAATTTCCCTATGCCATAATCCGAGTTAATGCAGAGCAACAGGTTACACTTACAAATCTTCAAGGTCAAGGTTTGCTAAAAAAACTCAGTACAAACTTTTTACTTAAAATCCTCGATGATTATTCGGATCCATCTTTAGTGGAATCTAGGATTTTACCGTCAGGTGAGGTTTTGTTTGTTCAAGTCTTTCTTGCCAATGGAACGAGTGACAGACTTGTTCTAATTGGTGATGAGGTGGATTTTCTTACCCATCTCCCCTCTCCCTTTGAACAAATCCTTGAAGATTTTACGGCCGATCCCAGCGTTGTGAGTCAACGCATCGCTAGTCTTGTACAAGAAGCTGCTACGTTTGAACGATTTGATTTGATGAGGGTGGATCGAACCCTTCGCAAGTATACCTATGAATACTCTATTGGGATAGAGGTTGAAGGGACCTTGCATACCGCCTATCGCTCCATAACGGACTCCGGATTGGGGTGGATATTTCAAAATGAAGCATTGCATCTTGTGGAAACCTTGTCTTCAGAGGGGTTCTCTTTTCGAGAGGATCCCCAACTCTATCGAACAGGATTCCGATCTATTCTCAGAGTTCCGATTATCTATGATCATGGGGTGATCGGAGCGATTCTCTTAGCTAGTTCGGAGGCAGGACGATTTCAAATCGAAGATGCCATGTTTTTTGAGATTCTTGCAAAGTTAGTAGCCCAGTCTTTTTTCTATGCGGGTGTCCAGCTTCAACATGAGTTTCAAACATTGGGTACCTCAACCCTGCTTCAAACGATAACATCGACTGTTTCAGGTCACTTTACGCACGAATTTTTGGATCAATATTGTACTCAATTAGGTCTGAATTCTAAAATAGAGCGTGTCGGAATTTGTCTTATCGATCAAGAAGGGGAACAGTGTACATGTATTGCAGGAGCATGCAAAACCTTTGAGGGACAAGGTAAATGCACCTTCCTCTCAAATACTGGAATTCAGGAAATGATCAAGTCAAAGAGTATTGTCGCCTTTAATCTTGCAGATCCTCGTTTTCAAAGTATCGAACTAGGTATAGGTGGTCAAGGTATAACGGCGATTCTATATGCACCGATTGAAAACCAAGAAGGAAAAATCATTGCCGCACTTACTGGGGTAACTTCAGACGAATTTGCTTTATCGTTAGCTGCAGCAGGTATTTTTAAGTTCGCCTCAGACCATCTCGGCCTTATTCTTTCGAATATGCCCCAAGATATCCAGGTTGAAACGAGTCCGCAGAGGATACAAATTTCCCCTGTTCCAAAGGGGTTTGAACAGATTATAGGTTCATCAGAAGTTGTCCGGAATACCGTTCACCAAGCCTCAGTCGCAGCTAAATACGATTTTCCGATCCTGATTACTGGGGAGACAGGAACTGGTAAAGAACTGTTTGCCAAAGCTATTCATCAATTTGGCCCTTCCTCAAAAGGTCCGTTTATTGTTGTTAACGCTGCTGCAATACCTCCTAATCTTTTAGAGTCTGAGCTCTTTGGCTATAAGGAAGGTGCATTTACCGGAGGGTTAAAGGGTGGTAAAAAAGGGAAATTTCTGTTAGCGGATGAGGGAACAATTTTTTTGGATGAAATTGGAGAGCTGTCTTTGGAACTACAAGCAAAGCTCTTACGAGTGGTTCAAGAGCAGGAAGTAGAGCCGCTGGGGTCGAGTAAACCCATTCCAGTTCATGTGCGAATTATCTCAGCAACTCACCGTGATCTTAAGTTAATGGTCAAACAAGGAGAATTCCGGGAAGACTTACTGTATCGCCTAAATGCTATAGAACTACAGCTTCCACCCTTACGCCTACGCGGTATGGATATCCTTGAATTAGCCCTAAGCATGCTTCATTTTTTATCTAGAACACACGGAACGCCAGTAAAGCTTCTCTCACCTGAAGCGAGAGTTCAGTTTCTTAAATATTCGTGGCCTGGAAATGTACGCCAACTTCAAAATGTGATCAACCGACTGTTTGTTTTTGTTGAAGGTCAAGTGATTCACTCCCGGGATCTTCCCCCTGAATTGTACACTCAAGATGGCAATGAAGCGGAGACGGAGTATCAGAAACTTGAACGCTTGTTAAGCGAATTTGAGGGAAATAAGACAGCAATAGCGAATTATTTAGGGATTACACGTACTGGCTTATGGAAAAAATTAAAGCGTCTTGGTCTTCAATCGTAAGCTGCTGTCTGGATATTGTTAGTCATAAGTCATTGTCATTTAATAGCAAAAACCTTAGAATTTTATTCTAAGGTTTTTGCTATAATAACTTTATTATTTACAAAATCATACATAGTATTTGTACTTGCTTTCCTGTAACAACAGCAAAGTTCGGCTTGTTTTCGTTTAATAAGCCTTGTTTTGTTTATATTTAAGGTATCCATCTACTCCAAGAAGTTCGGCATATTTTGCAAATTCCATCATAGCAAGGTTAGTCCAAATATAACCGAAGTTATTAAATGATGCGCCAGCTATGAACTGTACATTCATGAACATTGCTATGATAGCAGTCCAGAATATTCTTAATCCTAAAATCATACTTAAACCAACGGCTATTTCAAGAATAACCACTAAGCCATCAGTTACCCCTGGCATGCCTTGGAAGATATTTTGGGCAACCCAAGCCCATGCTTTGTTAATATAAAGTGGATCAAAACTCTTAACTTCCGGACCCGCTATATTTTTAATAAGAGTTCCAATTTTTCCAGTTGAATTAAGTTTACCATCACTAAACCAAGCTAGTTTATGAAGTCCAGCCTGAAACCATGACCATCCATAAATTAGTCTTGCTACTGTGAAGATAATCACTAGAAAAGCTACTTTCCGATCTTTTAATTGCTCTTTTACTGCTCCAAAATAAGATGTCATAAATATAAATCCTCCTTTAAAATATTTTCAAATTTAGTAAAATTTCTAGTAAAAGTACTGAGATTGATAAGCTAGCTACTTCGTTATTCCTCCCTATCGTTAGTTTTTAGACGCTTATCTGTATTATTCTAATAATAACTATCACAAGCTCAGTCAATCGGAACATTGTCTCTCCACAATTTGTATTGCAAAAACAATGCCAAAGCGAAAAATAGAGCAAATAGCCATTTTTAGATTACAAAAGTGTTAACTAGTCAACACTTTTGTAATCTATCTCTATAATCCGTTAACTAATCATACCCAAATCGTTTGAAACTTTGGTTAGCTTGGTTAACACTAAGAGAAGAATTATCCTTAAAGGCACCCAATCTAGTCAAAACTTCTTTACCTTAAATTAAATGTTGTTAATATTGGGATAATAAGGATAAAATTTAATAAGAAAAGTCTTACAATCCTAATTAAAGACTAACTACGACGTTAACTACTAAAAAACGACGTTAACGTTGATCGATTGTTACTCTTACTTTCCTTATATTAGTTGTTAGAGCTCAAATCTAATGTTAAACTAGAGGTGAATTTGGTATACCTAATATAGGAGGCGTTTTATGATGAAAAAATGGTTAGTTCCAATAGGTATAATTGTCCTTCTGGTAGTGATGATGATCTCTGGTTACAATAATCTAGTAAAGATCTCGGAAAGTGTTAATGGAAGTTGGAGTCAGGTTCAAAACCAGTTGCAGCGCAGAGCAGATTTGATTCCTAATTTAGTAGAGACCGTAAAGGGATATGCTTCGCAGGAAAAAGAAGTTTTTACCGCAGTTGCTGAAGCAAGGGCAAAATTAGCCGGTGCTGCAACGGTAGGAGATGCAGCTCAAGCTGATCAGGCATTAACTGGTGCTCTAGGAAGATTATTAGCCATATCCGAAAGTTATCCTCAGCTCAAATCGGATGCAAACTTTCGGGCCTTACAAGATGAGCTAGCCGGGACAGAAAACCGCATTGCTACCGCTCGAATGGACTATAATAATTCTGTGCAGAGCTACAATACTAAAATCAAGACGGTTCCCACATCCCTATATGCCGGAATCTTGGGCTTTGGGCAAAGAGAGTACTTCAAGCCGAATACCAATGTAAACAATGTCCCTGCGGTCAAGTTTTAAAGTTAGAAGGTTTTTATGAAGGGAATGAAGCCCATGAAGAGGATACCCCTTCTTGCGCTGTTAGTTTTGTTTTTACTTACGATAGCATCCCCCTTGAGGGCGGATAACCTTCCCATCCCCCGGCCGAGCAGTGAATTTTTCGTTTTAGATCAGGCCGACGTTCTGGATCAAACTACGGAACAAATGATTGTGCGAACGTCTGCCGCTCTAGAGCAAAAAACGAAGGCTCAGATCGTGGTCGTCACGGTAAAAAGTCTGAACGGAACATCACCTGAGGAACATGCCTTAGCTATCTTGCGGGGATGGGGGATCGGTGATGAAAAATTGAACAATGGACTGCTCATTCTTGTGTCTCCAACGGATCGAGCCTCTCGGATTGAGGTCGGTTACGGGCTGGAAGGAGTCTTGCCGGATGCCAAGACGGGTCAAATTCAAGATGAGTATATGATCCCGCTTTTTCAAAATAATGATTACGATCAGGGAATTCTAAATGGATACAGTGCCTTAGCCCTTGAAGTGGCTAAAGAGTATCAAGTAACCTTAGAAATCAATTCGCCACAAGCGTTTCCCAATTCATCCTCATCCGCAACAGATGAGCCCCTGCCAACCTGGGCTAAAGTTATTTTCTTTATCCTGATCATCCTGTTGTTTTGGGTTGATCAGCGCTTGTTTAACGGTTTCTTCTTCGGCTTGATATTGGGAATGTTATTCCGGGGCAGAGGCGGTGGTGGTGGCGGATTCGGTGGCGGTGGTGGTTCAGGTGGAGGCGGAGGAAGCTCCAGGCGTTGGTGAACACCATTATGAATTTTTAGGGGACAAAGAGTATGGTGTCATCCGAGGGTCATACGAGTATCCAATGTTCGAAATAAAATAACAGTTGACAGCACATGCTAAAGGGTGTATTCTTACTGAGCGCCTAAAAACGCACAACGACTGGAAAGCAAACGGAGCAAAAGCTCCGAACTTTTCAATTTAAGATGAAGTAAATTACTGGTTGACAACTGAAGTTGTAAATGCTAAGATATGTATCCGGCTCAAATGAGCTAAGAAGCACAGTGATCGAAATGTAAGGAGTCAAGGCTTCAAGCTACTTGATCAAAACTTACGGAAATTAGTTATTGACAACGAGAGTTGGAAATGCTAAGATGTAAATCCGGCCGCAAAACGGCTAAAGAGTCATGGTCTTTGAAAACTAAACAACAAGGACAGCCAATGAGAGAAACTCGAAAGAGTTTCAAAATAAAATCATGAGCGAATCATCTTCTTCAAGTTA